>JBDTAE010000144.1:0-8783 GCA_039924785.1 Gemmatimonadaceae bacterium | reverse complement strand
GCGCTTTGGCGTGCCGCTCACCCGAATCGGCGAAGTGCACGCGGGAAATTCCGGGCACGTCGTGCTTCGCGGACGGGGCGTTGCCGCCGTCGCCGGATACGATCACTTTTCGACGCGATGAGAGTTTTCTTCGTCGCAATCGCGGCGTTCGTCATGACGATCCTGCTCGGACCGGTCGTCCTCGTCGCGCGCCTTTTTGGAATTCCTCAGGGCCCAGCGTCGATTTATTCGCGATGCATTCGGCTGTGGGCGCGGACGGTGAATTTCGCGGCCGGCGTGCGCGTCCGTGTGCACAACCCGGAGCGGATGCTGCACGAGCATGGCGCGGTCTTCATCGCGAATCACGTCAGCTGGTTCGACGTCTTCGCGCTCGCCGCCGAAGTGCCATGGTGCAGCTTCGTCGCCAAGACAGAGCTGAGAAAGATTCCACTGTTCGGCTTCGCCATCGAAGCCGCCGGCATCGTGTTCATCGATCGCGAGAATCGGAAAAAAGCGTTCGAGTCGTACAAGGTTGCCGCGGCGGAGGTGTACCGAGGGCGCGCGATCGTCGTTTGTCCGGAAGGCACGCGCGGACATGACTACCGGCTGCGCCCGTTCAAGAAGGGGCCATTCGTGCTCGCCATCGCCGCGCAGGCGCCGATCGTCCCGACCGTGGTGCATGGGGCTCGAGAGGTGATGAAGAAGGGCTCGTTCCTGGTGCACGGCGGCGTCGTCGACCTCCATTTCCTGGAGCCGATCTCGACCGAAGGCATGGACTACGACCGGCGATCCGAGCTCATGGCGCAATCATGGTCGGCGATGGCTCGGACGTTCGCCGACGTCTACGGAGTGCAAAGCGATGAGCCGGTGGTGGCGAAGCAGGCCTAGCCTCCGTTAGCGTTCGGGATGATTACCATCTCCGACATCAAAGCCCGCGAGATTCTCGACAGCCGCGGCAACCCCACCGTCGAAGCCGACGTCATTCTGTCCAACGGCGTGATGGGCCGCGCCGCGGTGCCGAGTGGCGCGAGCACCGGTGAGCATGAAGCGGTCGAGCTGCGCGACGGCGACAAGGACCGCTACCTCGGCAAAGGCGTGCAGCGCGCGGTGCAGAACGTCATCGAAATGATCGGCCCCGGGCTGCGCGGCATGGAAGCCACCGATCAACTCGGCATCGACAGCGCGATGATCGAGCTCGATGGCACGCCAAACAAAGGGAACCTCGGGGCGAATGCGATTCTCTCCGTGTCGCTCGCCGTCGCGCGTGCGGCCGCGGAAACGACCGGCCTGCCGTTGTACCGCTATCTCGGCGGTCCGCTGGCGCGCGTGCTTCCCGTTCCGATGATGAACATTCTCAACGGCGGCGCGCACTCGACGAACACGGTCGACTTTCAAGAGTTCATGATCGTGCCCGTCGGCGCCGACACGTTCAGCGACGCGTTGCGCATGGGCGCGGAGGTTTTTCATTCGTTGAAAAAGGTGCTCGTGAAGCGAAAGCTGGCGACCGGCGTGGGGGACGAAGGCGGATTCGCTCCCGATCTCAAGGACGACGAAGAAGCCATCAAGGTGATCCTCGAAGCCATCGAAGCCGCCGGGTATGCGCCCGGTACGGAGATCGCGCTCGCGCTCGACCCCGCCGCGAGCGAGCTGTATTCGAACGGCTCATACACGTTCAAGAAGAGCGGCGTCGGCACGCGCGACGTCGACGGAATGATCGAGCTGTATACGCGCTGGATCAATGAGTATCCGATCGTCTCGATCGAAGATGGTTTGGCGGAAGACGATTGGGACGGTTGGGCGAAGCTGACGGCCGCGATCGGCGAACGGTGCCAGCTCGTGGGTGACGATATTTTCGTGACGAACACCGAGCGTCTCGCGCGCGGCATCGAGAACGGCGTCGGCAACGCGATCCTGATCAAGGTGAATCAGATCGGGACGTTGAGCGAAACGCTGGAGGCGATCGACATGGCGCGGTCGGCGGGGTACCTATCAGTGATCTCTCATCGCTCCGGCGAGACCGAGGATACGTTCATCGCCGATCTCGCGGTCGCGACGGGCGTGGGTCAGATGAAGACGGGTTCGGCGAGCCGCACCGATCGTATCGCCAAGTACAATCAGCTGCTCCGGATCGAAGAACAGTTGGGCGCCGCCGCCGAATTCCCTGGCGGCGCCTTGTATGGCATCTGAGGCGAGCTCGCTCGTTCTCAGAATCGGCGCCGTCGTGCTCGTCGGCGTCGCCGTCGTTTTCGGGATCCAGGGCGGAGAGTACGGCACGACCGATCTGATGCGAGAGCGCACGAAATTGGCTCAAGTCAACCGCACGGTGGATTCGCTGCGGCACATCGTCGATTCACTGACTCGATACAAGAGTGCGGTCGAGCACGATCCGGCGACGCAGGAGCGAATTGCGAGGGAAGTGTTTGGCATGGTGCGGGGCGACAAGGAGGTTGTATATCGCTTGCAACCTTGACACTCCCCATCGTGGGTCTAGATTCAGCGTACTGACGCGGGGTGGAGCAGCCTGGTAGCTCGTCGGGCTCATAACCCGAAGGTCGCGGGTTCAAATCCCGCCCCCGCTATGATGCGTTGAACAATTCGGCCGGTCCGAGAGGGCTGGCCGTGTTGTTTTGGTGGTGAAATTTTGTGATATTGGGTGTTCCTTGGCGATCGAGCGGTCGAATGCCGACGCAGGGAATTGGAGCGGGGCAGGGTAGCTCAGCTGGTTAGAGCACGGCACTCATAATGCCGGGGTCGCGGGTTCGAGTCCCGCCCCTGCTATCTCCGGGCCAATCACTTGCGGGTGATTGGCTCGTTTTTATGGCCATTCCGATAGGTCCTCTAAACGGCCGGCGGGCGTTGACCTTTCATTACCCGTCGGAGCTCTCGTCGGGGACTTCGAGAGTCGATGAGTGGTCAGTCGGCGAGTTCTGACCTGGCCCGGTCCGAGCGGTGGCGGAGCAGAGTTTTCAGTTGCGCGCCTCGAAAGTCCAAAACCGAGACGAGGAATCCGGAGCAGCGAGCAACCGACGAGTCGGAAGCAGTGGTAGTAAGAAGTAACCGACGCGGCGGAAGGAGGACGGTTCGCCCGTGAGTAACTTCTTACTCAAACTGCTTCCGACTCATTGGTTTGCTCGCTGCTCCGGATCCTTCTTCAATGCATTTGGACTCAGCGAGGCGGACAAACGGACGTCCCTAAGTACGGCGTACCTAGTAGTGGTATCGGCCCTGCACGAAGACGATGCGATCAGCGTAGACGACGTAAACCATGCGATGCTCGGCCGTGAGCCGTCGCGACCAGATGTTTGGGCCGAGTTGCTTCAAAGGTTCCGGTTTCCCAATCCCGGAAAATGGACTACGAAGCGCCGCCTCCATCAGAGACAGAAGCCTACCGGCGACCCTCGGCTGCGTATTTACCCACCACTCGAGATCTTCGCGAAAATCTGAATCGAGGACGCACGCACGCGACTTCTGCGGCTCTCCTCCTCCGCTTGCGCGCTGGCCTCTCTTTCCCGACATCGTCGGCCCGCTGGGCGTCCTTGTCTTGTCAGTCGGTGAGGCCCAGTGTGTCGCGCAGTACTCGCGGGTCGACCACCTCGCCCTCACCATTGTTCGCCCGAGCGATCGCCTCGAGAAGACGACGAGCATTCTTGGGAGAACGCATGAGATGAGCGGTCTCCTGAAGACTCGCGAGCTCGTCGGCCGGCAGCATTGCCATGTCTTGATGCCCGCGCCGTGAGACGATGACCGGTTCCTGCGTGTCTTCGACACTGTCCCACACATCGGCGAGATGCTCGCGGAGGTGGCTATAGCTCGCTGTTCCCATCGGTTCGCCCTCGGGCCCGTATAACTGCCAGTTGGTAACTTGTACAATTGTACCGTACAAGTTAGAGGCTTGTGCGTCAAGGGAACTATGTCGCTCTTTCGCCGTCAGCGCCGCCGTGATCTTTATTCGTGACACCGGGCAGAACTCACTTTCCAGGACTCGAAGTGCTCCAGCGGTACCGGAACGAAGACATGCACCGTCGACGTTCCGAAGGGGCAAACGGTTACGATGCGGCCAACGATGATCAGGCCTGCATCTACTTCGCGAACGTGGCCTTCAACGAACAGAACGTCGGCCCGCGAAACCTCCAGTCGCAATTCGTGAATTTCACCGGGGCGTTGTGCTACGGCCTGTAATCTGAACCGGAGTTCGTCCTGGCGATCCGCTTGCACGATGCCGGCGGTTGTCGTCTCGGTGGGTGACACCAAAGGGCGAACGCAGAATGGAACGGAATAAGCGGACAGACGCAGAGACCGCGTTCAAAGCAACACCGTTCAAAGCAACACCGTTCAGAGCAACACCCTTGAGAATAAATGCGTCGACGAGACTGCATTCGAGCAGGCGCGTTCAAAAAGACCCATTCAATTGTTTTTTTTTGTACTGAAATCGCTTGTGGCGGTTTTCCTGTTGAGCGCAGTCTCCGCGTCCGTCCGCCCAATTCCGCTCCAGTCCGCGTTCGCAGTTCCGCGAGTATTCTCCTTGAAATCAGCGGCTGACACTCGCCGGTCTGATTGAGCACGTTGGGCTTGTGACGCTTGTCACCGTCAGCAACGATTCGCTGCACCACACTTACAAATCCTCGCAAAGTTGACGATTCGGCGATATTGTGTAGGATGCGGCGGAGTGTCTCCGCCGCTCTCAACTTGAGTTGCGGAATGCATGGAAATTGACAACAGCGCTCCCGCGCCGGCGACCGTCGTACCCGCGCCGGGCGGCGGTTATCTGGAGGACGCAAAGCGCGTCGCCATCGAGATTCGAAACGCGCTCGGTATCGGCGACTCGTATGCGATCACGGACGTCGCTCCGGTCGTCCTGACCGCGATCGCGTTTGCGGTTCTCTTCGTCCAACCGTTCATCGGACTGACGAAAGACTGGTGGAACTCGCCCGAGGCGGGACACGGCCTTCTTCTCGCACCGGTTTCCGTCTGGCTCGCATGGCGGTCGGGAATCCGCGCGGGCGCTGCACCCAATCGGCCACTCGGCATCGCCGTGCTGTTGGTGGCAGTGGTGGTCCGCTCCGCGGCGGGATTGGCGGCCGAGCTGTTCTCGATGCGCGCGTCGATGATGATGGCGATCGTCGGGCTGACGATCTACGGCTACGGCCTGCGACAGGTGCTGCATTGGTGGCTGCCGTTCGTGCTGGGGAGCCTTTCGATTCCGCTGCCCGAGCTCGTGACGCAGGCCATGGCGCTTCCGCTCCAGTTCCGCGCGTCCAAGATGGGGGCAGCGCTGCTGCACTGGCGCAACGTGCCCATGCGGCTCGATGGCAACGTCATCCGGTTGCCTGGCCATGAGCTTTTCGTGACCGAAGCGTGTAGCGGTTTGCGGTCGCTGACGGCGCTCCTGAGCGTCGGCGTCTTGATGAGCGCGATGGTGCTTCGCACGCCGCTCGCCAGGATTCTTCTCGTGTTGATGGCGGTGCCGATCGCGATCGTGGTGAACGGCGTCCGCGTGTTCTTGACGGGGTTCCTCGTGTATTTCGTCGATCCGGCGCTCGGCCAGGGGTTCATGCACATCACCGAGGGATGGTTGCTTTTCCTCGTCTCGATGTCGTTGTTGGGGGTGCTGGCGTGGATCGAGCTGTTCGCCGAAAACAAGTACGAGGCCTGGAAACATCCGGCGCTCACGGAGGTCGTTGAAGATGCTTGACGTAAAAGCGTATATCCCTGCCACTATTCTACTTGTCGGTTGCGCCTTCATGTTGAACATGAGGACACAATCGAGGGTGCCGCTGGCGGCGCCGCTCGAGGGAATTCTCGGGGACATCAAGGGCTATCGAATCGAGAAGCAGACGATCGACGA
This sequence comes from Gemmatimonadaceae bacterium, assembly GCA_039924785.1. Taxonomy (GTDB): domain Bacteria; phylum Gemmatimonadota; class Gemmatimonadetes; order Gemmatimonadales; family Gemmatimonadaceae; genus JAQBQB01. The sequence continues at coordinate 2,959 of JBDTAE010000144.1, read as the reverse complement.
CGAGTCTCGAAAGTTGCTTGGAAACACGGATTATGTCGCCCGGGTCTATTACAAGGACACCGTGCCGATTTTCACGACGTTCGTGTCGTATTACGATCGGCAGACGCAGGGCAAGACGATTCACTCGCCGCGCAACTGTTTGCCCGGCGCGGGTTGGGAAGTCCTGACCGCCGGGACGGCCGTGATCGCGGTCGACGGCGCTCAGCATGTCGTCAACCGGTACGAGCTAAAGCACGACCGCGAGATGGCGGTCGTGTATTACTGGTACCAGGGTCGCGGGCGGGTGGTCGCGAACGAGTACACGGTGAAGTGGAACCTTCTGCGTGACGCGGCGATCGCGGGGCATACGGAGGAGGCGCTCGTTCGTGTAATGGTGCCGGTCAACCCGCCCGCAACGACGGCAAGCGAAAGCGATATCAGACGGGCTGTCGCGGCGGCGGATTCGGTCGGTGTGGACATCTCCGAGAAGGTTCTGCATGACGTCAATCACGCCCTCCCGCAAGGTCGTTTGGATCCCTCGAAAGTGGCGTTCGTAAGCGCCGTCACAAAGGCCCCGTGAGTCCGTGCAACAGAGTTGTGGAGTAGTCGCCACACTGCAACATGCGGAGCGAGTTTCGCGAACTGGGTCCAGCGTCAAACTCTCGATAAATCGCAGGTCGATCGCAATCACCTTAGCTGATGTTCCGCAACGGTTTACACGGTAGCACTGGCAGCATGATTCGCCTAACGGATCGCCGGCACAACCAGAAGCCAACTCCGGCATGCCACCTGCTATTGAGGTTCCCGACGACGGCTTCGTTTGGCGGATCGTCACCCTCACCGGGTTGGCCCGGTCGAGAACATTTCGAGTCAACCCACATTTCCACCAACGCTAGGAGTTAGTATGAGGATTTCCCGCCAAATGCTCGGCATGGCTGCCGCAAGCATGTTGGGCATCACCGCGTCGCTGTCGGCGCAGAACATCGAGTTCCACGGTGCCGTGTTCGGCTGCTTCACCACCGGAGCCCCCTGCGCATCGGTCACCACTGCGCCGTTCGCGGCCACCGATGGCGTCGGCGGTCCCTTCCAGTATACCGCGGACGGTTTCGACGGCACCACGTTCGCCAACCTCGTCTCGTTCCCGGGCAGCGGAACATCCGGTAGCTTTGGAAATGTCATGCTCCGTGGCGACTACACTCCCGCGATCGGAACAAAGCTGCAGCTCGAGTTCTTCTTCAACCCCGCCTCGACGTTGCTGCCAGTTGGTTCATTCGCCGGTACGCCTACTGTTGGCTCTACCGAGCTGTACGACGCGATGATCACTGGGTCTGTTGTCGGTGTTGACGGCGGTATTGTCATCAGCTTTGGCTCGCCGGTGACCTTCGCCTTCACCAATGGCGGCACCACGGGCGGTGGCTTCACTCACTCGGGCTTCGCGACTTTGACGGTCGACAACCTCAGCCTTGGTAAGCTCGGCAACTCCCCGGTCTCTGGTCACATCACCACTCGTATCACCGACACGCCGGAACCGGCCACCGTCGCCCTGTTCGCCACGGGCCTCGTCGGTCTCATCCCGGTTGCTCGTCGCCGCGCTGCCAGCAAGCTTGCCTAATTCCTGACCTGAGCCTCGGCTCAACAGGTAGTCGAATGGCCACCGCCAAACGGGTGGCCATTCTTCTTATTATTCATCGATGTTCATCTTCCGACTGATCGAGCGCGCCCTCCACCCCCTCCGACGCGCCGCCAGCAAGCGCCTCATCGCCTCAAGCGTCAGACCCGGGCCCATTCTCGTGCTCTGTCACGGAAACATCTGCCGAAGCCCATACGCCGAGCATGCCCTCGCGCGCGCACTCCCCGGAGCTGCCGGCACCGCGTTCCCCGTCGATTCCGCCGGCTTCATTGGCCCCGATCGCGGCTCGCCGCCCGAGGCCCTCTCCGCCGCCAATCGCGCCGGCATTGACCTCTCCGCACATCGGTCGAAACTGTTTACGACAGAGCTCGTCCAGGGCTCGAGCCTGGTGGTCGTCATGTCCTCGCAGCAAAAGCGAGGAATTCAGGCCCGATTCCGCCAGACCGCTCCGCCCATCCTCGTCCTGGGAGACCTGGACCCGCAACCCATAGAAGGCCGCACAATCAAGGATCCGTGGAAATGCGACGACTCCGTGTTCGATCAGAGCTACGCCAGAATCGAACGGTGCGTCCGCGAGCTCGCCGGCCTGTTGGTCGCACCACCGGAACCACAACGGCAATAGCGTCGCGCCAATGACACCCTCCGCCGCAATACGGCATCACTTCACGGTCGACGTCGAGGAATACTTCCAGGTCGCGGCAATGGCGCCACACGTCTCGCGCTCGTCCTGGGACAACATTCCCACGCGGCTCGAAGTGGGCATGCGACCGATCATCGATCTGCTCGCCGAGTCCAATGCCAAGGGGACGTTCTTCATTCTCGGGTGGATCGCGAAGCGCCACCCCGCCCTCGTGAAGGAGCTCGCGGCCGCCGGCCACGAAATCGCGTCGCACGGTTGGGGGCATGAGAAGGTCACCGACATGACGCCGGACCAATTCCGCGAATCGGTGCGCGACTCCAAGCAGATCCTCGAAGACCTCGGCGGCCGGCCGGTGCTTGGGTACCGCGCGCCGAGCTTTTCGATCGTCCGCGGGCGGGAATGGGCGCTCGACATCTTGCTCGAGGAATCGTATCGGTACGACTCCAGCCTCTTTCCGATCAAGCGGCCGGGGTACGGCTTCGCGGGCGGAGAACGCGACCATCATCAGCTTCGGCGCCCCGCAGGCCTGCTCGATGAGCTCCCGCCCGCAACGGTGAAGCTTGGAGGAGAGCTGCTGCCCGCCGGCGGCGGCGCATACTTCCGAATTTTCCCGTACGCGCTCATTCAAGCGGCACTTCGCTCGGCGTCGCGACGGGGCCAGCCCGCCACCTTTTATATCCATCCGTGGGAGCTCGACGCCCAGCAACCCC
>JBDTAE010000143.1:0-6612 GCA_039924785.1 Gemmatimonadaceae bacterium | reverse complement strand
TCGGATGACGCAGTGGATGTACATGACGGGGTGGATCGTCGGAAACGCGCCCAACCGGCCGGCGGTCGATCCGGGATTCGTTCTGCGCTGACGTTGGAGAAATCCGTGATTGGGGGGTCGATCGCGGACCGCGGATTCCGACCCAGCGGGTAGAGCGGCGATTAGGGCCGGGACTTTGGCGCTCGATAAACCGAATGGGCGCCATCGGTCTTAGCGCGACAATTGCATCTGAACTCGCCTGAGTCTTCGGATCCAGAAACTTCAACATTCGTATTTTCTTGGAAGACCGAACAAGCATGCTCGACGGAATCGTTCGTAGTCTGAGCGACCAGGTCGTCGTCGCGGAGGAATTTTCGAGTCCACCCCCGCTGCGACCCGCGATCATTGCGCGGGTGTGTGGCTGGGCTGCGTTCGCGTGTGGGTTCTGTGTGATGATCGGCTGGGCGACCGATCTTCGCATTTTGCGGTCGGTGTTTCCGGGCATGATCGCGATGCTTCCGATCAGCGCCTTGATTTTCATGATTGCGGGAACGGCCGTTGTCGCCGCGACCGCTTCGCACATCCGGATTGGGAGATGGTGGTCGGGCCCGGCGGCGATCCTCGCTACGGTGCTTGGATTCACCGCGCTCGCGGAGCGGCTCGCCGACACCAATCTGGGCATCGACAGTTTGCTGTTCATCGAAAAGGTCCGGGAGTATCCCTATCTGCCGCCAGGGCGAATAGCGCCGAATTCGGCGTTTGCCTTTTCGCTGCTCGGCATGGCACTCGTTGCAATGCAGATTGGGCGCGTTGCGTTCGTCCGAGTCGCGCGCGTGGCGGCAAGTCTCAGCCTCGCCATCGCCGCATTGGCGATGGTGGGGTATCTGTACGGTGCGAAACAGCTCTACAAGTTCGATGCGGTTGGAGGCATGGCGCTGATCACCGCGATCGCCTTCTCGTTTCTGTCGATTGGAGTTCTCTCATTGCGGCCGGGAGAGGGCGCGGTCGCGCTGCTCAGCGGTTCCGACCTCGGTGGCCGGCTGGCGCGACGGCTGCTGCCGTGGACGATCGGCGTTCCGATTCTTCTCGGCCGCTTGTGGATCGCGGTCCGCGATCGGGGGCTTGTCAGTCGCGAGTTTGCCGCGGCGGGCTTCGCCATCATTACGATGGCGATCCTCGGCACGATCGTTCTGCGCAACGCGCTTGCCCTTCGCCGCGTCGACCTCGAGCGACGCGGCGCGCTCGCCCGCGAGGCCGCCGGGCGCGTGCGCGCCGAAGAGTTGCAACGCGCCGCGGAAATTGCCAACGAGGTGAAGGTCCACCTCCTCGCCACGATGAGCCACGAGCTGCGCACGCCGCTGAACGCCATCGGCGGCTACACACAACTCATGTCGATGGGAATGCGAGGCCCGATCACGGGTGAGCAACGCCACGACCTGGACCGGATCGACGCGAGCGCCAGGTATCTCTCGACCATCATCGGGGACATTCTCAGTTTCGCCAAGACCGACGCCGGCGAAGTCGAATTCCAGCTCCGCCACAACGATGTGAATTGTCTCATCGACGGCCTGGACGCATTGGTCGGACCGCAGCTCGCCGGCCGCTCCGTGCGATTCGAAACCCATCCATCTGCAGCACCGATCACGGTGGTGACCGACGCCGAACGCGTCCGCCAGATTCTCGTTAACTTGGTCTCGAATGCGGTCAAGTTCACGCAGCCCGGCGGGCTCGTGGCCGTGTCGTGTGTGTCCACTGAAGGGAGCGCTCGCATCAGCGTCCACGATACCGGCGTTGGTATCGGATCCGAACACCTCGACCGGATCTTCGCTCCGTTCGTGCAGATCGATCGAACGCTGACCGGGCCGAATCGCGGCGTTGGACTGGGACTGTCGATCAGCCGAAATCTTGCGCGTCGCATGGGCGGCGACATCGACGTCGCGAGCACGCCCGGAAAGGGATCGACCTTCACGCTGGTGCTGCCGCTCGCGCGAGGCGGCTCTGGTCTTTCGAGTTCTTGAATCGCCGCGCGGAGGCGAAGCCGCCATTCATCGCGCGCGCGTGCCATCCACGCGTGAATGCGTTCAACTCGCAGCATGATACTGTGTGCCCGGTGCCGCCCCGCGTAATCTGAGGTCACAGAACGATGGTTGCTCACCTGCGCCACTGTTCATTCCTCAGCACGTGAGGCGCTCATGCGGTCGGTTCGATCCTCCAAGTTTGGCCGCCGCCGCCGCGGGTTCCGATTCTCGCTCGTCGTGGGGGTGGCTGCGTTCACCGCTCTCGGAACGAGTTGTTTGAGCGTTTCCGGTCCGGTCCCACCAGGCAAAGTCTTCGTTCGCACGATGACGTTGGACGCCATCCAGTACCCATACGCGGTCTACGTTCCGACCACGTACGATTCGACGGTTGCGCTCCCGTCGCTCCTGCTGGTGCACGGTGCCGGCGGCGACGGCCTTAGTTTCATTGGAAATTGGATCAGCTACGCGGAAGCGAATCGCATTCTGCTCGTCGCGCCGACGCTCGACTTGAGCGCGAATGCCGAAACCAGAGTGCCGATCGTATTTCCGGCGCTCATGGACGCGGTGAAGAAGGAATGGAACGTCGATCCGGCGCGGCGCTATCTGTTCGGCTATTCGGCGGGCGGTTACTTCGTGTACGACGCCGCATTGCTGAACTCCGACTATTTTGCGGCGGCGGCGGTGTTCGCGGCGGTTATTCAGCCAGAGTACGACGGCATCGCCAGCCAAGCGACGCGCAAGACCGGCATCGCCATCTACCTCGGCGATCACGACCCGTATTTCACGCTTCAACAGGGCCGTCGAACGCGCGATCTACTGATATCGAATGGAATCGACGTGCGATACGTGGAGCTCGCCGACCAGGACCACGACTACTCGGCGGTCTCCGCGACCGTGAACGACGACGCGTGGCGATTCATGATCGCGCATTCGCTTCGGTAGCGCTGGACGCCGGTTCCACGAACGCAAAACGGCCCCGGTCGCCGACTCCGCGAGCGTTTCGCGAGTCGGTCGGCCGGGGCCGCATGAGAGTTTGCTTATTCAGTGGGCGGCCGGGTGTGCGCCGTGCGGCCGCTCGACGAGCCTGACGAGCCGCTGCTGCTCGAACCGCTCGAACTGCCGGACGTGCCAGCGTCGCTCGATGGGCTCCGAGTTGTCGACGAACCGGCCGAACTGGATCCGCCGCGAGTGTACCCCTGGCCTTTCACCGCGCGGCCATGCTCGGTGCCGCTGCCGTTCGAGACGATGATGACGGGGCCGGTATAGTAGTAGCCCGGATACCCGCCGGCGTACCCAAGGCCGCCGTACCCGTACGATCCGTACCCGTAGCCGCCGTACCCATATCCAGAGCCGTACCCGTTGTAACCGTTGTACCCGTATCCGTTGTATCCGTACCCGTAGCTAGAGCACGGATCGTATCCCCATCCGTAGGGTGAATAGCTCGAAAATGGATCGCAGTCGGCGCGCCGATGCGAGTTGTAGTCGGCCGCAATTCTCGCCGAGTCGGCGCGCGTGAGCGCAGCGCCGCCCGCCATGTTGTCGTCCGATTGCACGTTGTCGAAATGGTATTCCGCGGGATGCGCGAGCGCGACCATGATGTCGGTGACTGACCCCGGCACTCCAGCGTCCGCCAGGCCCATGAGTATCTTCGCATTGACGGTCGTTTTCTCATGCCGCTCGACGAGCCAGGACTGAACCGCGGCTGTGTCGATGGCGGACGATGCCTCCGCGATGGCCGCTGCGGTGAGCGGAGCGCCCGCGGCGATGATGGCCGTCTGCGCATCGAGACGCCGAGCGTTGCCGATCACGCTCACGAGATTCGAGGGCAGCCCCTTCGGCGCGTTCTCCTGCCGGTAGCGTACTGCGCGGACGCCCTCATTTCCGACGACGCTCAGCGAGTGAACGTCGACCCACTCGCCACTCTCGATCGACATCACACCTGTCGACACACGCTTGAGTGAATTGGCACACGTAAGGTCGGAGTGCAAGAACACGCGGAGGCTATCCCGCGACCATCGCGCGGATTCCGTTCCTGCGCATCCGTCGCGGTCAACGGCGTGCGGCGCACCCGATGCGTCGACGCTGTAACGCGACAGCACGCGTGCGGAGTCGACCGTCACGATTTCGACGCTCGAGCTGTTTGCGCCCGGGGTCACACACACGATCGGCGGGGCAGGCGGGCGAACCGCCTGGATCATCGATTCATGCGGGATTTCTTGCACCTGCTGCCAACAACCGATCCATGCCTGCCATCGCGCGTTGACGGCGGCAGACTGAGCGCCGGCACCAGAGGCCAGCGCACCGAATGAGCTGAACGCGAAGCCGATGAACGCCGTGCGACGCAGCGCGTGAAGGATGTTCGTCATGATCTCATTCCTCCGTCGACCTCGGCCGACGATGTCAAATGCCGCGGCATCAAAAGCGAACGGCGATGCCCGCCGTCGTGCTGAATCCAGAAAGATCGATACGATCGAAGCCGGTGAAGTCTCCGCTGAGTGGAGCTTTCGACCAACCGTAGCGCGCTTCGGTTACGAACGCAAAGCGTGGATCGAGTGAGAACTCGGCGCCGATGTATGCATGAGCTGTCGGAGCCCAGCCGTGCGACTCGAGTGTTGCGCCAAAGACATCCAGGTTTTGACTCTGGAAGTCCACGAAGTCCCCCTGCTGCTGGAACCGATACCACTCCGCGCCGCCGCCAGCCCCGATGTAGGGTGCAATGCGTGTAGGTATCCACGCAAGGCGTCCGATGCTGCGGCCACGATCGACCAGGTAGTATTTGAGCGATACCGTGAGCGGCACGCGATCGAAGCTCGTCCGCTGTTCGATGGGAAGATTGTTGTTGTCGATGTACTTTCGGAATTCGGAGCTCTTGTTCATGCCGGCCCATGTCGCCGAAAAGACCAGGTCTGTGCGCGGGTGAAGCCGGAATGCGACGTCGGCGCCCACCGTCGGCGAGCTGAAGTCGCGCTTGCTCAACGTCAGATTGTTGGTGGTGAACGAAAAGAGATCGCTGCTGGCCGACGCGAGCGCCCATCCACCGCGGAATGTCACGCTTCCATTTGGGACACCGACGAGATATCCGTCGCCCCCGGCAACCTGAGCCCGCGCTCGACCGAGCGGCGCGACGGCCAACAGAAACGCCCCTGCAACAAGACCAAAATGCGGCGATCTCACCGCGCGTCTCCAGACAAAACCGTTCGACATAGTCCCTCGCCGTGTGAGAGGAACTGACGGCGTCGTAAGAGGCGCGCCGTCGTCCGTAAATTGTATGCTAAATTGTATCCTAACCCAACGCAAGGACCACTTCGCGAGGTCCATCACTGAACTACACCCACGCGCCAAAACCGTGCCCGAGGCGTCGAGGGCTACCCATTCTGCCACGCCGCCAGCACTAGACTCACCGTAACTAGCGCGGAAAAAACGGTCGGGGCCGGAAAGAAGAACCGCCACGTCATTATCGTCAGCGCCGCGAAGCACAGACCGAACGCCCAGCGCATCAATGAAAGTTTGCTCAAGGCGTCGACGTCCAGACCGCCAAGCTGCCACGCCAGCACCGCGGCGAACAGCAGCAAGCCCGTGCAGAAGAAGCCAAACCCGGAGAAGAAGTCCCAATACGACCGCGCATTGCCGGAGACAATGAACGTCGTTTTCATCGCGGCGACCGTGGCCTCTGCGTTCCAGTTGGGGTCCACCCTGCGAAACCCAAGCTGATGTCCGGCGGCGTAAAGCAGCAGCAACACGCTGGCGACTCGATAGAGCAGTTTAGGCGTCATCGGGAAAATCCGGTTCGGGGAGACACGCGACTGGTGCGCGCGGTCGATGAGGCGGGCGCGTGATTTTACCGGCCCTCCGATTCGCGTGCAACAGCCGCCATCCGCGGGAATCGCGGGTCCGCCCTCCGTCGGAGAAAACTTCCTCGACAGCCCAGTGGACGAGAGCCGTAGCGAAGCGTGGCGGGACGCGTATTCTCAGGCATGATCTCTCTCTCGAATTTCACGTCGCGCCGCTTGGCGGTCGCGCTGACTACCGCCCTCGCGCTGTCGGCGCACGCGCAAACGAATGACACGCTTCGCGCGGTCGGGCTGGCGCAACCGGTAGAAGTGCTCCGCGACGGCGCGGGTATCTCGCACATCTATGCCAAGAACGAGCACGATCTGTTCTTCGCGCAGGGATACGTCGCGGCCACGGATCGGCTGTTTCAAATGGAGTTGTGGCGACGCCAAGCGACGGGCACCGTCGCCGAGTTGCTCGGTCCGCGTGAGTTGCAGCGAGATATTGGCGCGCGGTTGTTCAAGTTCCGCGGCAACATGGCGACCGAGCTGGCGCACTATCATCCGCACGGCGCCGTGATCATCAACGCATTCGTCGACGGCATCAACGCGCGAATTGCGGAAACGGAGCGCGATCCCTCGAAGCTGCCCCTCGAGTTCCGCCTCTTGAATACGAAACCTGGACGATGGACTCCCGAGGTGGTGATCACGCGACAGGCGGGACTGCTCGGAAACATCACCGAGGAGCTCAACTTCACACGTGCGGTCGCGGCCGTGGGCGGGGCGACGGTCAAGGCAATCGACAATTTCCACCCCGGCGATCCGGATCTCACGCTCGACCCCAA
>JBDTAE010000142.1:0-7456 GCA_039924785.1 Gemmatimonadaceae bacterium | reverse complement strand
GGTGTCATCACGATTCGCACGCGGACCGACACGGCCCGCGACATCGCGATCGCCGAAATCGTCGATCGGGGCCACGGCATCAGCACCGCGGACCGAACCAAGATCTTTGAACCATTCTTCACGACCAAGGGGCCGAGCCGCGGGACGGGACTCGGACTTTCGATCTGCTACGCGATCGTCACCGAACACGGTGGCCGCATCGAAGTCGAGAGCGTCGTGGGCGAAGGCAGCACCTTTCGCATTCTCTTACCGTCGGCAAAGGCGTGACAGAACCAGGACCAGTGAACGGAGCGGGAGCCGCCGCGCGCGCCGCCGCCGCGGGGCGCATTCGAATCCTCGTCGCCGAAGACGAGGAAAATCTCGCGCAGATTCTCTGCGCGTTTCTTCGCGGACGCGGGCATTACGTCGTCTGCGTGGGCGACGGAAAGGCCGCGCTCCAGGCCCTGCGCGACGAAGCATTCGACGTCGCGCTGATCGACATCGTCATGCCCGAGATGGACGGGCTGGAAACGCTCAAGCATTTCCGCACGGAGCCCGAACCGCCGCAGGTCATCGTCATTACCGGCAACGGCACGGTCGAGACGGCGATTCACGCCATGAAACTCGGCGCCTACGACTATCTCGCCAAGCCGTATCGCATGGCCGAGATCGACGTGCTGGTGCGGCGCGCGTGGGAGAAGCATCAGCTCGCGCGCGAGAACCGGTATCTCCAGGCGCGCCTGTCGCGCGTCGATGGAACGCCGGAAGTCATCACGCAGTACGCGCCGATGCACGCGGTGCTCACGCTGCTCGAGCGTGTGGCCACCACCGACTCGCCGGTGTTGATCACCGGCGAATCCGGCACGGGCAAGACGTTGCTGGCGCGCGCCATTCACCGGTTGTCGGGGCGCGTCGGACCAATCGTCGAAGCCGACAGCACCATCGTTGCCGAAACGGTTGTCGACGTCGAGCTGTTTGGCCATGAGCGCGGTGCGTTTGCCGGGGCGGTCGCGCGAAAGGCCGGCCTCATCGAGCTCGCCGCGAACGGCACGTTGTTCATCGACGAAGTCGGGTTGCTCAGCGCGAAGTTGCAGTCGAAGCTCGCGCGCGCGCTCGAGCACGGAAGTTTCTTCCGAATCGGTGGCACCCAGAAAGTCGACATCGCCGTTCGCTTCATCACGTCGAGCCACTACGATCTGTCGGCGGCCGTCACGGATGGGCGTTTCCGCGACGACCTACTGTATCGTCTCAACGTCATCACCGTGACGTTGCCGCCGCTGCGCGACCGCGCCGTGGACGTTCCGCTGTTGGCCCAGCATTTCCTTACGCAGTTCGGCGGCGCCAGCGCGCCGACGCTTTCGGCGGACGCCCTCGCGCTCATGCAGGAGTACTCATGGCCGGGGAACGTGCGAGAGCTCAAGAACGTCGTCGAGCGCGCGGTGCTTCTCGCGCGCGCCGGCAACGGCGAAATCCGCGCGGCTGATCTTCCCTTGGCGACCGCACCGTCGCGGGTTGCCGTTGGGTCGGCGACGACGTTGCCGGAGCTCGAACGTCTGCACATCGACGCGGTGCTCTCCCAAACGAACTGGCATCAAGGCAATGCCGCGAAGATTTTGGGCATCTCGTCCAAGACCCTCTATCGAAAGATTCGAGAATACGGATTTCAACGACCGAACAAGCAGGGGTGACTCCGGGCCCGCGCCTAACGTACCTTCCGTTCGCGGCACGGATTTCCACCCGAACCCTGCGTTCCTGTGCGGATATTGGTCATCGAAGACGATCCAACGGTCGGGCAATACCTCAAGCGCGGGCTCGAAGAGCAACGATGGTCGGTCGACCTCGTCGCCGACGGCGAGGAAGGCGAGCGCCGAGCGGAGTCTGAAGCGTACGATCTGATCATTCTCGATATGCGCTTGCCGGGCCGGTCTGGTCTGGAGGTGCTGCACGGGCTGCGCGCCCGCGGTTCCGAGCGCCCGGTGTTGGTGCTCACCGCGCAAGACGCGGTCGACTCTAAGGTGACGGCCCTGCGCGCCGGCGCCGACGATTACGTCACGAAGCCGTTTGCGTTCGAGGAATTGCTTGCGCGGGTCGAAGCGCTCGCGCGTCGCCCGGCGGCCCTCGCGTCACCGACGCTGAGCGTCGGCGATCTCGTGCTGGACCAGTCGACGCGAGAGGTGCGTCGCGCGGGAACGCCGATCGAGTTGACGCCGAAGGAGTACACGGTGCTCGAGTATCTCATGCGACATGCGGGACGTGTCATGAGCCGCACGCTGATCACGGAATATGCGTGGGGCTATCACTTCGATCCTGGAACCAACATCGTGGACGTTGTGATCAACCATTTGAGAAAGAAAGTCGACGTGAAGCACCAGCGCCGGCTGATCACGACGGTTCGCGGTGTCGGCTATATGATTAAAGATGTGTAATCGGCTGTTCGGAGCTACCCGCTAACGGCTGACTGCCAATGGCATCCACTCGCACTCGCCTCACCGTTTCGTACGCCGTCGTGCTCCTCGCGACGATGGTGGTGTTTGCGACGGCCGTATGGGTCGCGCGCAAGGCTGTGGCGAATGAGGCGCTCGGCCTCGAAGCCTTTCGGGTGGCCGACAACGTGTTGTCGACGATCGAGAGCGCGCAGGCCGAATCGCGTCGGCTGACCTTTGTCGACACTGTGCACTCCGCGAGCGGGCAGCCGGCGACGGCCGTCGTTCGTCCGACGAAGGAGATGGCGGACGTCCTCGATCCGTTGCCCGGGTACTTCATGTTGCTCGATTTTCAGGGCAAGCTGTTGTATCCGTCGACCCTGATGCGCCTGCTGTCGGTCGACGACCAGACAGCGCTGACGCGCGCAGTGCTGCGGCTGAAAGACGAGACTGGCGGCGCGATCGTGGCCGTGCACAATGACTCGCTATCGCTGCTGGCGGTCGCGAAGCGCAACGTCGTCGTTGGCGCGAACATCTCGCGCGTCGTCGCGGCGCTGCCAACGGATGTGACAGAGTTGCCGCCGCAGTTGCTCGTGGGCACGATGGTGTGGGTCGCGCCGATCGTGCTTCAGCTCTCGATGCTCGTCGCCTATCTCGTCGTGGGCAATGCGTTCCAGCCCGTCGATCAGCTGATCAACGAAGTCGAAGCGATCACCGACGGACGAAGTCTCCATCGCCGATTGCCGGCGGACTCGAGCCACGACGAGCTGGCGCGCCTGGGACTGACGGTGAACGCGATGCTCTCGCGCCTCGAGACGTCGTTCTCGGGATTGCGCCGGTTCACGGCGGACGCGAGCCATGAGCTCAAGACGCCGCTCACCGTGATGCGCGCGGACGTCGAGCGCGCGATGCATCCGTCGACAACCCGCGCGGAGCGGTTGATCGCGCTCGAGGAAGCGTTGCAGGAGACCGCGCGCATGGCCGATCTCGTCGACAGCCTGCTCACGCTCGCGCGCGCCGACGAAGGGCGCTTCGACATTCACAGCACGCCGGTCGAGATCGAGCCGCTGATGAAAGAAGTGTACGAGACGGCCGTGATTCTTGGCGAAGACGGGGGCCTCATTCTCTCGATGCCAACACTTGATGGAGGTGTGGTGATGGGAGATCGCACGCGGTTGCGGCAACTGTTGCTGAACCTCGTGACGAACGCGATCAAGTACACGCCGCGCGGCGGACGTGTGGAATTGTCGGCGACGCGCAAGGCCGACGACGAGCTTTGGATCGTCGTGCGCGACACGGGGATTGGCATCGCGACGAACGATCTGCCGCATGTGTTCGATCGGTTCTGGCGCGCGGATCGGGCGCGTTCGCGCGGGTCGGAGCGCGGGGGGTTCGGGCTTGGGCTTGCGATCTCGCAGTGGATCGTGCAAGCGCACGGTGGAAGCCTGACAGCGCAATCCCGTCTCGGACGGGGCAGCGTGTTCACGGTGGCGTTGCCCGTGGTGCCCCTAATCGCGAAGGAATCGGCGAGCGCCGTGTTCGCTGACGCGGAGCAGACGGCCGACGGCTTCACCAACTCTTAATCTTCGCGCTATTCCGCCCTTAAGTGAGAGGAATAAGTTATCCCGCGTAAGAGAGACGAGGTCACGCGGTTTTCCCCCGTACCCGATCAGGCCAACGAGACATGTTCGACAACCTCATCGAGTCAAGTGCGAAGAAGCAGAAACGGGGCGGCGGCACGGTCGCCAGTGCCATCATCCACGCCGTGGTCATTTCGGCGGCGGTGTATGCGACGGCACATGCGAGTCAGGAGCTGGAAAAGCCAAAGGCAGAGAAGGTGGAATTCGTCACGGTGAAGAAGGACGAGCCGCCTCCGCCGAAGGACCAGCCCAAGCCGCCCCCGGACGTGGTCATGAAGGCGCCGCCGCCGAAAGGTTTCCAGGTGCTGACCGCCCCGATCAAGATCCCCGATGTTCTTCCCGATATCGACCTTTCAAAGAAGGTCACGAACGAGGAAGACTTCACGGGAAAGGGCCAGGCAGGCGGTATCGCCAAGGGCGTGGTCGGCGGCACAGCGGCGCCGGTGAACTCCGATCAGACGTTCTTCGAGTTCCAGGTTGAAAAGCAGGTTGCGCCGTTTCCGGGCAACTCTGCGCCGCGGTATCCGGACATGCTCCGCTCGGCGAACGTCGAAGGAGAAGTGCTCGCCCAGTTCACGGTGGACACGACGGGGCGGGCGGAAATGAGCACGTTCAAGGTGCTCAAGTCGACGCACGATCTCTTCACGAACGCCGTGAGGGCCTCGCTGCCGAACATGAAGTTCTATCCGGCGGAAGTCGGCGGCAGGAAGGTGAAGCAGCTCGTGCAGATGCCTTTCCAGTTCTCACTCACCAAGTAATTCCACTACACAGACTTTTTCGGAGACGACGTCGAAATGGATCTCTCACTTATTGGCATGTGGCACGCGATGCACTCGTTTGCACGCGGCATCGTGCTCGTGATGGCCATCATGTCCGTGTACTCGCTGACGATCATGGTCCAGAAGTGGTGGAGTCTTCGCCAAGCGCAGAAGGAGACCATCAAGTTCGCGCCGGAGTTCTCCCAGTTCCTCGAGGAGGACAACCTCACCGAAGCCATCCGCCTCGCTGAGAGCTACAAGAAGTCGCACGTCGCGCTCGTCCTCGGCGGCGCGCTTGGTGAAGTGAAGCCCCTCATCGCCGATGGTTCCGTCACGGTCGCCGACATCAACTCGGCAGAGCGCGCGGTCGAGCGTAACATGCTGCTCGAAGTCACGACGCTGAAGCGCGGTATGGCGGTGTTGGCCACGATCGGTGCAACGGCGCCGTTCGTCGGGCTGCTCGGCACCACGATGGGCGTCGTCAATTCCTTCACGGGAATGGCCGCGTCTGGATCCGGCGGTCTTGCGGCAATCGGCGGTGGTATCGCCGAAGCGCTCATCACGACGGCGTTCGGTCTCCTCGTCGCCATTCCGGCGGTGTGGGCGTACAACTACTTCACGACGAAGATCGACAACCTCGTCGCGGAAATGACCTACGTCTCGAAGGAAATGATCGACTATCTCATCAAGGGTGTCTCTGGTGAGTTCGGTCGTTCGCGCTTCACCCGTGAGTTCAACACCGCGAACTCGTCCAACCCGATCACCTGATCGACTCTAACCATTGAGGAGGTAGTCCAATGGCAATGTCAGCAGGTGGTGGAGGCGGCGCAGTAGCGTCGACGCCCAACGTGACGCCGATGGTCGACGTTATGCTGGTGCTCCTGATCATCTTCATGGTGGTCACGCCGGCGCTGCTCGCGGGTTTCAACGCCGATCCGCCGATCGCGGTGAACATCAAGGATCATCCGATGGATGACCAGGTCGACCAAGTCCTGGGCATCGACAAGGATGGCAATTATTACCTGAACAAGAAGCCGATTGCGCAGGCCGACGTGGCTGCCGCGATCAAGCACATCTACGTCGACACGCCGCGCGACGATTACATCATGTATTTCAAGGGCGACAAGGATCTTGACTATGCCAAGGTTCTGGACGCCATGGATATCGCGATGCACAACGGCGTGAAGGTCGTGGGTATGATCGGTGAACAGAAGCCCGGCACGATTTCAACCGTCGCCGGAGACACCAAAACACCGCCGCCAGGAGCGAAATAATGGCAATGTCAGCTGGCGGCGACGGGCACGGTCTCTCCAACGAGATCAACGTCACGCCCATGATCGACGTGTTGCTGGTGCTGCTGATCATCTTCATGGCCGTGCTGCCGTCGATGCGTAAGGCAATCGATATTCAGCTTCCCGATCCGAATCCAACGGTTGCTCCGGCGAACTCCAAGTCGGACCAGATCGTGCTCGAAGTTCAGCCGGGTGACGTCTACAAGGTGAACAGCGAGCAGGTGGAACCGGGTCGTCTCGCGGCGCGTCTCAAGGAGATCTACGATCCGCGTCCTGAGAAGATCATCTTCGTGAAGGGCTCGCCAGGCGTGAAGTACTCGAACATCATGTTCGCGATGGACGTCGCGCGCGGTGCCGGAGTGAAGGTCATCGGTATTCCGCCGAAGGACACGCCGGGCAGCGGTGCGCCGGCAGGGACTGCGGCGCCAGCGAAGAAATAGATCGACCGGTCGGAACGAGCAGATTTCCATGCGGCGGACGAACCCTTTTGGGCTCGTCCGCCGTATAATTTTCTATGTCTACCGGAGTGCTTTCAGCGCCTCAACCGCACCGAATGAACCCATCTGCCGAGCAGAACCGACAGTCAAACAAGCGTCGGCGACCGCTCCCGGCGACGGGCCTTCCGAGCAATCGGGAAGATCGGCGCGCGTCGGCATTGCTGTCGGCGCTGCTTCACATTTTGCTCATTCTCCTGCTGATAGCACCCGCTGCGCTGCACACTGGTGACGTGAAGGAGATACGCCTTGGTGCGGGCGGAGCAGGCCCGCAGGGCGGGGGCGGAGGCGGCCACAAAGGCACCGGCGGCGCGCAGGAGCACCTGACATACGTCCAGGTGGCTGCCGCTCCAACGCCGGCGGTTGTGCAGACACCCCAGCCCGTCGTCGTTCCGCCACCAGTCGTGAAGCCTGTCCCGCCACCGGTAGTGCCGCCTCCGCAAGTCACCAAGACCGAGCTGGTTCCTCAGACGAAAATTGAGGTCAAAGCCGAGGTCGCGAAGGTGGAGGTGACCGCGCCTGTCGCGGGTACCGGAGGCGGCTCGGGTCGCGACGGCACGAACGGCAACGGACCGGGGTCTGGTGGTGGGGTTGGGTCGGGCATTGGAACCGGCCGTGGATCCGCTAACGGTCCGGGGACCGGGGGAGGGAATCAAGCGAACTATCCTCCGTCGATGACGGAGATGTTCATTCCTCCGCAACCCGTCCCCGGCAAGGTACACGGGGTGCACGTCGTCGCCGAGTTCGACGTGGACGACACGGGGAAGGTGCTCAGCTTTGTCTTTACGTCGACGAAAGACGCTGGGTACGATAAACGACTAGACGATGTTCTCAAGCGGTTCCGGTTCCGGCCCGGGACGAAGCCAGACG
>JBDTAE010000141.1:0-24782 GCA_039924785.1 Gemmatimonadaceae bacterium | reverse complement strand
GAGCCGTCGAAAACGCGGCGCGAGCACGTCCGCGACGAGTTTCGTGCTACCGCCGGGATTGCTGCTGTTGGCGCGGATCAACTCCTGAAGCAGCACGACCGTCGAATCTGCTTCCGCGGATTGTGCCGTCGCGGGACGAGCGATCGCGAGAGACGCGCAAAGTGAAAGCGATAGAGTCGCGGAATTGATCAGTCGGAGCATTGGCCGAGTCGGTGTGGGAATCGGTCAACATATCCCGCCGCGTGCTGGACCGGAACATCTGTGAACGGCGACCCAGGAATATCGCTCGGCCATGCCTATCAAACCCAATGGCGCCACGCTGAAACGCGATGGCGAGAATGCGCCGCCGCTCGAGGGGTCCATCCGCCGTGGCTCGCCGAGAGCACGGACCGTTTTCCGCCAACTTCCGGGTCGCGGTCTTCACGCCTTCGCATGATACCCTGCTTCGGGCTGCGACCACGAACCAGCCGCGCCAGAGACGCGGGGCGACGAGTAGCCGGCCGAGCGTTCTCATCATCGATAGAGATCTCTAACAAAAACAAAACGCCCGCGCGATTGGCGCGGGCGTTTTGATTCATGCTCGGTCGACGTGCCTACGGAACGACGTTCGGCGTCACGTTCGTCGGCGCATAGATGCCGTTGAACAGGAACTTGAACGTGCCGTGCGGCTGGCCGCGGAACGTGATCTCCGGACCGAACAAGTAGACCTTGCCCTTGCCATAGGTCGACTCGACGATGGCCGCGCCGCCCTCGAGGTAGTTCTGGCCCCACGCCCAACCGCTGCGAAGCGGAGTCGCATTGTCGAACCATGCCACCGCCTTCGTGCCCTTGAGCGCAGCATCGGGCTCGAGACGGAACACCGGGCTGTTGTCGAAGAACACGTCCGTGCGCTGCGGCATGCCCGCCGCGACCGGATCGTTCGTGTCGACCGCAACCTCAAGAATCGAACCCGGGACGTAATAATCCTCGCCCGCGAGCGGACGCGGCGCCTGACCTGGCGCGCGCACCTCGAGATGGTTCTCGATCGGCAGATCGAGCGCGTAGCCGAGCGACGTCGCGCGCCCCACGGCGATGACGACACCACCGTCGTTGAGGAACTGCTTGATCGCCGGCAGCGTCGTTTCGGTCGACAGATTGCCCTGCATCTTCTGGAACTCGGGGGGGACTGCGGCGCCGCCGCGCCCACCGCCACCACCACCGCCGCCACGACCGCCCTGTCCGCCGATCGCCATGTCGGACGGAAAGATAATGACGTCGTACTTGCTCTTGAGGTTGCCCGCGTCAAGCTCGGCCGGGAAGACGGTCGTATAAGGAATCTCGAAATTCTCGAACTCCAGTCGCGTCCACCCGCTCGGCATCGAACCGCCATAACGGTCGACGAGTGCGATGCGCTTCGATGAGAGTTTAATCGCATCGCCAGGCCGCGATGTCGTTCCCGTGAAGCTCAAGCCGAGGTCGGTCGTCGCCTGCTGAACGAGCGCGGCCGGCGCGGTCACGTAGTAGGTGCCGGCGGGATATGTCTTGCCGTTCGCCTGCATCGGTGACTTGAGCCAGTACACTTCGCCGCCTGCCTTGAACACGCGGTTGATGAGTGTGACGGCGTCGTTGGCGGCGTGCGAGAGAAGGTAGCCGGTCGCGCCGGACGCATTGGCGATCGTGCCGGCCAGCGGCTTGGCGAGCTCCGTGCCCATCAGGCGCTTCGTGCCGGCAACGTCGAACGCGTCGAGCTCGCGGTCGAACTTCACGCCCATGTCGTACGCGAGCGTCCAGCCGGCATTGTCATACGGTCGGAGCGGCGGGCCGCCCGGGTACGCGAAGTCGTTCGGGTGATCCTGCGGCTCCATCATGTCGAGCACCTGCGCGCGCGCCGCCTGATTCATCTTGATGACGTACGAGCCGTTCGGATAATTCTTGCCCGCGACAGAGAACGGCGCGGTCGCGACGTCGACGTACACGCCGACGTGACGCAGCGCGTTGACGAACTTCGTCGCGGTCGGGAAATCGGACTGGTCCGAGGGAATGATGTACCCGCGCGGATCGCGCTTGTCCTTGGCGTGAAGCACATCGTTGTATGCGTGCATCTGCACTTCCTGGCTGGCGCCACCGCGACCGAACCCGCCGCCACCACCTGCCGCTCCCGCCGCCCCGCGTCCGCCGCGACCCGCGGCCGGAGCGCCGGCCTGCACCGGACCGGCCATTGCCGCAGCCGCGGCCGCGATCGACTTGCCGGTGATCGTCCAGTGATCTCCGCTGCCCGCCTGAATGGCGTGCTTGGCCATGAGATATTTGTTATACAAGAACGTCTCACGATAGCGCGACGCGAGATCGAAGATCGCGTAGTTCGCCGACACGGAGTAGTCGATCGACTGGCGGAAATGCCAAATGCCCGGCGGAACCGGATCCGGTAGATCCCCGTGCGGCAACTGCATCTCGGGAATGAACGGGATCCGTTCCGGCGTCGGGTTGCCGATCGCCTCGGTCAGAATGCCGATGATGCCCTGGAAGTAGCCGATCGTGCGAAGACCACCGTTCCACCACGTCGAGTAGCTCGACCCCGAGCGCATCGTGAAGCCCGGCTTGCCTTCCTCGAGGAATCTCTCATGGATCGCCGCGCCCACCATGTCCAACCCTTCGACGATCATCGGATCGAAGTTGTAGTTGAACGGATCGCGGAAGGGGGGCGTGAAAATCACGGTGCCCGCGGGACCGGTCTGGTGATGGTTGTACATGATCACCGGATGCCATTCCCAGAACATCAGGTGATTGATGTTCTTCGTCTCGTTCAGGTTCGACATGAACGAGTCGCGATTGTCGTCGTGCCCCGCGTATTTATTGTAGAGCAGCGGGATGTTCATGCTGCGCGCGAGCGTGTCCTTGTCCTTCATGTACCAGTTGGCCACGAGCTGCATGCCGTCGGGATTCGCGTGCACGGCGAGGATGATGTCGTCGTGCAGAATGCGCATCGTCTCGTCATCCGTGCGGGTGATGAGCTGATACGTCGTCTCGATCAGCTGATTCGCACCGAGGACTTCCGTGGCGTGAAGGCCGCCGTCGAACCACACGACCGCCTTCCCTTCCTTCGCGAGCGCGTGCGCCTGCGCATCCGTCAGCCCCTCGCCCTTGGCGAGGCGCATCGAAATGTCCTTGTACTTTGCGAGAAGTTTGAAGTTCTCCGGCGCCGTGATGATCGCGGCGAGCTGCATGCGGCCTTCCGACGTCTTGCCCATATCGACGGACTGCATGCGATCGGATTCAGCATCGATCTTGTGCCAGTATGCGGCGAACTGATCGTAGTTGGGGAGATAGTAGTCGTCCCCGATGTTGTGGCCGAAGAACTCTTTCGGCGTCGTGACGTGTTGTGCGCTCGCCGAGGCCGCCGCGACCAGCAGCGGCAGCAGTGCAGCGCCCGCGACATGCAAAAGGCGGAGCCTCCGCATCGACATCCAGAACCTCCAAAGCAGGTGGGAAACCAGCAGCACACGCGACATGCCGGGGGGGTGACCGGACGCCGTGTGCGCGAGGAAAAACGGCCGGAGCCTAGGTGAGGAGCAGGTTAGGTTAGCCTCTGGAGTTACGCGCCAGAAGGGTCGACCGCTGGCCCTCCGCCCTCCGGCGACAGCGTTCGTCCCACACACCGCGCCCCATCGTCGGCAACGATCGGCGAACCCGTCCGTACCCGGGAGAAACGCCCTCCGCGCTTCTCGCGTGGTCTCAGACCCGCGTCAGGACGCGCGGACCGTCTTCCGTAATGGCGATGGTGTGCTCGAAGTGCGCCGACAGCGAGCCGTCGGTCGTGACAATGGTCCAGCGATCGGACAAGGTCTTCGTCGCGGGTCCGCCGACGTTCACCATCGGCTCGATGGCAATCGTCAGGCCCGGCACCAGCTTCTCTCGGCGCTTGGGCTTTCCGTAGTTCGGCACCTGCGGCTCCTCGTGGAACTCCACGCCGATTCCGTGTCCTACGAGTTCTCTAACAACGCTGAACCCGGCCGGCTCCACGACGCCCTGCACCGCCGCGCCGATGTCGCCGATGTGGTTGCCGATCTGGGCCGCCTGAATGCCCGCCTCGAGCCCTTTCTGCGTCACGTCGAGCAACCGCTGCGCCTCCGCGGACACCGTGCCGACGGCCACCGTGATCGCGCTGTCGGTGAAATATCCCTTATAGCCGACACCGACGTCCAGCGAAACGAGATCGCCGGCCTTCAATACCCGCTTTGGCGACGGGATTCCATGCACGATTTCCTGATTGACCGACGCGCAAATGCTTCCGGGAAAACCGTACAACCCTTTGAACGCCGGCGTCGCGCCCTCGTGGCTGCGAATGAAATCCTCGGCGATCTGATCCAGCTCACCTGTCGAGACTCCCGGCCTGACCGCGCTTCTGAGCGTCTGCAACGCTCCGTACAGGATGACGCCGCCCTGGGCCATCAAATCAATTTCGCGCGGAGACTTGAGCTGAATCACTTTCCGAGTGCGCTGAGCGCACGCGCGGTGATGTCGTCGACGTTTCCGACCGCGTTGATCACGGCCACGTTCTGGGCCGCTTTGCGATACCAGTCGAGCACTGGCGCGGTCTGCTCTTCGTAGACGCGCAAACGATTGAGCACAGCTTCGGGTTCATCGTCGGCGCGGCGAACGAGCTTGCCGCCGCAGTTGTCGCAGGCGCTGTCCGCGTCGCGGCCCATGTAGGGCGTTTGACACTTCTCGCACACGGTCCGCGTGCTCAGGCGACGCACGATCTCGTCGTTGTCGATGTCGAACACGAGCACTGCGCTGACCTTCCGGCCGGCACCGGCAAGCATCTTGTCGAGCCCTTCCGCCTGTGGCACGGTGCGAACGACTCCGTCGAGAATCGCGCCCGAAGCATAATCCGATTTCTGCAACTCCTCGGCGACGATGCCGAGGATGACGGAATCGGGCACGAGCTCGCCACGATCCATGAACGACTGCGCTTCCTTGCCTAGCTTCGTGCCCGCGCGACGCGCCGCCCTCAGCACGTCGCCGGTCGCAAGCGTCGGTGCGCCGAGCGCTTTCGAAATTAGGGGCGCCTGGGTGCCCTTGCCGGCACCAGGCTTACCAAAGAGAACAATGATCATTGTTGTCGGCCGGCAACTGGCTGATGACGATTGCGTCGAAGCTAGAGACAATGATGGCGGGTGCAGTGTCGCACCCGCCAGTGGTCAGAAGTTAGCGGTGAGCCGCGGCCGGCGAAGCCAGCGTCGGCCTTAGAAACCTCCGGGAGCTCCCTGACGTCCGCGGGTTCGCACGCGACCCTTCTTCATGAAGCCGTCGTACTTGCGAAGCAACAGGTGCTGGTTGAGCTGTTGAATCGTGTCGAGCGCAACGCCGACGACGATGAGCAACGACGTGCCGCCGAAACGGAACGGCGTATTCATCACCTGTCCGATCCAGATCGGCAACAGCGCGATGGCGGTCAGGAACAACGCGCCCGGCAGCGTGATCTTCGACACGACATCGTCGATGTACTCCGCCGTCTTTGCCCCCGGCTTCACACCGGGAATGAACCCGCCCTGCTTCTTCAGGTTCTCCGCCAGATCGACCGGGTTGAAGATGATCGACGTGTAGAAGTACGTGAAGAACAGAATCAGGACGCCGAACAGGACGTAGTAGAGCCACGTGCCCGGCTGCAGATAATCCGAGAAGTCGCGCGCCCACGCCACGCCCGAGAACTGTCCGAGCGCGCCCGGAATGACGATGACCGATTGCGCGAAGACGATCGGCATGACGCCGGAAGAATTGATGCGCAGCGGAATGAAGCTCCGCGACGCCTCGCGCTGCCGTCCTCGAGCCATGGTGCGCTGAGGAATTTGAATCAGCACACGTCGCGCACCCATCGTAACCGCCACGACCGCGGCGACGACGCCCACCATCAGCAGCGTGAGCACGAGCAGCGAGAACGTGCCGAGCGCGCCGGTGCTGACGAAGGTGAACGACGACATGATGCCCGGCCAGATCCGTTCAACGATCGAGAAGAAGATCATCAAGCTGGCGCCGTTGCCGATACCACGCTCGGTGATCTGCTCGCCCAACCACATCACGAAGATTGCGCCGGTCGTGAGAAAGAACGCCATCGACACGCGGAAGCCGAAGCCCGGATTCGGAACGGCACCCGGAAGTGACTCAGCGAAGATGGCAAAGCCCCACGCCTGCACCGCGGCAAGCAGCACCGTGGCGTACCGCGACCACTGATTGATTTTTTTCCGTCCCTCTTCGTCCTTCGACATCTTGTCGATCTGCGGAACCACGGCCTGAGCGATCTGTTGGAAGATGCTGGCCGAGATGTACGGCATGATTCCGAGCGCGAACACCGTCGCCTTCGCGAGTTGTCCGCCGGTGAACAAGTTGTAGAGTCCGAGCAAGCCGCCGCTGTTCTTCTGCGAATTCATGAAGTCGGCGATCGCCTGGGGATTGATCCCAGGCGCGGTCACCGCTGCGCCGATCCGGTATACCAGAAGGCACAGCAGTGTGAAGAGAATCTTGTCCTTCAGCTCCGGGGTCCTGAACAGATTCTGGACTGCGTTCGCTGCGTTGGATTCGGCCATGACGTCCCTCGATTACTGCGCGATTACTCTTCGACGCGGCCACCGGCCGCAAGAATCTTGTCGCGCGCGCCGGCGCTGACCTTGAGTCCGCGCACCGTGACCGCCTGTGTGATCTCGCCGTTGGCGAGCACTTTCACGTGGCCCTTGTTCGATTTGATCAGGCCGATCGCCGCCAACGTGTCACGCGTGATCTCACCCGTCATCTCGGCGATTTCATCGAGTCGAATGATCTGAGATTCCTCACGGAATGGATTCGTGAAGCCGCGCTTCGGCAAACGACGCGTGATTGGCATCTGGCCGCCTTCGAAATGCGGCTTGCCGCCGCCCGGACCGTGATGGCCTGCGCGCGCCTTGCTACCCTTGTGCCCCTTACCAGACGTCTTACCGGTGCCCGAACCCGGACCACGGCCAAGCCGCTTGCGGATCTTCGTCGAGCCAGGCGCGGAAGACAGGTTGTGCAATCCGATCTTGGTCGTACCTGCGGCCGCAGCGGCGGCGCGCTCTCGCTTCTCGCTCATTTACCTTCCCCTCCTTCGACCACCGTCACTTCGACGAGATGGCGAACCTGCTTGAGTTGACCCTTGAGGCCCGGCGTGATCGGCTTGACGATCGTGTGCTGGTGGTGCTTGAGCCCGATCGCTTCGAGCGTCGCGTTCATGCGCCACGAGTGCCCGATACCGCTGCGGACCTGCTTGATCTGAACACTTCCGGTTTCCGGAAGATCCTGCTTCGCTGTTTTAGCCGGCCCCTTACTCGGGTGCCAAACGAATGTACGTGGCATTAGACAGTCTCCCCGTGCGACGCATGGCGATGACTCTGCTTCGACTTCGCACGCGAACGGTACGGAAGGCTCGACGGCTCGACGCCGCGCTCGCGCGCAATCTGCTCGACGGTTGTGAGTTCCAAAAGACCGTTCATCGCCGCACGAACCATGTTATGCGGATTCGTCGATCCCAAGCTCTTCGTAAGAATATCAGAGATACCGGCGCACTCCATGATGGCGCGCACCGCACCTCCGGCGATCACACCGGCACCTGGCGCAGCGGGCTTCATCAACACCTTGCCCGCGCCATGACGGCCGATGATCTCGTGCGGGATCGTTCCGCCCGTGAGCGGAATATTGACCATGTTGCGACGAGCGGCGTCAACGGCCTTGCGGACCGCTTCTGACACTTCGTTCGCCTTACCCGACGCGAAGCCGACCTTACCCTGCCCGTCGCCAACCGCGACGAGCGCATTGAACGAGAAGCGGCGTCCGCCCTTCACGACCTTCGCGACGCGATTGATCGCGACGACGTTCTCAACGAGCTCGCTGCCTTCTCCGCCGCGACCACGCTCGTCACCGCCGCGTCCGCCGCGATCACCACCGCCGCGTCCACCGCGCTCGCCACCACCACCACCGCCGGGGCGATCACCGCCACCGCCGCCCGGTCCCCCACGACCGCGACCGCCGCCGCCGGGGCCTCCGCCCTGGCCACCGCGACCACCGCCGGCGCCGCCGCGTCCACCACCCGGACCGCCGCGCCCACGACCGGCACCACCACCACTGCGCGCGCTACCGCCGCCGGTCGGTCCACGCCCCGTGCTGCCACGCGAGCTCTGACCGCCCGATGCCGGCGCGCTGGCGCCTGAATTCTGTGAGTCTTCCATGTTAGAACTCCAAACCCGCTTCGCGGGCTCCGTCGGCCACGGCCTTCACGCGGCCGTGATACTTGTACCCAGCGCGGTCGAACACGACTTTCGTGATCCCCGCATCCTTCGCCTTGGCGGCAATAAGCTTCCCAACTTCGAGGGACTTTTCCGTCTTCTTGCCGCTCTCGAGTGTCGTGCTGGTCACCGTCATCAGCGTGCGGCCGGCGACATCGTCGACGATCTGCGCGGTGATGTGCTTGAGAGATCTGAAAACTACCAGACGTGGACGAGCCGGCGTTCCCGTCACCTTTTTGCGAACCCGCAAGTGGCGCCGATGGCGCTGCTGCTCGCGTGTCTTCGGAATTACTGGCATGGTTACTTACCCCCCGCCTTGCCGGCCTTACGGCGAACCTGTTCGCCTTGATAACGAATACCCTTGCCCTTATACGGCTCGGGCGGACGAAGACCGCGCAACTCGGCGGCAACCTGGCCGACGAGCGCCTTGTCGGAGCCTTCGATGATCACGGCGGTTGGCTGCGGCGCGGTGAGCTTGATCCCGGCCGGCGCCTTGTATTCGATGGTGTGCGAGAAGCCCAAGGCAAGCTGCAAGCCGTACGGCTTCACTTCCGCCTTGTACCCAACGCCTTGAATCTCGAGCTGCTTCTTGTACCCAGTCGTCACGCCTTCGATCATGTTCGCGACGAGCGAACGAGAGAGGCCGTGGAGCGACTTGTGGTTCGTCTCTTCTGAAGCGCGCTTCACGTTCAGCGTGTCGCCATCGCGATCCATCGTGATGCCGTCGGGAAGCTTGTGCGAGAGCTCGCCCTTCGGGCCCTTCACCTTCACCATCTTGCCGTCAACCGTCACGGTGACCCCAGCGGGGACCGCAATGGGAAGCTTTCCAATACGAGACATGACTTGATTCTCCCTATGCGCCGCTGCTACCAGACGACGGCGACGAGCTCGCCGCCGGTGCGCGCCTGCCGCGCCTCACGGTCGGACATCAAGCCCTTGTTGGTGCTCAAAATCGCGATGCCGAGTCCGTTGCGCACGCGCGGGATCTCGCCGGCTCCGACGTACTTGCGGAGACCCGGGCTGGACACACGCTGCAGCTCGCGGATCACCGACTGGCCGCCCGCATACTTGAGGCGGACACGAAGCAGGTGCTTGCCTTCGTCGGTCTCGAGCGATGAGTAATCCTGAATGTAGTTGTTCTCCTTCAGGATACGGGCGATCTCGGTCTTCATCTTCGACAGCGGCATATCGACGCGGCGATGCTTCGATCCGCACGCATTGCGGATTCGCGTCAACATGTCGGCGATCGGGTCAGTCATGCTCATGAGTGATTCCTACTCCTCTCGTATCCGTGAGGACGTGGAGGATTGAGGTTGGATAAGACGCTTCTGCCTGCTGGTGACCGGCTGCTGGCAGTCGCCAGTCGCCCGCTCGCCAGCAGCAAGAAGCCAGCTACACGCGAGCTACCACGACGCCTTGCGCACGCCCGGAATCATTCCGGACAGCGACAGCTCGCGGAAACAAATACGGCAGAGACCAAACCGGCGCAGGAACGCGCGCGACCGGCCGCAGCGACCGCAGCGATTATGCTGCCGCACCGCGAACTTCGGCTTCCGCTTGCTCTTCTCGACCATGGCCTTACGAGCCATCTCTATCTCTCTACTTGAGGTGGAAAAAATGCTTCTGGCTGCTACCTACTGTCCGGCACCTGCAACTCGCTTCTCGCCTGGCCTGTCTGCCCGCGACGAGAAGCCAGCCGCGGGTCTTACATCGCGCGGCCACCCTTCTTGTCGTCCGAACGGAACGGTAGTCCGAGCTCTTTCAACAACGCGTATGCTTCGTCGTCGCGATTCGTGCTGGTCACGAACGTGATGTCCATGCCGTGAACCGCCTCGATTTCGTCGTAGTTGATCTCCGGAAAGATCATCTGTTCCTTGATGCCGAGCGAGTAGTTGCCGCGGCCGTCGAACGAGCGGGTGTTCAGTCCGCGGAAGTCGCGAACGCGGGGCACCGCCACCGTGACGAACCGGTCGAGGAACTCCCACATGCGCGCGCCGCGCAACGTCACCGCCGCACCGATCTCCTGCCCTTCGCGCAACCCGAAGTTGGCGATCGACTTCTTCGCCTTCTTGCGCGTCGGCGCCTGGCCCGTGATCAGCGCCAACTCGGCGATCACCGAATCCAACGCCTTCGGCTGTTTGATCGCTTCACCGACTCCGACGTTGATCGAGATCTTCTCGAGCTGCGGAACCTGATGCGGGTTCGTGAAGCCAAACTGCGTCATCAACTTCGCGCGGACGGTGTTCTGATAGAAAGCGCGAAGACGCGGTGGCGGAACCGGGAGGGCAGCGCCCGCATGTGGGCCGCGCGCCTTCGTTTCCCCCTTCCGACCGCCCTTCGACTTGCTTGCCTTGGGCGCTTTCGCTTCCTTGCCGCCGCCTGCGGGTTTTTTCTCTTTTTCTTTCGTCGCCATAGTCTATGTCCTCAGAGCCTCTAAACGCCGTCAGCGGGCGCGCGGGATGGATTCCCCGGTCTTCACACTGATGCGTTCCTTGGTTCCATCTTCGTCGATGTGCCGGCGCGTGCGCGTCGGAAGTCCGCTTTGTGGATCGATCAACATCACGTTCGACGCATGCATCGGGGCCGGCATCTCGACGATGCCGCTCTGCTCTTCGGCCGTGCGCGCGCGGCGGTGCTTCTTCACGATGTTCACGCCTTCGATCGTGATGCGGCCCGTCTTGCGATACACGCGAATGATTTTGCCTTCGCGGCCCTTGTCGTCGCCGCGCACGACACGCACCGTGTCGCCCGTGCTGACGTGCAGCTTCTGGCGCTCGGCGTTGCCCTCGTGATGCTTGCGGTTCGCGACCTTGGGACGGTCCGCCTTGCGGTGTGTGAGATTTCTCATACTAGATCACCTCGGGCGCCAGCGAAACGATCTTCATGTACCGCTTGTCGCGCAGCTCGCGCGCCACCGGTCCGAAGATACGCGTCGCGCGCGGCTCCCCTTGGTCGTTGATGATGACGACGGCATTCTCGTCGAAGCGGATGTAGCTGCCGTCCTTCCGTCGGGTTTCCTTGGCCGTGCGCACAACCACCGCGCGCGCGACTTCGGACTTCTTCACCGTGCCGTTCGGCAGCGCGTTCTTCACCGCCACGATCACGACGTCACCCAGGCCCGCATACCGGCGGCGCGTGCCGCCGAGAACGCGGATGACCTGTGCGGTCTTGGCGCCGGAATTATCCGCGACCTTGACCATGGACTCTTGTTGAATCATCGATCGTCTCCCTTATCGTGCACGATCGACGATCTCGACCACGCGCCAACGCTTGTCCTTCGACAGGGGGCGCGTCTCCGCGATCCGCACCGTGTCGCCGGTCTTGGCCGTGTTCTCTTCGTCGTGCGCTTTAACCCGTTTGGTGCGAGTCACCATCTTGCCGTACACCGGGTGCGGCACGCGGCGCTCGATCTCCACCACGACCGTCTTCTGCATCTTGTCGCTCACTACTTTGCCCGTGCGCGTCTTGCGCTTGGCTCGTTCAAGTGCGCTCGTCGATTCTGCGCCTGTCGTGTTGGTCATATCAGCCATTGGTCTGGGCCTTCTGTTCCCGCAAAATCGTCTTGAGACGCGCCAAGTCGCGGCGAATCACGCGCAAGCGAAGCGGATCCTCGAGGGGCTCCGTCGCGCTCCGGAACCTGAGACGGAACGTTTCCTCTTCGAGATCGCGAATCTTCGCGACCACGTCGTCCTTCGCCATTTCACGAATTTCATCAGCTCGCATCGGTATGCACCTCCTCGCGCGCCACGAACTTCGTGCGCACTGGCATCTTGGCGGCGGCAAGTCCCATCGCCTTCTCGGCGATTTCGCGCGTCACGCCTTCGAGCTCGAACATCACTCGGCCCGGACGGACGACGGCCACCCACATTTCCGGAGAACCCTTTCCCTTACCCATTCGGGTCTCGGCGGGCTTCTTCGTGATCGGCTTGTCGGGGAAGACGCGGATCCAGACCTTTCCGCCGCGCTTGATATGACGCGTGAGCGCCACACGAGCGGCTTCGATCTGGCGCGCGGTGATCCAACCGGGCTCCAACGTCTGTAGGCCATAGGTGCCAAACGAAATCTCACTGCCCCGTGAGGCAAGGCCTTTCGTCCGACCCTTGAACCGTTTTCTGAATTTGACGCGCTTAGGACTTAGCATTTATCGCAGGCCTCCTTACATGCCGGAGGAATAGGTGGTGCCACGGCGGTCTTCGACTTTCTCACCCTTGAAGATCCAGACTTTCACGCCGATGGTGCCGAAGGTGGTCTTCGCGGTCGAGATGGCGTAATCGATATCGGCGCGCAGCGTGTGCAGCGGCACTCGACCTTCGTGATAGCCCTCGACGCGCGCGATTTCAGCGCCGCCCAGACGGCCGCCGCATTTGATCTTGATGCCCTGCGCGCCCATGCGCATCGCGCTCTGCACCGCACGCTTCATCGCGCGACGGAACGAGATACGCTGCGCAAGCTGGCTGGCGATGTTGTCGGCCACGAGCTGCGCACTGAGCTCGGGACGCTTGATCTCTTCGACATTGATGCCGACTTCCTTGCTCGTCAGATGCGCGAGCTCATCGCGCAACTTGTCCACTTCCGCGCCCTTCTTGCCGATCACAACGCCCGGACGACCGGTGTGCAACGTCACGACGACTTTGCCCGGCTTCCGATCGATGATGATGTCGGCGATTGCCGCATGGCCGAGGCGCGCTTTCAAATACTTGCGCAGCAGCTCGTCTTCGCGGAGCAGCGCCGGCAACTCTCGTCCAGCGTAATAGCGCGACTTCCAGTCCTTGGAGATGCCAAGGCGAAAGCCGATCGGATGTGTTTTCTGTCCCATTAGCGGCGGCTCCCTTTCTTCTGCTTTTCGGCGACTTCGATCTCGATGTGGCTCGTGCGCTTCTGCACCGGCGTCGCGCGACCCATGGCGGCGGGCGTGAACCGCTTGAGCTTGACGCCTTCATTCACGACAGCGCGCGTGACGTACAGCGCGTCGACATCGAGCGACGAGCTGCCGGCGCCTTCGCGCGCCGCATGCTCGGCGTTGGCGACCGCCGACCGCAGCGTCTTCTCGATCTGCTTGGCGGCGTGCTTTTTAGAAAATGCTAAGTAGGCGAGGGCGTCGTTCACGCTCTTGCCGCGGATCTCGTCGATGACGAGGCGCATCTTGTACGGCGACTGACGCGCGGAACGCTGCGTCGCGTGCGCCGGCGCGGCCTTGCGGACCGCCGCGCGCTTCTCGCCTTTCTCTCGGCTATTGGTGCTCATTTACTTGCCTCCGCGCGCGGCAGGCGCGCCACCCGACTTCGGAGACGGTGAATCGGCCTTCTTGTCGACCGCCTTCTGGCCCGTGTGCCCACGGAACAGACGCGTCGGCGCGAACTCTCCGAGCTTGTGGCCAACCATGTTCTCCGTCACATAGACCGGAATGAACTTGTTGCCATTGTGCACGGCGAACGTGTGGCCCACGAACTCGGGCAGCACGGTGCTGGCGCGCGACCACGTCTTGACGACGCGCTTCTCGCTCTTGGCGTTCAGCGCCTCGACCTTCTTGGCGAGCGCCTCCTGCACGAACGGGCCTTTCTTTACGCTTCTTCCCATATGAGATCTCTAGTTGAAGCTTATTGGGTCGCCTTGCCGCGCTTCCGCCCGCGCACAATCATGCGCTGCGACGACTTCTTCTTGTTGCGCGTCTTCACGCCTTCCTTCTTGCCCCACGGGCTGACGACGTTGCGTCCGCCGCGCGTACGACCACCGTGCGGGTGATCGACCGGGTTCATGACTTCACCGCGGACCTTCGGACGGCGACCCTTCCAACGAGTCTTACCGGCCTTGCCCCACGAAATGAGCTCATGCTCTTCATTGCCCACGGTGCCGATCGTGGCATAGCAACGACCATGCACCAATCGCATTTCGGTCGACGGCATGCGGAGCGTCACATACTCGCCTTCCTTCGCGACGACCTGCGCCGACATTCCCGCCGACCGGCAGAGCTGCGCACCCTTGCCGATCTTCAATTCGACATTGTGCACGGCGGTACCGAGCGGCATCTCCGACAGCGGCAACGCATTGCCGGTGCGAATGTCCGACCCCGGACCGGCCGTGATGGTATCGCCGACCGACACGCCCTTCGGATGAATGATGTAGCGCTTCTCGCCGTCGGCGTACGTGATCAGCGCGATGCGCGCCGAACGGTTCGGATCGTACTCGACCGACGTCACCGTGCCGGCGACGCCATGCTTGTTGCGCTTGAAATCGATGATACGGTACTGGCGCTTGTGACCACCGCCGCGGCGACGCATCGAGATGTGGCCGTGATTGTCGCGGCCACCGCTCTTCTTGATCGGCTCGAGCAGCGACTTCTCGGGCGTCGTCGACGTGATCTCGGAGAAATCCGAGACCGTACGAAAACGTGTTCCCTTGGTCACCGGCTTGAATTGACGAATTCCCATTGGTCGGTATCCCGGCTCAGCCTTCGAAGATCTCGATCGTGTCCCCGTCCTTCAGGGTCACGATTGCCTTTTTCCAGTTCGGACGGCGTCCGATGGTCGTCCCCTGGCGCTTTTCTTTGCCGCGCACATTCGACGTCCAAACTCCGGTGACTTTCACGCCGAACAGCTGCTCGATGGCCGAGCGAATCTGCGGCTTGGTGGCGTCCGGGTGCACTTCGAACACGTACTCACCGCGCGACTGATACGCGGCGGACGTCTTCTCGGTGATCAACGGACGCACGATGGTGCGGTGCAGGGTAGGCATTGGTTACTTCCCCTTCTTCTTCGCGGACTTGGCGGCAGGCTTCTTGGCCGCGTCCTTCTTCGCGGCCGGGGCCTTTTTGGCTGCAGTCTTTTTCGCTGCGGCCTTCTTGGCGGGTGCCGCCTTGCCGGCCTTCTTCGCGGTCGGAGCCTTCTTGACCGCGTTCGTCGTCTTCTTCGCCTTCTCCGCGTGCTTTTCAGCAACCGGATCGAGCGTCTGGCCAAGAGCGCCGGCTTCGATCAGCACGACGTCGGACCAGAGGACGTGGTAGGTGGACACGTCGCTATACGGCAACACGTGAACGGCCGGGAGATTACGAGCGCTCAGATACACAGGCGGCTTGGCGCCGTCGGTGAGAATGAGCACTTTCTTATCGGCGACGCGGAGTCGCTCGACGAGGGCCTGGATCCGCGACGTCTTCGGCCCATCGAACTCGAAGCGATCGATGATGAACACAGCGTTCTCGATCGCGCGCGCATTGAGCGCGCTCTTGCGGGCGAGGGCGCGGACCTGGCGCGGCACGTACTGCGCGTAGCTGCGCGGGATCGGTCCAAAGACCGTGCCGCCGCCCACCCAGTGCGGAGCGCGCGTCGAACCGGCACGCGCGCGGCCAGTGCCCTTCTGCTTCCACGGCTTTTGATTGCCGCCGATCACGTACTTGCGAATCTTCGTCTTGGCGTTGCCCTGCCGCTGGTTGGCGAGATACGCCTTCACCGCCTGATGCATCACCGGCATGTTCACGGTGCCGTCGAACAGCTCGCCCGGCAGCGTCACCGCGTCGCGGGACGTTCCGCCGGCGGTGTACGCCGCAGCCTGGAATGTCGTGTTGTCAGCCATGAGTATTCTCTTAACCCTGCTTCTTCACGACGACGATTCCACCGGGTTTACCGGCGACCGAGCCGCGGATGTAGATCAAGTTGCGTTCAGCGTCGATCTTCTCGACGCGAAGGTGAGTCTGCGTGTGGCGATGATCGCCGTAGTGGCCCGGCATCTTCTTTCCCTTGATGACGCGGGAAGGATTGGTGCCCGGTCCGATGGAACCCGGACGACGGTGCTTCGTGTTACCGTGCGTGTTCGGTCCACCGCCGATGCCGTAGCGCTTCACGACACCCTGGAAGCCACGGCCCTTGCTCGTGCCCATGACCTTCACCTGGTCACCGACCGCGAACACACTCACGTTGATCGTCTCGCCAACCTTGAGCTCGGGAATCTCGGCCTTGGCGTTGCCCGGCTCGTCGAGTCGCACGCTGCGCAGGATCCGCGGCACCGTGGAAAGACCAGCCTTCTTCGCGTGACCGATCGCCGCCTTGCTGGCGCGATGCCCCTTGGGATTCCTGATCTCGCCCTTGGCCGAGTCGCGACGAAGGCGGGCCGTGCCGAGGCCGAGCTGCACGGACGCATGACCATCCTTCGCCTTGTCGCTGATCGCGAGGATCGGATTCGGCTCCGCCTCGATCACCGTGACGGGGATCTGCTGTCCTTGCTCATTGAAGATCTGGGTCATGCCCAGCTTTTTACCGATGATACCGATCATTGCCTTGGTTTCCTGTGCGGAGTCACTGATCAACCGATCAGTTGGACTATGGCGATCACTGTTCTCGAATCAGTGATCGTCTGCGGTCCTGCGGAGCTACTCGACTTTGATTTCGACGTCGACGCCGGCCGGAAGATCCAGCTTGGTCAACGCGTCCACCGTCTGCGCGCGGCTGTCGAGGATGTCGATCACACGCTTGTGCGTCTTCAGCTCGAACTGCTCGCGGGACTTCTTATCGACGTGCGGCGAACGGAGGACCGTCCAGCGCTGCGTCTTCGTGGGGAGGGGAATGGGACCGGAGACTTGCGCCCCCGTCTTTTCCGCCGTCCGCACGATGTCCGCCGCTGCCTGATCGATCACCGCGTGATCGAAGGCCTTGAGGCGAATTCGGATTCTACCAGCCATTAGAGATCTCGTGTTAGAGCTGAGTGCGCACAGCAAATGGCGAACGGCCCGCTATCGGCCATTCGCCATTCGCTCATCGCTTACGCCAAAATCTTGGTGACGACGCCTGCGCCCACCGTACGACCACCCTCACGAATGGCGAAGCGCACCTGCTCCTCCATCGCGATCGGCGTGATGAGCTCGATGGTCATCTGCACGTTGTCGCCCGGCATGACCATCTCCGTGCCCGCCGCCAACTCGCACGAACCCGTCACGTCGGTCGTCCGGAAGTAGAACTGCGGACGATAGCCCTTGAAGAACGGCGTGTGACGACCGCCCTCGTCCTTGTTCAACACGTAGACCTCGGCCTCGAACTTCGTGTGCGGCTTGATCGATCCCGGCTTGGCCAACACCATGCCGCGTTCGATGTCCGCCTTGTCGACGCCGCGGAGCAAGAGACC
The DNA here is from genome assembly GCA_039924785.1 of Gemmatimonadaceae bacterium. Taxonomy (GTDB): domain Bacteria; phylum Gemmatimonadota; class Gemmatimonadetes; order Gemmatimonadales; family Gemmatimonadaceae; genus JAQBQB01. The sequence goes on along the minus strand of JBDTAE010000141.1, from coordinate 7,404 downwards.
GACGTTGTCACCGGCCTGCCCATCGTCCAACAGCTTGCGGAACGCTTCGACGCCCGTCACGACCGACTTCTTGTCCGAACCAAAACCGATCAGCGCGACTTCCTCGCCGACCTTGATCTTGCCGCGCTCGATACGACCCGTCGCAACCGTACCGCGACCCGTGATCGAGAACACGTCCTCGACCGGGAGCAGGAACGGCTTGTCGATTTCGCGAACCGGAAGCGGGATGTAATTATCAAGAGCGTCGTACAGCTCCTGAATCTTGTCAATCCACTTCTGATCGCCCGCGATCGCGCCGCTCGCCGAGCCGCGAATCACTGGCGCATCATCGCCCGCGAAATTGTACTTGCTGAGCAACTCGCGGACTTCGAGCTCGACGAGGTCGAGGAGCTCGGCGTCTTCGACGAGATCGCACTTGTTGAGGAACACGACGACCTGCGGCACGTTCACCTGGCGGGCGAGCAGGATGTGCTCGCGCGTCTGCGGCATCGGGCCGTCGACCGCGCTCACGACCAGGATCGCGCCGTCCATCTGCGCGGCACCCGTGATCATGTTCTTGACGTAATCTGCGTGGCCTGGGCAATCGACGTGCGCATAGTGACGGGCCTTCGTCTCGTATTCGACGTGGCTCGTGGCGATGGTCAGAATCTTCGTCGGGTCACGACGACCCTGCGACTCGGACGCCTTCGCAACTTCGTCATACGCGATGTACTTGGTGCCGAAACCCTTGTCAGCCGAGATCTTCGTAAGCGCCGCGGTCAAGGTGGTCTTGCCGTGATCGACGTGGCCGATCGTGCCGACGTTCACGTGCGGCTTGGTCCGGTCGAACTTTGCCTTTGCCATTGTACGATTCCTGTATTGGTAGAGTCTGAACTGCTGCTGATGGTTAATGGCGAATGGCTGATGGCCGAACCGACCATGCGCCACTGACCATTAGCAATTTGTTACTTGTTGCCCTTCGCGACGATTTCTTCCGCCTTGGACTTCGGCACCTCATCATAGTGCGCGAACTCCATCGAGTAGACGGCGCGGCCCTGCGACATCGAGCGGAGCTTCGTCGAGTACCCGAACATCTCGGAGAGAGGAACCGTCGAGGCAATCACTTGCGCTTCGCCTCGCTGGGTCATCCCGCCGATCTTGCCGCGACGCGCAGACAAATCTCCGAGCACGTCGCCCATGAACGCGTCCGGTGTCACCACCTCGACGTTCATCATCGGTTCGAGCAGCACGGGATGCGCCCGCTTGGCCGCCTCCTTGAACGCCATCGAACCGGCAATCTTGAACGCCATTTCGCTCGAGTCGACGTCGTGGTACGAACCGTAAATCAGCTCGACCTTCACATCGACCATTGGGTAGCCAGCGAGAATGCCGTTCTCCAACGCTTCCTTGATGCCCTGCTCAACCGGCGCAATGTACTCACGCGGAATCACGCCGCCGACCACCTTGTCCTCGAACACGAAGCCAGCGCCCGTTTCGGACGGCTCCATGTTGATGACGACGTGACCGTATTGGCCTTTGCCGCCCGACTGCCGGATGAACTTGCCTTCCACCTTCTCCACGCGTTTCCGAATCGTTTCACGATACGCCACCTGCGGGCGACCGATGTTCGCGTCGACCTTGAACTCGCGCATCATACGATCGACGATGATTTCCAGATGCAGCTCGCCCATGCCGGAGATGATCGTCTGCGACGTTTCATCGTCCGTGTGCACGCGGAACGTCGGATCTTCTTCCGACAGCTTCGCGAGCGCGATGCCGAGCTTGTCCTGGTCCGCCTTGGTCTTCGGCTCGATGGCGACGTCGATGACCGGGTTCGGAAACTTCATCGCCTCGAGGATGATCGGATGATCATCATCGCACATCGTGTCGCCGGTGCGCGTGTCCCTGAGGCCAATGGCCGCGGCGATGTCGCCGCAACGCACTTCCTCGATTTCCTCGCGCTTGTTCGCATGCATTTGCAACAGACGGCTGACGCGCTCGCGCTTGTCCTTCGTGCTGTTATACACGTACGAACCCGACTTGAGCGTTCCTGAATACACGCGGAAGAACGTCAGCTTTCCAACGAACGGATCGGTCGCAATCTTGAACGCCAACGCGGCAAACGGTGCGTCGTCCGTCACCGGACGCGTGTCGAACGTGTCGTCGTGATGCGGCAGATGTCCCTTGATCGGCGGAACGTCGACCGGAGCCGGCAGGTAATCGATGACCGCGTCGAGCAGTGCTTGGACGCCCTTGTTCTTGAAGGACGCGCCACACAACACCGGAATCATCTTGCCGGTAACAGTCGCAACGCGAATCGCCTTGCGAATCTCGTCGATCGAAAGCTCTTCGCCGGCGAGATAGCGCTCCATCAGCGCGTCGTCCTGCGCAACCGCAACCGCGTGATCGATGACATCGTGACGCGCCTGCTCGACCGCATCCTTGAACTCCGCGGGAACATCGACAACGGTGAACGTCTTGCCGAGCGTTTCGTCGTCGAAGATGTACTGCTTGCGCTCGAGGACGTCGATGTGGCCCGTGAACAACTCGCCCGAGCCAACGGGAAGCTGAAGCGGGAACGCGTCCTTGGACAACCGGTCGCGGATCATCGTCATGCACCGAGTGAAGTCGGCACCGGTGCGGTCCATCTTGTTGGCGAAAATGATACGAGGAACGCCATAACGATCAGCCTGACGCCATACGGTTTCCGTCTGCGGCTCAACGCCGGCGACCGAATCGAGGAGCGTGACGGCACCGTCGAGCACGCGAAGCGAGCGCTCGACTTCGACCGTGAAGTCGACGTGCCCAGGCGTGTCGATGATGTTAATGCGGTACTCAGTACCAAAGCGCGTCCAGAAGGCAGTGGTCGCGGCGGACGTGATCGTAATGCCGCGCTCCTGTTCCTGCTCCATCCAGTCCATCGTCGCAGTGCCTTCATGCACTTCGCCGATTTTGTGCGCCTTGCCGGTATAGTAAAGAATACGCTCGGTCGTAGTCGTCTTACCGGCATCGATGTGGGCCATGATGCCGATATTGCGATAGTGGTCGAGCGACGTTTCGCGAGCCATTTGGGATGCTAGATGCTGAGTATTGGAGATGCTGAAAAACTGCTAGAGCGTTGCGACTGCGTTAAACTTCGATGTCAAACTTCCACCAGCAAAAACGCGGGTGGACCGGGCGTCCTTTTGCAAGGACCGGTGTCCATCCGCCATCGCCGGGTACGCTCGCCGCTGCCGCGCGAGTGGGGACCCAAAGCGCGCCGGTCATTTGAGGATGCTTGGAATCATCCCAGCGAGGCGGCACCAACAACCGCCCTGCCTGACACGACGTCTAATTGTCCTGCGTTGCTTGTCGGGAGCCTCAACACTCGCTCGAGTGCTTCAGCCGGAGCAGACCCCTGCTTGGTGCAGGCCCATAAGTGTCAGCGCGCAGTTCGCCGAATTGTCCTTCAACCAAACTTCCAACCTACCTTCGCTACGATCCCAGTCGCGTCGAACCACCGACGGGAATAGAGCCAAAACCCCGTAGCCCCTTGAATTTATTGGGAATTGGCCCTGTGTCAACCCAGCGGACACGATCCTCTGACGACGCCAGTTGCAGTCGCCGCCCGACTCTAGTATATCCTGCTCGCATCAGCGGCAAGCCGACGACAGCGATTCCCCTACGCTCGTCCTGACATCAGCCGCACGCACTCCAGCCGGCGCACGAATTCACTAATGTCAGATAGCGTCAGCGCCGATATCGGGAAATATAAGATCGTCGCGCGAATCGGCGAAGGCGCCATGGGGGTCGTCTACCGCGCCCTCGATCCGGTCCTCAACAGGCCGGTCGCAATTAAAGTCATGAGCGACTCCATCGCCCGCGACGAAGACCTGCGGGGACGATTCCTCCGTGAAGCCCAGGCCGCCGGCTCGCTCCAACACCCGAACGTCATCACCATCTACGACTGCGGTGAAGTCGACGGACACCTCTTCATCGCCATGGAGTTCGTCGAAGGCGAAGACCTCGAAGACGTGCTGAACAAACCCGTCGCGCTCAAGCTCGTCGACAAGATCGACATCATCATCGACGTACTCGGCGGACTCGCGTTCGCGCACAAGCGCGGAATCGTCCACCGCGACATCAAACCGGCGAACATTCGCATCGACAGCGAAGGCCGAGCCCGCATCATGGACTTCGGCATCGCGCACCTGCAGTCGTCGGCCAAGCTGACGCGCACGGGCGTCATGGTCGGCACTCCGGCGTACATGGCGCCCGAACAAATCGTCGGGAGCGCCATCACCGCGCAAACCGACATCTTCTCTGTTGGCTCAGTCTTGTACGAGCTGTTGTCTGGCGTTCGTCCGTTCCACGCCGACACGCTGCAAGGCGTGATGTACAAGATCGTGAGCCAGCCACCACCGGAAATGAACAGCCAGACCCCGCCTGAGCTCGCCGACGTCGTGCTCAAAGCGATCGCGAAGGAACCCGCCGACCGGTATGGAAACGCCATCGAGATGGCGAACGCTCTCGCGGCGATTCGCGCAAATCTCGATCAGACTGCGCAGTCGCTCCGCACGGTATCGCTGCGCTCGGTGATCGACACGGCGATCGCGGGTCAGAAAGCGCTACCAGCGGCGAAGCGAAACAATGCGATGATCGTCGGAATTGCGGTCGGGTCAGCCGCAGTCATCCTTGCCGCCGTCATCATGGCTCGCGGGAAATCCAGTCGCACCGATAAGGTGCCGGCTGCTGCGCCCGCAAACTCGTCGGTCGTCGTTAAAACGGCTGCTCCGGCGGCGCCGACGACCACTCTAACCGCCCCAGCCCCTGTCACGACTCAGCCGCCCGAACCGGCGGCGAAGACCTCGTCGGTCGCGAGTTCGGCCTCGGCAAATACGACGACAAAATCGACCCGCTCTCGTGCGCCCACCGCCGACGAGCTCGCGCTCTTCAGACCGCTCCGCACCAGCGCGCTGGACGGGCGCCGTCGCGCTGCGGACGCTGGTGCGAGCGCCGACCAGCTTCAGGCCGGCGACGACAATGTGAAGGCTGCCGACGCACTCGTGGCGCAAGCGAAAATCTCCGAGGCGGCGCAACACCTCACGCAGGCAACCGACGCATGGTCGGTCGCAGAACGTGATGCGCGAGCAGCCGCCGCGGCGCGAGCTCGAAGCGCCGCCGCCGCTTCCAACAGCGCGGCGAAGCAGCAGGTTCAGTCCATTCCAGCCCCTGCGCCGCCGCCGACCCAAGCGCCCGTCGTTGCTCCCCCCGTTGCCACGCCCGCAGCCGCCGCCCAGCCGGCACCGAATCCGCAGGCGGAAATTCGCGCGGCGATCGCGTCGTACGCGCACGCAATCGAATCCCGCGACGTCAACGAAGTTCGCCGCGCATACCCGGGAATCACCGCGCAACAGGCCGGTGGATTCGAGCAGTTCTTTGGCACCGTGCGCTCGCTGCACGCAACGTTCAACGTGGGCGCGATCGACGTCAACGGCGCCTCGGCGGAAACAAAACTGTCTGGGGAATACGATTACGTGACCACCGGCGGAAAAACGGAACGGCAGCCGGTCAGCTTTCAAGCGTCCCTTCGTCGCGACGCAAACGGATGGAAGCTCACCTCGGTGCGGTAGCGCCCGGCCCCCGCGCGGCTATTCAATACCACTCATTCTAATTCGCTAAAACGCGAACTCCGCGCCGACGGTGTACGCGATGGCCGAACGCAGCCCGCCGCGGTTGAGCGGCACGAGAACGTTCGTAATCACGGTGAATCCGTTGCCCGGCAGGAATTTGAAGCCAAACGACCCGTTCATCACATCGTCGGCGATGTCGGGAATGGTCGTCGGGTTGATGGTTCGCTTGAACGGAACGTCGTACTGCACCGGCCCCGGGAGAGTCAGCTTCGATCGCCCAACCTGGAGCTCGCCAATCACGTCCGCCGCCATCGTGACGCGCGGCGACATCGCGTGATCGAAGCCGCCCGTGACGAGCACCGCGTCGTTCTGCTGTCCGCCACCTCGATACGCATAGCCCGCGTTTCCGTGCGCCGAAAAATCGCCGAATCGCGCTGATACCACCGCGAGCCCGCGCGCTCCGAACTGCCCAGAGCCCAAAAGATTCTCCTCGTCGCCGGTCGCGAAACGGGCTTCGCCAAGGATCGCGACATTCGTTCGGTCGCTCTGGTGAATACTCAATTTGGTTCGGACCGCGACGTCCCCCAAACCCCACGCCGAGCCGTCGACGGTGCGCGTCGCACTGAGCACCGGATTGCTCGGCGTTCCGGCGAAGAAGTGCGCAGCGGTTGTTCCGCCGAACGGGATGATGTTGGCGTTGCTCTCGCCATGTAGCGTCGTGTTGACGATCGGCACCACGACGCCGACGTCGAGGAAATCGGTAAGACCGTACGTCGCGTAGATCGACGTCACTTGCACGTTGAGATCAAGGTTCAACGCGAACTGCATGATGTCGTTCTCGAGACTCGGCACGCCCATCAGCTTACAAGATGCGCCGTAGATCGAATCGCACCCAGCGAAATCCACGTTCTGATGCGTGAAAATCAATTGAATGTTGTCGAGCGGAACGCCGCGCAACGAAGTCATGTGCTGCTGGGTTTGCCCAATGCCAAACACCGTTCGCCCCTGACCAAGCGTCTGTCCGCGTTCGGCGAAGATCGGCCCCGCCGACGTCGACGTGCGAACGGGAACTCCTGCTTCGAAGCGAAACGATTCGCCGCCGCTCGTCGATCCGATTGGAGCGTTCGCGACATTCAAGCTGATCGAAGTCGTCAGGAACGAGATCAGGCTTCCGTTCGCCGCCACCGCCGACGGAACGAAGTGATCGCCATGCGCCTGAATGGACGCCGGGTTGCTCGGGTCCGCGGATCCGGCGAGAAAGAGAGGGTCGGTGCCCGACCCGAAAATGAATAGATCGCCGATCTTGGTTCGCAGGCCCTGCGCCCCGAGTGCGGAGGACAACGACAGGAGACCAGCCAGCACAGCGAAAGTGCGTCGCATGGACATTGATCGGGTTGGCGTGGAACGGACGACGGGTCCGCCCGACAGAGGAGCGGCCCAGCTCGTTACGATGAGCCGCCGAAGCCGATCACGCTAGGATCAATTTCCAGATTCCCTTACAGTCTCCGCGGCGGCGCCGTCTACGTGATCCTTGTCGTCATTGCGACCGCCGTCGAGCCGGAATCGCGCTAGCCTTGCCGCGTCCACACCGCGATCGCACGACAGTGCAAATCAGGCGTGGGGGACGCGGGCGTGGTGCGGAGTCGGTCAAGCTTTGTTGTCGAAAACCGCCGGGTTCCGCGGAGCGTTTAGGAAACGCTAACCGGCTGTCGCGGAAACGTTCGGCGGCGGCGGCGCATCGCCGCGACGCCGAACACCCCAATGCCGCTGGCGAAGAGCACGAGGGTGGACGGCTCGGGTGTCGCGAGCGGAT
>JBDTAE010000140.1:0-13654 GCA_039924785.1 Gemmatimonadaceae bacterium | reverse complement strand
AGCAAATCAACCGAGCTTGCGCAATCGATCATGGATTGGCGCGACGCCGACAGCATTCCCCGACCGAACGGCGCCGAGCGAGACGCGTACATCAAGGCGGAGAAACTCGCGCTGCCGGCCAATGCGCCGTTTCGCACTGTGGAGGAGTTGCAGGACGTCATGGGCATGACGCCAGAAATTTACCAGAAAGCAGCGCCGTATCTCACGGTGCTCGGTACGGGACAGGTGAATGTGAACACGGCACCGGTTCCCGTTCTCCGCGCACTTCCGGGAATGACCGACGCAACCCTGAATAGAATTCTCCAATTGCGCTCCCAGGGCGGTCGAATCAACTCAATCAACGATCTCTTTCCAACGCAAGGCGCCGCAGGGCGTGGAGGAAGGCCGCTGCCCGGGCAGCTCGGCGGCCAGGCAGTCGTGTCGGCGCTTTCGGCTATAGCCGGCGTCGCCACGTCCCAAGTCGAGCTCACCATCACATCACGTGTCGGACCGCAGGCTCCGCCCGCGAAGCTCACGGCCGTGATGAATCGCCAGGGCACGACCGCTCGAATCACGTACAAACAATGGTGACGCGCGCGGGAGACTCGAACAACGGCGCGCCAACGGGCGTCGCGATCTCGTTGCACGAGATCTGCGCCGTCGACGCGCGCATTCGCGGTTCGTCCGATCGGACGTGGCGTGCGCCGCTGGAGCCACCGGCGCCGGAAGGCGGTTGGCCGTCGCTTGCCGGTGCGCTTTCAGATCTGGCGCGAACGCTCGGCGTTACCGAGGGCGTGTTGTCGATATCGCTTCTGCCGCCGCTTACCGAGGTGCGACAGATTGAGCTTCCGCCGCTCGCCGAAGCGGACTTGCAGCGAGTGCTGTCGCGCGACGCTGGGCGGTACTTCGTGAACGCTCGCACACCGCAGGTCATCGGCGCGTCGTTCTCGGCGAAGCGTTCGCGAAAGGGGCCGAGTGCGGTCGTGGCGGTGGCCGCGGCGGCGCGCCTCGTTGCGTCGATTCGCGCCGCGGCGTCGGTCGCAGGCTGGACGATCGAGGAGATCGGCCCCGCGGAGACTGCGTGGGTGGGCGCGGCCGTTTCGATGTGGCCGGCATTCGCGAAACAGAATGCGTACGCGGTTATCGCTCACGACGATCGCACCGACCTTCTTCAAATCGATTCCGGGCGCCTCTCCGGCGTCCGTCGGTTTCGTGCGGGCGCCGTCGACGCGCCGATGATCGCGGATGTCGTTGGACCATCGGCGCGTCTTGGCGCCGCGGGTGCATCAGGACCGCGCAAAGCGATCATCGCGGCGCTCTCGTCGTTGCGCGTCACGGTCGCAACGCCGACGGGCGAACACGCGAGCGGAACGGACGACAGCGACGTACTCGCGGCGCAATTCGCCGGCAGCGACGCCGGTCCGTTGCTCCGAACCGAAGCCGCCGTCGCCGGACAAACAGCGCGCGCGCGACGTATGATGTGGTCGATCTTGGGGGCAGCGGCCGCGCTATTGGTCGCGGCGGCGGTCGTCGAGCTCGTCGGTGTACATCATCAGCTCGACGTCGTTCGTGCGGAACGTGCGGCGATCAAACCGCAGTTGTCGGCGACATTGGTTGGGCGGACGACCGTCACCGGGACGTACACGCAACTCACCGCGCTCGATTCCATCGAACGCAACGCGCCGCAGTGGGCCGTGATCATCGGCACTCTCGGCGACGCGGTTCCCGACGGCGCGCATCTCACCGCGATTCGCGCTCGTGATGATTCCCTCATTGTCGACGGACTCGCGCTCCGCGCGAAGCCGGTCTTCGACGCGCTCGAATCCACCCAGGGATTGCTGGATGTTCGTGCGTCGTCGCCGGTGCGTCGTGAGTTGCAGGATGACGGTCAGGCGCTTGAGCATTTCACGATTGCGGCGCGCGTCGCGCGTCCGTCGCGAACGACGGTGACTCCCGCGTTGGCGACGAAGCCGGGGGCAGCGCGATGAAGTGGAGCACGATGAAGCCGCGCGAGCGACGAACAATTATCGTCGGCACCGCGCTGCTGCTCGTCGGTCTCGTGCCGATCTACGTCGTCCGGCCGTATCGTGCGGCGTTGTCCGACGCGCGCGATCAGCTGGCCGCCGAAGGCCACACGCTTGCTCGGGAACGAGCGGCGGTCGCGACGGCACGCGAAAATCCGGGTCTGCAGCACGTCGCCGATTCGGCGATGCGCGCGACGCGTCCCCGGCTGTTTGAAGGTCGCGACGACGTCATGGCGAGCGCGGAGCTCGCATCGTACCTCGGCGAGGTGGCCCTCAGCACCCGCGTATGGTTGCAGGATGCGGGGACGCGGCCGGCATCGCCGTCGGCGAATGGTGTGCGCACGCTCTACGTCGAGATTCGCGCAGAGTCGGACCTCGCGGGGGTGCTCAAGTTCATTCAGGCGCTCGAGCATGGCGACAAGTTGATTCGCATCGATCGTTTAGACATCTCTCGATCGCCGCGTAGCGATGAGAAGGACGTCGAAACGCTCTCGGTGGCCGCGACAATCGCCGGGTTCGCCGTCAATGATGGCCCGCCGAGTTCGCCGGCCGCGCCTGGAGCGGCCGCCTCGGGAACGGCGCGCGGCGTGAGCGGTGGAGAGGTGCGATGAACGGCTCCGCGCTTCTCAAAACACCGGCGATCAGAGTGGCGCTCGCGATCCTTACGTTCGCGTTTGTCGTGTTCGGATGGACCGTCGTTCGCGCGATGCGGCCCGATCCGCTCCCGCCCGTTGCGGCCACGGCGGTTGCGAGCCTCGACGGGATCACGCATCGCATTGCGCGTACAACGATCGACGTCAATGCAGCGGTTGAGAACGACGTGTTTTCGCCGGACCGGTCGCCGCCGACTGGCTCATATCGATTGCCGGGCGAAGCAAGTCCGACCGACAAGCCCGTGTTCGAAGCGCAGCGGCCGACTGTGCTCGGAACGGCGGTCGCGACGGACGGACGCAGTTTCGCAACGATGCAGCTCGGCGATTCAGGGCCAAGACTGGTGCACGTCGGTGACAAGATCGGAGAGTGGGTCGTACGAACTATCGAGCGCGGCAAGGTCACGCTCGTGAGCGCCGCCGGTGTGCGCGCCGACATTACCGTGGGCAAGACAGGATTGTGATATGCAATATATGATTCAAGTTTTACTAACTACGTCCATGGCGATCGCCATCGCTGGTCCGGCGGACGCGCAACGGGGCGGCCGTCCGCCGAACGGCGCGCGCGTGCAAACGAAGTCGGACACGAAGAAGAAGGCAGCGCCGGGCGTGTCGCTCGACTTTCAGGATCAAGACCTGAAGGTCGTGCTCGATGCGCTGTCGGCGGCCGGCGATCTGAACGTCTCCATGACGAATATTCCGCAGACGCGCGTCACCATCCACCTCGGCAAACCGGTAACGCGCGATGGGATGATCGAGCTGGTGAAGTCGGTCGCGGAGGCAAACAATCTGAAGGTCACGCAAACGCCGACGCTGATGCAAATCGCCGGACCGGTGCCCGAGCTCGTGAACCGTCAGACGCCGCAGCAACTGGCCCAGCAGCTTTTCGGTCAGCAACAGCAGGCGGCGCAGATGCGCCTATTCAGCTATCGGCTGAAGCATGCGAACGCGGTGCAGCTCGCGCCGGTGCTTACGAATCTCTTTTCGGGATTCAGCTCCACGCAGGCGGGTCGCGGCGGCACGGTTACGTTCCCGAACGGCAACGGCGGCTTCACGACGATCAATACCGCACCTGGCAACGTGGCCGTGCCGGGGCAGACGAACATTGCGACGCCTTTCGCCGGAAATGGCGGCCGCGGCGGTCGCGGCAACAATGGCGGCGGCGGCAATAACGGTGGCGCCAACGGCGCCGCCGGCTTGGCCCAGCTCGCACAGCTGTTCCAGGGAACCGGCGCGCTCTCGTCGCAGGCCGGCGACATTCGCATCATCGCCGAGCCCGGGAGCAACACTCTGTTGGTCCGCGCGACGGACGCTGATTGGGCGCTCGTCCAACAGGTCGTCGGGGGCATCGACCTCCGCCCGCTCCAAGTGCTGATCGAAGTCACGATCGCAGAAGTGCAGCGCACGCACGATCTCGACATCGGCGTGAGCGGAACGGTGAGGCACACGCCGAATGGCAAAACGGTGCCCAACGATTCCGCCACCACTCCGTCGGGCGCAAACGCGAACGACTTCATTCTGGCGCTGACCGGAGGACATGGCACGATCAACTACAACGTCGCAATCAACGCGCTGCAGTCGCGCGGCAATGTCAAAGTTCTCTCATTGCCCGTCATCATCGCCCAAAACAACGTGCAGGCGACGCTCAATGTCGGCTCGTCGCGTCCGTTCGTCCAAGTGTCGCAGACGGTACCGAGCGACCCGACGGGTCGCGTGCAGACGGTGCAGTACATCGACGTCGGCACCGTGCTGACGATCACGCCGACGATCAACCCCGACGGATACGTCAACCTCGTTGTCTCGCAGACCGATAACAGCGCCACGAACGAAATCCAGTTCGATGCGCCCGTGATCGACAAACGCGAAGCCACGACGCAGATCTTCATTCGCGATGGACAGACGACGGTCATTGGCGGTTTGTCCGGCAACTCGCACAGCCAATCGATCTCCGGCATTCCGTTCCTCAGCAGAATTCCGATCATCGGCCAGGCGCTCTTCGGCAGCACGGTCAAGAACGACGAGGTCACCGAGCTGTTCCTCTTCCTCACGCCGCACATCATCAATAGCGATGAGGATATTGATAAGCTTCGTGACGCGGTAAAGACCGGCAGCGAATTGCTGAAGGACGTCGACATTGGTCCGCGTATCAAGCCCCGCACCGACTCACTGCCGTCGATTCCCACGAAGCCGGACACCACCAAGAAACCGTCGACCGACTCGCTCACGATGCTTCGCCGTCGTCCGCCCATGGATTCCATCGCATGGCGGTAGCGGACCGCCCCGACGCCAGCCACTCCGCATCCGAGTTGCTCGATGTGGAGCGGCTCACGACGGCGCTGTCCGCCGATTGGCTCGAGCAGCACGGCGTCATGCCGCTGCGCTTCGACGGCGATACGCTCGTCGTCGGGACGTGGCTCGACCATCTCGATCCACTCGCGATCGACGATCTCCGTTTGTTGTTCGCCGCTCAGGTCACGCTCGAGCGGTACAGCGATCACGATCTCCGCACGGCGATCCGACGCGTCTATGCGCCCGAGGCGGGGACCGCCGAAGGGCTGATCGCGGGCATGGCAGGCGAGCTGCGCGCCATCGACGCAGACGAAATCCCGCTCGACGATCTTCTGCACCTGGCCAACGAGGCGCCCGTCGTTCGGCTGGTGAACCTGCTGCTCATCGAAGCGCTCGACGCACGCGCTTCGGATGTCCATCTCGAGGGCTATCAAGACGGCCTGCGCGTTCGCTATCGGGTCGACGGCGTTCTGCAGAATGCGCCGTCGCCGCCGCCGCACCTCACCGCCGCCATCATCAGTCGTCTCAAGATCATGGCGGAGCTCGACATCGCCGAGCGACGGCTGCCGCAGGACGGCCGCATTCGGCTGCGTTTACAGAATCGTCAAGTCGACGTGCGCGTCTCCACGGTGCCAACATTGCGCGGCGAGAGCGTCGTGCTTCGCTTGCTCGACAAGGAACGCGGACGCATTTCGCTCCTCGAGCTCGGCATGGCGCCGGACACGCTCGAACTGTTCACCGAAGTCGTGTCGCGTCCGCACGGAATCGTTCTCGTCACCGGTCCAACGGGCTCCGGCAAGACGACGACGCTCTATGCGGCCGTCGAAATGATTCGCACCGGTCGTGAGAAAATTCTCACCGTCGAAGATCCGGTCGAATACGAGCTCGTCGGCGTGCCGCAGGTGCCTGTGAACGAAAAGGTCGGCATGACGTTCGCCGGCGCGCTGCGTGCGTTGCTCCGACAAGACCCCGACATCATTCTCGTCGGCGAAATCCGCGACGCGGAAACCGCGCAGATCGCGACGCAAGCATCGTTGACGGGTCACCTCGTGCTCTCGACCCTCCATACCAACGACGCGCCGACGGCCCTTACACGGTTGCTCGATCTCGATGTCGCCGCCTATCTCGTTGCCAGCACGGTTGACGCGGTGCTCGCGCAACGTCTCGTGCGAGTGATTTGCACAAACTGTAAAATCGAAACCGTGCCGGACAAATCCGTCGCCCGTCGCATCGACCTCGAAGCGCACGGAATCACGCGGCTGTGGAGAGGCCAGGGCTGCGAGGAGTGTCGCGGTACGGGGTACCGCGGCCGGTCGGGCGTCTATGAACTGCTCGCGATGGACAACGAGCTGCGGCTGGAAGTTCAACGCCGGCGCGGGTCTGAAGAGCTTCGCAATATGGCCATCTCCAAGGGTATGCGAACGCTGCTCGAGGACGGCGTTCGCGCCGCCAAGGCCGGCATCACCACCATCGAGGAAGTGCTGCGGGTCGCTCGCGCGTAAGCGTTTGTCAGAAGCCTGTCAGAGCGGCGACCAAACAAGTTCAGCGGTGCGTTTTTCTTTGCCCAATAGCGATTGGCGACGCAGATTATTTGTATGCAATCCGCGCGTCGCCTTCGCTCGAACGCACTACTCCTCGCAGCGCTACTGCTGGGTACGCTCGTGCTCGCCACGATGCTCGCCTACGAAGCGCACGACGCTGCGCGGTCGCACCGAGCGGCGGCAGAGCGATCGCTGCACGACTACGCCGCCGTCGCCGCGTTCGAGCTCGTCGCTGGAGTCAGCGAGTCCCTGCAATCGTCGCTCGCGCCGGCGTTCGCGTTCATCACGCGGTCGCGCGCATCGTCGCCCTACGACCTCCTTCCCGCCCCGGCGCTGCTCGCCGAGACGGCCGACAGCGTTCTCGCATGCAACACCGCAAAGGACAGCGCCGGTCGATTCTACTTTCGCGTCGACTTTCGCAACGATTCGCTCGCGACGGCCGGCGCCATCCCCGCGGCGAGCGTTCGGCGTTGGCTCACCGACACGATCGTGAAGCACGCGCACACCGTCTATCAAGAAGACTGGAATTATGCGGTGCTCATTGGCGGCCCGCGCGGTGAGCCAGCGTCGACCTACGCCTACGCGGTGAAGTTCGCCGAGCATGGCGCAATCGCGGCCTACGGAGTGCGCGGGTGCGAAACGCGCCTCGGTCCAGCGATCGCCGGCGTCGTCGCGCATCGTCCGCTCCTGCCCGCGTCGGCGACCGGCGGGGCGCCCAACGATTCGATCGTTTCGGTCACCGTTCGCGACGCTGCCGGACACACGCTCTTCCAATCGGAGAGGACCGAGCTCACCGCCTACGCTGCCGATGTTCCGCTCGTGCAAGCGGGATCGCTCACCGCGCGCGTCACGATTCGACCGCACGGCGTCGCGATTCTCGCGCTCGGCGCGGTGCCTGGCTCGCGGGTGTCGCTGCTCGTCGGTCTTCTTACTCTCACCGCGGCAATGATAGGTGTCACCGTGATGCAGCTCCGTCGCGAACACGAGCTGTCCCGCCTTCGCTCCGATTTCATCTCGAGCGTCTCGCACGAGCTCCGCACACCGCTTTCGCAAATCCTACTCTTTGCCGAAACGCTCAACCTCGGCCGTATTCGAAGCGACGAGGAACGCCATGCAGCAACGGACGTGATCGTGCAGGAAGGGCGGCGACTGATGCATCTCGTCGAAAACATCCTCCATTTCTCGCGGGCCGAGCGTGAGATGACGCGCCTTGGAGTCGAGCCGCTGGATTTGAGCGCGGTCGTTTGCGCCATTGTCGAAGACTGGCGCCCTCTCGCCGCCGCGGCCGACGTCCGCATCGAAACGCAACTCGCGACCGACGTGCATGCCGTCGCCGACCGCAGCGCGCTGCGGCAGATGCTGCTCAATCTTCTCGACAACGCGGTGAAGTACGGACCAGCGTCGGGAACGGTGATCGTCGGCACGAGCGCGAACGGCACCGGCGCGCGCGTATGGGTCGAGGATCAGGGGCAGGGTATTCCGGCCGACCAGCGAGAACTTGTCTGGTCGTCGTACTATCGTCTCGATCGCGACGCCCGATCGGCGGTTGCGGGCAGTGGCATCGGACTCTACGTCGTGCGAGAGCTCGCCCGTCTGCACGGTGGAAGTGCGTGGGTCGAGGCCGCGGCGGGCGGCGGCGCGCGGTTCGTCGTCGAGGTACCGGTATGACAAGAATTCTCATAATAGAGGACAATCGCAACATTGCGATTGGTCTGCGCAACAATCTCGAGATTGAAGGACACGAGGTCGACATCGCCGCCGACGGTGTGAATGGTCTCGTACTCGCTCGAAGTCGCACGCCCGGGCTCGTCATTCTCGATCTGATGCTGCCCGGCATGGACGGCTATCGCGTGCTGCGCACCTTGCGGGAAGACGGCATTGATACTCCCGTTCTCATCCTCAGCGCCCGTGGCGAAGAGGCCGACAAAGTCCTCGGCTTTCAACTCGGCGCGGACGACTATGTGGCGAAGCCGTTCGGGCTCATGGAACTGCTCGCACGAGTGGATGCGTTGCTCCGTCGTGCCGCGGCCGGCCGAGGGAAGCCCAAGCTCGCCGACGTGGTGACGTTCGGGCCCGTGCGAGTGGATCCGGGCACGCACCTGGTGACGTTGCATGGCGAGCCCGTCACGCTGCGGCCAAAAGAATACGACCTGTTGCTCGCGCTCCTGCAGCGCGCGGGGCACGTCGTGTCGCGCGCGGAGTTGCTCGAGGAGGTCTGGGGCTATTCGGGCGAGGTGTACAGCCGCACAGTCGATACACATGTCGCCGAGTTGCGTCGAAAACTCGAGACTAACGCGGCGAAGCCGGAGCATATTCTCACCGTGCGCAAAACGGGCTACCGTATTCAATCGTAGCTGAGAGCCACTTGCCCCTCGCGCCCGCCGCCGCTTCAAGGCATCGTTCGGAATGACAAACACTCATGATCGCGCCTTGTGTTTCGCCGGCGCGTTTGCGGCGCTCTTGGTCTCGACGTCTTCTGCGGTCGCGCAGCGGCAGGTCGACGAGTTGATTCGCGGCGGCTCGGTGATCGATGGAACCGGCAGCGCCGCTCGACCGGCCGACGTCGGAATCACGGGCGATCGGATTACCTTCGTTGGCAACGCCGGTACGGCAAGAATCACCGGCACAAAAACCATCGACGCAAAGGGACTCATCGTCGCGCCGGGGTTCATCGATCCGCATACGCATACCGCCGGCGATCTGTCGAGTCCGTCGCGCAAGAACAACTTGCCGTACCTCATGCAGGGCGTGACGACCGTCGTCACCAACAACGACGGCGGTGGTCCGATCAACATCGGCGCGCAGTTGAGCGGGTGGCGGAAGAACGGCATCGGCACGAACGCCGCGGTCTTCATCGGTGAAGGGTCTGTGCGCGAGGCGGTCGTTGGACCGTCGGCATCTGCAGCGACGCCCGCACAAATCGATTCGATGAAGAAAGTCGTATCGAACGCGATGGACGCCGGCGCAATCGGAATGTCGACCGGCTTGTACTACGCGCCAGGTAGCTATGCCACGACGGAAGAAGTGATCGAGCTGTCGAAGGCGGCCGCGGCGAAGGGCGGCTTGTATGACACGCACATGCGCGACGAAAGCTCGTACACCATTGGACTCATCGGCGCCGTGAACGAGGTGATTCGCATCGGTCGCGAGGCGCACATCCCCGTTCACATTTCTCATATCAAAGCACTCGGCGTCGACGTCTGGGGGCAGAGCGACACCGTGATCGCGCTGATGAAGGCGGCTCGCGCGTCGGGCGTCGACATCACCGCCGGCCAGTATCCCTACACCGCGTCGGGAACGAGCGTCGAAGCGTCGCTGCTGCCGCGTTGGGCCGAGTCCGGCGGGAACGACTCGGTGCGCATGCGCTTGAAGGATCCAGCGACGCGCGCCCGGATCGTCAAGGAAATGGAAGAGAACATGCGTCGTCGCGGCGGCGCGAACTCACTGCTCATGGTCTCGACGCGCGACACGAGCATACTCGGCAAACGCCTCGACGCGATCGCGGTGGCGCGGCATGTCACGCCGATCGAAGCGGCGATTCAGATTATTCTGAACGGCGGCTCGAGCGTCGCGTCGTTCAACATGAGTGAAGCGGACATCGACAAGTTCATGGTGCAGGATTTCATCGTCACCGACTCCGATGGCAGCGACGGGCATCCGCGAAAGTACGGCACCTTCCCGAAGATCATTCGCGAGTATGTGCTCCGCCGACACTTGCTCACGATGCCTCAAGCCATCCATCGGAGTAGTGCGGAAACGGCGAAGATCCTCGGCTTCAAGGATCGCGGAACGCTCGCGGCGGGGATGTTCGCCGACGTGATTGTGTTTGATCCCAACACGATCGCGGACAAATCCACCTACGAACAGCCGACTCTGCTTGCCGTCGGAATGCAATACGTGTTCGTGAATGGCGTTGCCGCGGTTGATGCGGGCAAGGCGACGGGGGCAAACGCGGGAAAGGTGCTGACTCGGTAGATTTTGAGAATGACTCAATCCGACCCGCCATTCGGCACGTTCTTCGTCCCGGGCCCCACCGAAGTGCGTCCAGAAATTCTGGCGCAGATGACGCGACCATTGATCAGCCATCGTGGCCGCGATTTCGAGGCGATGTTCGCTCGCATCGAGGCTGGGTTGCGCGACGTGCTGCTCACGGCCCGGCCGGTCTATGTCGCGCCGGCTTCAGCGACCGGCTTCATGGAAATGGCGATCCGCGGGACGCCGGAAGGAAAGATCCTTTCACTCGTGAACGGCGGTTTCTCGGAGCGCTTCGCGGAAATGGCCGAAGCCTGCGGTCGCGAGGTGGAGCGTGTCGTCGTCCCTTGGGGAGCGGCGTACGATCTCAATGTCGTCGAGAGTGCGCTCAAGAAAACGTCATTCGTCGCGGTCACCGTGGCGCATTCGGAAACGTCGACCGGCGTGCTGACGGACGTCCGCGCCGTCGCGGAGTTGGCGCATCGGTATGGCGCAATCGCGATTATCGACAGCGTGTCGGGCGCGGGCGGCGCGGAGATCTGTGTCGACGGATGGGGCCTCGACTTCGTGCTCACCGGCTCGCAAAAGGCGCTGGCGTTGCCACCTGGTCTGGCGTTCGCTGTGGCGTCGGCGGAGTATGTCGAGCGCGCGAAGAAGGTGAAGAATCGCGGGTTGTATTTCGACGTCGTCGAGTACGATGAAAGTGCGGCCAAGAATCAAACGCCGAGTACGGCGGCGGTGTCGCTGATGTACGCGCTCGAGGCGCAGATGGGCGACATTGGGCGCGAAGGCATCGAGCGTCGCTGGGAGCGCCACCTGTTGATGCGCGATGCCACGATCGAGTGGGTGGACGCGGTGTCGAGAAAGCGCGGAATCGACCTGAGCGTGTTGGCGCCGGAGGGTTCTCGTTCGCCGACGGTGACAGTGATCTCACTTCCGCGGGGGATGACCGGTCCCGAAGTGACGGAGGCGGTCAAGGCGCGCGGAATGAATGTGGGCCCCGGCTACGGTCGTTTGAACGCGACGACCTTCCGTATTGGCCACATGGGCGATCACACCCTCGAGGGGGTCGATCGCTGCCTGCACGTGTGTGAGGCCGCGATCACGGAGTTGGCGGAGCGTCGTCAGCTCGCTCGAGTGTAGCGCCACCGACGTCCGGCGGCGCTACTCCAGAGTACGCCGAAGCTGGGGCGCAACCCGCACCGCAGTCCCGTAGCACAACACCTCCGACACGCCCGACATGATCTCGGTGGCGTCATACCGAATCGCCACCATGCCATTGGCACCGAGCGACTTGGCATGCTCGATCGCGTGCGCGAACGCGTCGGCGCGCGTGCGCTCACACAGCTCGGCGAGAATCGAGATGTTTCCGCCGAAGATCGTCTGGAATCCGGCACCGATGTTTCCGAAGATCGATCGCGACCGCACCACGATTCCGCGAACCACGCCGAGGGTCTGCACCACGTCATAACCCTCGAATGCGTTTGAGGTCGTCGTGAGAAAAGTCGGGCTGGGAAGGCTTGGCATGGCGGTGGGGGTTGGGCTGAGTGGGACCGAAGGGTGTCACCGTAACGATAGTCGCGGCTGTTGCTGCCTGAGCCCTTCAAGTCTCTTGAACGGATCGAGGGCGGAATAGGTTCCAACCGGCGCTTTTCTGCGGGCAACGCGTGCTCGGTCGCGTCGCAGACACAAAGATTGGCAACGCTTCCCTCCGGGCCAGCCGTAGTCGATATGTCTCGTTTGACGGACGCAGCGCCCGGGGTTAAGCTCGCCCCCGACCGGTCTGGCAAACACGACGATCTCGGACGGGGCCACGGGCATGGCGCCTGGCCTCTCCAGAGTTCTCGCAAGAGCACGAACGCCGAGGATACGTCCTTATGAAGCATTCGATGATCTGGAATCGTTATGCCGCCATATTCATTGCGGTTGGCGCGACGATCCTCGCGTGCAGTCCGCCCGTCACGACCGCGTCTCCGCCGATTCCCGCGGCGGTGCCGGCAACCACCGTACAGGTTCTCACTCCCGCGCAGGAAGAGGCCGCGGCATCCGCGAACCGCAACTCGCTCCCCGATCGCCTGAGCGACACGGATTTTTGGAAGTTGGCGGCCGACATCTCAGAACCCGGCGGCTACTTCCAGATCGAGAATAACTACACGTCGAACGAGATGGAGGTGGGTCAGCTGTTCACCCAACTCCGAACCCAGCGCGTGGCCGGAGACGTGTACCTCGGCGTGGGTCCCGAGCAGAACTTCTCGTACATCGCGGCAATCCGTCCAAAGATGGCGTTCATCATCGACATTCGTCGTCAGGCGGCGATGCAGCACTTGATGTTCAAAGCCATGTTCGAAATGGCGCCGGACCGCGCGGACTTCGTCTCATTATTGTTCTCGAAACCCCGGCCCGCCGGTCTCGATACCGGAACGTCGATTCAGAAGATTTGGGAAGCGTATCGCACCGTCGCGTCGGATTCGACGATGGGCAACCGCACGTACGCGCGAATGATGGACCGATTGACCAAGACGCACGGCTTTGCGCTCACCGCCGACGAATCGGAGAAAATCAAAGCGGTGTACGACGCGTTCTATTACTACGGTCCGTCGATCGCCACACGCGGCACGAACAACGGCCGCGGCAGCATGGGCGACTTCACCGACCTCACCGGCTACTCGACGGACGGCAGCGGGCAACCGCGCAGCTTCCTGTCGTCGGAAGAGAACTATCGAACGGTGAAGTCGCTCCATGAGAAAAATCTCATCGTGCCGATCACCGGCGACTTTGGTGGCCCGAAAGCCATTCGCGCCATCGGCGCATATCTCAACTCGAAGCACGCACTGGTGCGCGCGTTCTACGTATCGAACGTGGAGCAGTATCTCTTCCAGGACGGGCACGCAGGATTGTTCTACGGCAACGTCGCAACGCTGCCGGTCGACTCCGCCAGCGTATTCATTCGACCGTACTCGATGCGATTGCGCGGCGGCGGTGGAACACCGGGCACGACACAGTCGCTCTGTCCGATCGCGGCTCAGATAAAGGCGGCGATGGCGGGGCGGGTGACGAACAACAACGTCGCGCTGTCGTGCATATTGCAATAGGCTCGAATCGATCCGTTTGATCCGGGTTGTCGATCCGACAAATCGCCTCTCCAGGCTGTTGCCGTCACCGTTTCGGCCTCTGAGGCTTGATCAGCCTGACGCCTCCT
>JBDTAE010000139.1:0-4101 GCA_039924785.1 Gemmatimonadaceae bacterium | reverse complement strand
CGCACCCGCCGAGCGCGAACCAGTCGGAGGTGGCGGCGCTTGGCGCCCGCGCGGAGGTGGGCGGGGTGGCGGTCTGCGCGACGACGGACGTCGCGATGGCGACGGCGAACACCGCGGCAATGACGGGCAAGCGGATCATGCGAGATTGCTCATAGTGGAGGGTCGAGCTACCGTTCCTGTTCCGTGGGGCGGACGAGCATTTCGTTCACCGCCATGCGGCGCGGGCGCGTCACGATGTACGCAATGGCGTCGGCGATGTCCTCCGACTCCAGACGTTCGGTGTTGGCGAACATCGGCGCGATCTGTTCGCGAATCTCCGGCCGCAGATGCTCGGTGAGCTCCGTGGACACGGCTCCCGGCTCCACGATCGACACGCGGACGTGCCGTTTCGTGACTTCCTGGCGCAGCGATTCGCTGAATGCGCCCACACCGAACTTCGTCATGTTGTAGACGCCTGATCCGCTTCGCGCCGCGCGTCCCGCAACGGAGCTGATGTTGACGAGGTCGGCCACGCGACGGGGATCGGACTCCGCCGCCTTCAGCAAATGCGGCAGCGACGCGTGCGCCACGTAGAGCAGACCGAGCAGATTGAGTTGGATCATCCGCTCCCATTCCTCAACTGGCGCGTCGACGATGGGGCCGAGGAGCATGACGCCGGCGTTGTTGATCACAATGTCGAGACGGCCAAGCTCGCGCACAGTGCGCTCGACGGCGTCGCGCGCTTCGGATTCGTGTGTGACGTCGGCCTCGATCGCGAGCGCTTTGCCGCCTCCGGCCATGAGCTCGGCCGCTAGCGCGTCCAGGCGGCCCTTCCGGCGTGCGACGAGCGCCACCGCAGCGCCCTCGGCCGCCAGCGCTCGGGCCGCGGCCTCGCCGATTCCGCTCGACGCTCCGGTGACCAGCGCAACAGTGCCTTCGAGTCGTGATGCCATGATGTGTCTCCAGCGCGTAAGAACTGTCAGCTTCGAAGTCGAATGTTACCGGTCAGGGGAAGTGAAGAGGATCGGCGAGATGAACGGAACGTAGTGTCCACCGCACTCGGCGCGCGGCGTCGGGGGATAGAGACATTCTTCAGCTTTGCTGTAGAGCGGCGACACCTTTCGCACCGTTCGCTAGCTGGCGGGCGCATCGAGCCGGCGCTATGAGAACGCGAACATTTCCGTCAGCGTGTCGAAGACGGTAGACAAGCTGCGCGGAGTAAGCACACCGAGTCGCTTTCGCAGGCGTTCGCGATCAACCGTACGAAGTTGGTCGAGCGCGACGCGGCCATCTTTGCCGGCGAATCGGCACGCGGGCCGGAACGGATACGCATGCCCGCCCGTGGTCATCGGAGCGACAATCGCCGTGCGAAGTTGATGATTGAGTTCGTCGGGCGAGATGATGAGGCAAGGCCGTGTCTTGCGGATTTCGCCCCCGCGGGTCGGATCGAGCTCGACCAAGTAAACTTCGCCGCGGCTGGGCACTCGCGCCGGCCGGGCTAGCGCCACTCCCACTCCTCGGCATCGAAGGCAGGCGCGGGCGTCTCGATGAGCCCGTCCTCGCCTCGCGCACGGAGTGCGGCGGCGGCTTGTGCCCAGCCCGCGCGCGGCTGCCGCGCTGCCGCGATGACGATCCGCCCGTCTTCGGCGTGCAGTTCGACATCGCCAACGAGGCCGGCTTGCTCGAGGAGTGGCTTCGGAATCCGAATGCCCTGCGAATTGCCGATGGCGACAATGCGGGCTTTGACCGACGTGGAGCGTCGCATAGGTGACTACAATGTATCTACATTGCCTCGGCCTGGCAAGGAGCCCGGTCGCCGGAGTGGTGTATACGGAAAACCGCATCCAAAGGGTTTCTCACGACAACGTCCGATTTCGCACCAAGGCTTCATGACGACGCTCTTATGAGCCCTCTGACGATGAGGCTCCAATGAGCGTCGGATCGTTGCTGCCGCTGCATGGGCGCGAAAGCGGCGTCCGAAGCCCGGAAGCCGCTGCGTCATAGCTTCGGGTCAACGTCGCAAGAGCGCGGCGGCGCCGGTGTAGGAACGATCGTTTCCGGGTTCCGGTTTCGGCGGGCGCCGGGAACGATCTCCGCCGAAGACATGATCATCGCAAAGCTTGAATGGGCGAAGCTGTCCGAGTCTTCGCGGCAGATCGACGACGCGGCGGGCATTCTTCGGGTTGCCGGGTCAACACTCCAACGCGGATATCTCGACCGATGGGTCGACGAGCTCGGTCTGGCCGCCGAATGGGATGCCGCGTTACGCGTCAGCCGCGGGTGATGTCATCAGCAAGCCCATAGCTCGAGCAGCGTCGATGTCAGCGTGGCGCTACCCTGGGGGGTAGTGGGCGGCGAACGCGGCCGCCCGTTATTTCGCCGTCCACGTGTTGTTGCTCATGTCTGCGTCGACCCAGATGTCGTTCTCGATAGTCACCGAGCGAAGCGTTTTACCATTGCCGATCGTGACGATGGTCTCCGCGGCATTACGCTCCCACACGGCCGACGTCTCATGTGTGCGGCTCGTGCTGCCGTCGGTGTATGTGACCACGAGATCGAACGGCGCAACGAAGCCGCCGACGTTTGCGACCGTGACGGCGTAGCCGCCCTTGGCTTTCGTCACGGTCTTCAGCGACAGGTCGATATATCCGTTCGTGAAAAACCAGTTGTTCCAAAACCAATCGAGCGAGCGGCCGGCCGCGTTGTCGAACGTATAGAAGAAGTCCCATGGCGTGGGATGCTTTCCGTTCCATCGCGCCATGTACTCGTGTAAGCATTTTCGAAAGAGATCGTCGCCGAGCATGTCCTTCATTGCCAGGTAGCCGAGTGCAGGCTTGCCGTAGGCGTTGATGCCGTAGGCGCCGCCGGTGAGCGCATCGGCCGGCGTGACGATTGGCAGATCTTCCGACGGCGCCCCGTCGTGTGCCCAGCGATTCACGCGAAATTGCTGGAACAGCGTCGTGGCTTTCGCGACGCCCATGTCCGCGCGATTGATCAGATACTCGAACGTCGTGGCCCACCCTTCGTCCATGAATGCGTACCGCGTCTCGTTCACGCCCATGTAGAACGGCATGTACGTGTGCGCGATCTCGTGCGCGGCCACGAATGCCGCGAACGCAGGATCGGCATACGACTCGTCGTTCGCCATCATGGGGTACTCCATTCCGGCACCGCCCTGGAACTCCGTCGTCTTCTCATACGGATACGGAACGCCGGGCCAGGAGTGCGACAGGAAGTCGAGCGAGTGTCGCCCGAACTGCACCATTTGATGAAAGTCTGATGCGGAATCGTTGTAGGCGGCCTGCACGCTCGCGCGCCGGTGTGCCGCATCGTCGACGAGGACGCTCGCGGCATCCCACGCGTAGTGGTCGCTCAGCCCGAAGGCCATGTCAGGGACATTCGTCGCGGTGAAATGCCAACTGTTCATCGCCGATTGTACCGTGATGCCTCCAGCGCGCGTCGCTGCGGGTGTCGCAACGTGAATCGTGCTATCGGACGTGAACGACGCCTGGTATCGCTGCAGCACGGATGGTTGAAGGAGCGCCGGCGCGTTCGTGAGGGTTCCCGTGCCCCACACGACGTAGTTCGCGGGCACGTTGACGGTGACGTCGTAGTCGTTGAAGTCGCTGTAGAACTCGTGGCCGGAGTGGTCCATCAGATCCCAGCCGTTGTAGTCGTCGAATACGGCGACGCGCGGATAGAAGTACGCCACGTAGAACGTTGTCGAATCGATAGCGCCTTCTCGACCCGGCCTGAGTGAGAGGTCATACCACCATTCGAACGCGAGTTGCACCGATGTGTGGGGCAGCAAGGGCGCCGGCAGTTTGACGGTCGCGGACGTGAAGACGTTCGGGCCGCCCGCCCACTTCTGCTCTTTGCCGTTCACCTCGAAGGAGCGAATGTGAACGCCCGAGGTGAGAAAATCGGCCGAGGTTCCACCGTCGCGCGGGGCGCCGGCTTTATGAAAGTTGTCTAACAGCTTGATCACGATCGACGCGAGCGTGTCGGGGCTGTTATTCGTGTAGGTAATCTGCTCCGTCCCCGACACACGGCGGTCTGGAGGCGACGTCGCGATCGAAATGGTGTATCGCCCGTGGTTCTGCCAGTACTTCGCGCCGGGGC
>JBDTAE010000138.1:0-25338 GCA_039924785.1 Gemmatimonadaceae bacterium | reverse complement strand
CGCCGCGAGCAAGGCGGGTACGACCGGCGCGCGGAGGACTCGCACCGCGCGCGCGCGAGCGATGCCGGTCCAGCGATCGGAACCGGCGCCGTTGAGGATTTTCTGATCGCCGGTTTCGATCGCGGTGACGAGTTGGTATTCGAGCGACGGCACCCGCTCTTCGACCCAGAGCGCCACGCGATTGAGCGACAGCACGGCTCGATCGCGCCAAAATACCGAGACGGCCACGCAAAGCCCTGCGACGACGGCGACGCCGAGCAACACGTGTCGAAGCGGAAGGGGAAGCGCCACTAACAGATCGGCAGCTGCAGCGCCTATGATCAGGGAAACCGCGGCGGCAACCCCCCACACCGCCGCCCGGACGACGATCCCCGTCGCGAGCACGCCGCGAACCGCGCGAAGCCGGTCGAGCGCGCTCATGCCAACTTCCTCGTCCCACGGCGAACCGCGAGCTCGACGATCAGCAGCAGCGCGCCGAGCGCGAACAGCCACGGCGTCGCGCGCGACACGGCGGTTGCCGGATCGCGCAATGACGCGGCGGACGCGAGCGATTTGGCGCCAGCAAGCAATGACATCTGTGCCGCGGACATCGGTCGATCATCGACCAGGCCGCTGCACGGAGCCATGAGAGAACTTACAAATGCGCGAAACGGGGCATGCAGCGTCAAGTCGCTCGCCCCGTCGACCAGGATGCCGACATCGCGAATACAGCCGGCGCCGAACGCGTGTTCGATCGCGGCCGGCGTTCCGTCGCTCCACCGAGCGACGGCCGGTCCATCGAGGCGCCACGGACGGGGAAACGTCGCGACGACCGCGCCCGTGGCCGACGCGACGCCTCCGATGGTATCGACGGGGCTGTTCGCCGCCCAACCCGCGCCGCCTGCGTCGGGCCAAATGACGAGTGCGTGGCCGGCGCCGCGTGCCCACGCCGAATCCATCACCGACGGCGTAGTGCGCACGAGCCGAACCGTCGCCGGCCCCTCGGAATTTGCTCGCATCAACGACAGTCCCGCCGCAACAGCGTCGTTCGTCGCCGCGACGACCTCGACGCGGGCCGCCCGCGCGCCAGCGGGACGCGCGGCCACGCGCACCGTGCGAATCCGGCCGCTCCAGCTATCACGGATCTTGAAAGTCGCCTCGTCGATCTCTTCCTGCGTAAACGGCGACACGACCACCACGTCGATCGAATCGGCGCGGGCCGCGTCGCGCGCCGCCAGGCGAATTGCCGATGCGATTCCCGTCGACAGAGAACCGCGCGCGGACGTCGCAACGACGGAGTCCAGCGTTGATGCCGAGTGTTCCGCGGCGCTGTCGAAGACGACCAATAGGTCGCCTGTTCTGAGGTACGCGCGCGCACTGTCGCGCGCCTCACTTACGTTCGCAAGGCCGCGCGACCGATCGACCGCCACCACGCGCAAGACGCGCCCGCGCGACGACAGCACGGGTCCCGCCGCCCCCGCCGTAAGCGCGACGATTGCAAGAACTCTCATGAGCAGTAGTAACATATCCGACAGGGCGACGGACCGCGCCCGTGCTTGCACCGGCTGCTGGGGAATGAAGCGCGTGGTGGGCAATGGTTCCGCGACCGGACGGCTGCGCGCAATGAAATGCAGCGCGATCGTGATCGCCGCGGCTGTGCCGCCGATGGCGAGCATCGACGGCAGCAACCAGGTCATGACCGTGCCCCGCCAACGTGGGGTGGCTCGGCGATTCGTCGCACGGCGTGCGGCGCCGCTTCGTCAGCGATCACTTGGACGTACGACGCGCCCGCGGCCCGCCAGCGCCGCGCCATATCGGAGCGCCAATCGGCGAACGCCGCGTCGTACGCGCGTCGCGTCGAATCGACCACGACGCGCTGCAACTCCGGCGCCTCGGGGTCCGCCGCGAGCATGGTGCGTTTCGGCAGGTCAATCTCCTCGCGCGCGACCATGTGCACGAGATGCACTTCCCCGCCGCCGACGATATGAACGCTCGCCACACGAAGCAAATCGTCGGCGTCGCCCAGCAGATCGGTGATGATCGCCAACCGCGGCACCCGAAGTGATGCAAGTGTCGGTGCGAGCGGTTCCGTCGCGTCGGGATCGGCGGCGTCGATCACGCGGGAGATTTCTCCAACCACTCCACGTCGAGTGCGCGGTGGAAGAATTCTCATGCGACCCCGATCGTCGGAAACGGCGACGCCGACCGGATCGTTATCGGCGTGCACGACGGCCGCGAGTCCGATCGCAATCTCCTGCGCCCGACGCCATTTTGCGCGCGTCACGACGGGATACGCCATGGACGGAGACGCGTCGAGCACGATCATTGTCGGGAGCATGGCACGGTGGGTCGCCAGCCGGATGTATGCGCGATCGCTGCGCGCCAACAACCGCCAATCGATCCGGCGCGGGTCGTCGCCCTGACGATACAACCTGTATTCTGTGAACTCGGCCGAGGTGCCACGCTGTCGTGATTGATGCGCGCCGGAGATGGCGCCGGAAACCGAATGGCGCGCGGACCAGTGCACGCCTCGCACGGCATCGAGCAGCGCGCCGTACGCCGGGCCCGTCATGTCAGACGTGGATGTCGCTGCGCGGCGGCTCGATGCGGACGAGCAGGTCGTCGATGATG
Source organism: Gemmatimonadaceae bacterium (assembly GCA_039924785.1). Classification (GTDB taxonomy): domain Bacteria; phylum Gemmatimonadota; class Gemmatimonadetes; order Gemmatimonadales; family Gemmatimonadaceae; genus JAQBQB01. The sequence goes on along the minus strand of JBDTAE010000138.1, from coordinate 22,728 downwards.
CGCTCGATGCTCATCCCTTCCGCCTCCGCCGCGAAGTTCGGCAAGACGCGATGACGCAGCACGGGGGCCGCGACGCGCTTGATGTCGTTCGGCGAGACCGCAAGTCGTCCCGCGAGCAACGCATGCGCCTTGGCTCCAAGAATCAACGATTGACCGGCGCGGGGACCAGCACCCCAGCGAACGTAGCGCTTCACCAGCTCCGGCGCGCGACCATCGTCGGGACGGGTGGCGCGCACAAGAGTGGCCGCGTATTTCAACACCGAATCCGCGGCGGCGACCTCACGCGTCAACGCCTGCAACGCGATCAACTCCGATGCGCCGAGGATCGCGGTCAGCTCACCGGCGATTTTGCCGGTGGTGCTGCGGAGGATCGCGATCTCTTCCTCCTCGCGCGGATAGCCGACGCGAATGTCGAAAAGAAAGCGATCGAGCTGCGCCTCGGGCAACGGATACGTCCCTTCCTGTTCGATGGGATTCTGCGTGGCGAGCACGAAGAACGGCTCGGGCAGCGCCATCGTGTCGCCGCCGGCGGTGACGCTGTGCTCCTGCATGGCCTCGAGCAACGCGGCTTGCGTGCGCGGCGGAGCGCGATTGATTTCGTCGGCCAGCACGATGTTCGCGAAGATCGGCCCGCGCACGTAGCGAAAGCTGCGCGCGCCGGTCTTGCTGTCTTCCTCGAGAATATCGGTGCCGGTAATGTCGCTCGGCACGAGGTCCGGCGTGAACTGAATGCGATGGAAGTCGAGATGCACGGCTTCGGAGAGCGATCGCACCATGAGCGTTTTTGCAAGACCGGGTACGCCGACGAGCAACGCGTGTCCCCCGGCAATGAGCGCCATGAGGATTTCGTCAAGCACATTCTCTTGCCCGACGATGCGTCGCTGTACCTCGGAGCGCAGGCGGCCGGCGGCGGCAATCAACGAGGCGCGGTCGAGCGCCGGCGGTGCGACTGTCATGTGCGACGAGAGATGCGCGTCGCTCAGCGAACCGCGCGGCGGCGGCGAAAGGTCAGCAGGAGAATCGAGCCGTCGATTACTCCCGCCGCGGACAGGCTCACGTTTTCATCGAGAACCTCCCAGCCTCTGAGCTTCAACACGAAGTCCTGGTGATGCTCGGCCTCAGGATACAGCGCGGCCAGGGCGGCTTTTTTCACGTCGACCACTGACTGGTTCGACGACGCCGAAATGGCAACGACGTCCCACACCTCGGGCATCTCGACGCGAATCGTGATCGCGCCTGCTCCCGGCGTGCCGACGTGCAGGGTCGTCTTGCGCGAGCGCAGCGCCGTGACGAACGGCGCGCTCATGCCAGCCCCGCCGGCGGTAATGTCGTCAAGAACCGCGCAACCTGCATGTCGAACAGGTAGCTCGACCCCGTCACGCGCGTTCCGCCATCGGCTGCGTCGGTCACGCCGATGATGATTTCCTCACCACCCTGTCCGCGAAACGAACAGAAGCTCGACGATTCCATGTCGAGAAACGTCGCATAGAGGGACGGGCGGTTGGCAAAAAATTTCTTGGCGAGCGCCAGAACCTCAGCGCCGCCCAACGGCGTCGTGGTCTCCTGGAGCGTCAGGTTCGACGTGGTCATGATTCCTCGGTAGTGTGTTGGAGCGGGACGTCGAGCGTGAACGTCGATCCCGACCCCGGTGCGGACTCGAGCGTGATTTTCCCATGCGCGGCGCGCGCCAATCGCCCGGCGAGCGCCAGTCCCAATCCGGCGCCGCCGAACTCACGCGTCATCGAGCTGTCGACTTGGCGGAATTCATCGAACACTGCGCCGTGCACTTCCGGCGGAATGCCAATTCCGGTATCGCTCACGACGTATCGAACGCGATCGCCATCGACCTCGAGCGAGGCGGTGACCGTGCCGACTTTTGTGAACTTGTTCGCGTTGTGCAGCAGCGCCTTGATCGCGCGCGTGACCGTGCGGCGGTCGCAGCGCATCGACGGCACGATGTCGGGCACGATCACCTCGAACAGCACACCCTCGCGCCGATTTTTCGTCTCGCGAACGGCATCGCGCAGCGGTTCGCGCGGATCGACGTCGGCGATCGTCGTCTCCATCTCCTCGCGCTTGAGCGCCGTGAGCTCGAGAAGGTCCACGATCAATGACAGCAGTTGGTCGCTCGCGTCCTTTACCTGATCGAGCGTTTGATGCTGCTCGTCGGTGATCGGCCCGGCCGCGCCCTCCTGCATCAGGGCGATGTACCCCATCACTGCCGTCAGCGGCGTCCGGAGCTCGTGCGAAATGTTCGCGAGGAAATCGTCCTTGATCCGGCGGGCTTCGACGACGTCGGCGAACTGGCACTGGAGTTCGCCGTTTGTCGTGGTCAGCTCGGCGTTCGCCTGCTTGAGACTGGAGATGAGCTGCGCCTTTTCGGCGGTCGCCGCCATCTGATCTGCGACGAGGCGGACGAGATGACGCGTCTCCGACCCGACGAGATTTGGCGACTGAAAGTAGAACGTCACCGCGCCGAGCACGCCGGCCGTGGTGCCGAGCGGGAGTGCGACGAACGCGCGGAAGCCAAGCTCTTGCGCGACCTCTTGCCAGTCCTCTAACGTCGGATCGGCGAACACATCGAGCACTTCGATCGTCCGTCGCTCGCTCGCCGCTTCGCCGCTCGGGCCAAAGCCGAGTCGAACGCGCATCTGGCTCAAGAACGACGCGTATTTCTGCGGCCAGTTGTGGACGGCCGCGAGGCGCATCAGATCGGTGCCGTCTTCGATGACGTACACGCACGCGAACGATGCGCCAATGAGCGGACAGACCCGGTCGAGCGCGAACTGGTAGACTTCCTCGGGACGCGACGCGTTCAAAAACGCATGCGCGATCTCGCGAACAGCCATCAATTCACGCAATCCGAAGTCGGACTGCTCGGCCGCGATTCGCAGGCGCTCTGGGGTGGTCAAGGTCGCTTTTGTCACGCGGTGGAAGTTAATCCCTCACTTCTTCTTCGGCACGTTCAACGCGCGAACTTCGAGCCGGTGAACGAGGACGTTCGGCGGGGTATCGACAACGGTCGCCACCGCTTCCGCCACGTCCTCTGGGACGATCTTCCAGCTCGTGTCGCCGCGACCGCTACCGAAGTCCGTGGCCACGCCGCCGGGGTTGACCACCGACACCTTTACCCCGTGCTCTCGCACCTCGAGCATCAGGCACTCGGCCATGGCCATCACGGCGTGTTTCGTGGCCGCGTAGCACGACCCGCCCGTGAACGCGCTCCGCCCCGCGATTGACCCGATGAACACGACATGGCCAGACTCTCGCCGAATCATCGCGGGTAAAAGCGCGCGGGTGACCTCGAACAATGCGTTGAAGTTCACGTCCACCATCTCGGACCACTGCTCGCTGGTCAGGTCGAGCATCGGTTTGAGCGTCCCGACGCCGGCGTTGTTCACGAGCACGGCGGCGTCGATATCGGCCAGCGCGGCACTCACTGCCGCCGCCTTGCGGAGGTCGAGCGTAACGGGCCGACACGAGCCGCCAAGCCGTTCGATTTCCCTTGTAAGCGACTGAAGAGCGTCGGTCGATCGGGCAATCGCGACGATGTCGTAGGTCTTGGCCAACCGGAGGGCGGTCGCGCGCCCAATTCCCTTCGACGCTCCGGTGACGACGGCGATCGGCTTGGTCATAGCGGGAATCTACAGGAAGGACGCCGAGGAGGAACTCGCCTTTCGAAACGCGTGCTTGGGCCTTACGCGTCGCGAACCGAACCATGGATCGTGGCGCGTTCGCGTGATTTGGTTTAATGTCGAGGCATGGGTTCACGCCGAGGGTCCGAGCTCGTCGACGACCAGCCACCGCGCATCTCGTGGCTCGCGGTCGTGCTGCTGTTCACGGCGGCGTGGGGTTTACGGTTTGCGTATTTCACGCTCGACGATCTCACCCGCGCTCGGTCCGGCACCGTCGTTCGCCGCCTGATCGAAGAGGGAACCGGAGCCTATGCGGCCATGGCTCTCTTTCCGCTGATTGCGGCCTTCGAGAAGCGGTTTCCCCTGAGCTCCGGCCGGTGGCGAAACTGGCCGTGGCACTTGGCCGGCGTGCTGCTGTTCACGCCGCTGCACACGGGTCTGATGGCGATCAGTCGCTGGACGATCTTCCCGGCGTTGGGACTTGGCGCGTACGACTACGGTAAAATGCCGTTGCGTTTTTTCATGGAAGCGCCGGAAGACGTCTTCACGTACGCCTCCGTGCTTTGCCTGCTGACCTTTCTCCGCGTGCAGCAAGACCTTCGCGTGCGAGAGGTTCGTGCCGCCGTCCTCGAACGCGACGCAGCCAATGCGCGCCTCGAGGCGTTGAGCCTTCGGCTCCAACCGCATTTCTTGTTCAATGCGCTCAACACGATCTCGTCGACCGTCTACGACGACCCCGTTGCGGCCGATGAGATGATCGGCCGGCTCGGCGATCTCCTTCGACAAGCGCTGCGTACTGGCGACCGCCAGGAAATTGCCGTCGGCGACGAGATCGAAACGCTGCGTGCGTACCTGTCGTTTATCGATGCGCGATTTGGGGATCGCGTTCGCGTGAATCTCGAGATCGGCGAAGACGTCAGCCGCCTCGCGATTCCCGCGTTCATGCTGCAACCGCTCGTCGAAAACGCCGTGCGGCATGGAGCGGCGCGCGAATTCGACACGACGACGATTCTCGTCGCGATCAGCGTCCGCGCGCTGAGTCTTCGCGTCGTCGTCGACAATGAAACGAACTCCGGAGCGGCGGAGACTCCACGAGTCGGAACTGGACTTGGCACAACGCGCGATCGACTGCGGTTGCTGTACGGCGCAGCGTCGTCGCTCGAGACATCGAACGCTGACGGACACTTTCGAGTAACGATCCTCGTGCCCGCGCGACAGCTGCCGCCGACACTTTCAACTCGGAGCGAGGAGCATGCGGGCGCTCATCGCTGACGACGAAGCTCCCGCGCGCGCCAAGCTTCGGCGTCTCCTGAGCGCGTCCGACGACGTCGAGATCGCCGGCGAAGCGACGACCGGGCGCGAAGCCGTCGCGGCAATCAAACGATCGCGACCGGACATCGTTTTCCTCGACATTCAGATGCCTGGCCTCGATGGCTTTGGCGTGGTCGACGCGATCGAAGGCGACGGCGCGCCATACATCGTCTTCGTCACGGCTGACGATCAAAATGCGATTCGCGCGTTCGAGGTCGGCGCCGTTGACTATTTACTCAAGCCGTTCACGCCGGCGCGTTTCGATCGCGTCCTCGAGCGAGCGCGTGAACGGTTCGCGTCGTTGAAGGGCGGATCGACGAGTCCGTTGCCACAGCCCCCGTCGTTTCTCAACCGCGTGTTCGTGAGTGCGAACGGCCGCGCGACGTTTCTGTCCGTCGAGCGAATCGACCGCGTCGACGCGGAGCGGAACTACGTCGTTCTCGCAGCCGGGCAAGACCGGTATCGGGTGCGCGCGACGATCGCGTCGCTCGCGCAGCGTCTCGACCCTGCGCAGTTTCTCCGGATCAATCGCTCGACACTCGTGCGCCTCGATGCCGTGCGCGAGATGCACGAGTGGTCGCATGGAGACTTGCGCGTCGTGATGAACGACGGATCGGAGTTGGTCTGGAGCCGCCGCTTTCGAGCGACCGCAGAGGGAGCGTTCGGCGTGGGCGGATGATCGGAGATTGATCGGCGGGCATCACGGGCGATGCACGTCCGCGCCGTGTCCCGTTCGTCCTCGTCGGCTCCCGCTTGTCCCAAAACCCTCTCAGCCTCAGAGTCGCGACGCCTAGGTTCGATTCAACCGTCAACCCGACTCTATGCGCCCGATTCGTACGTCGCGAACTCTTATTATCGCCGGCATCGCCGCGGCGCTGGCATTGCCGCCAATTCACCTCGCCGCGCAAACCGCCAACGGCGACTGGACGGCATATGGCCACGACGCCCTCGGCAGCCGGTTCTCGCCGCTCGCGCAGATCACGCGCGACAACGTTGGTAAGCTCATCGTGGCGTGGACGTTTCGCACGGGAGAAACTGGCGAGAAGACGCGTCAGCCTACCAAACTCGAGGCGACGCCGCTCATGGTCGACGGAACGCTGTATCTGTCGACGCCGTTCGGCCGCGCAATCGCCCTGAACCCGGAAACCGGAAAGGAGCTTTGGCGATACGATGGTCGCGTCGATCATGGCGGCAACTGGGGCGATTTCGCCAACCGCGGCGTTTCGACGTGGCTCGACCCGCGCGCCGCTGCGGGGTCCCAATGCAAGCGACGCATTTTTCTGCCGACGATCGACGCGCGCATCATCGCGCTCGACTCGAAAACTGGAACGGTGTGCCGCGGCTTTGGCGAGAACGGAACGGTGTTTCTCAAACGCGGTCTTCATAACTCGCCGTATTACGCCGAAGAGTATCAACTCACGTCGCCGCCGGCGGTGATCAACGGAACCATCGTAACGGGATCGTCGGTGGCGGACAACAATCGCACCAACGCGGCCAGCGGCGAAGTCCGCGCGTACGATGCGCGCACAGGAAAGCAGCTATGGAGCTGGGATCCTATTCCGCGCGACTCAACCGACTCAGCGTGGAACACGTGGCGCGGCGCGATGGCGCACAGCACCGGCGCTGCGAACGCGTGGTCGGTGATCGCGGCCGATTCGGCGCGCGGTCTTGTGTTCGTCCCTACCGGAAGCGCCAGTCCCGACTACTACGGCGGCGAGCGGCTGGGTGACAACCGCTATGCGAATTCCATCGTTGCGCTGCGCGCTGCGACGGGCAAGGTGGTGTGGAGTTTCCAAGCAGTTCACCACGACCTCTGGGACTACGACGTCGCGTCACCGCCGCTGCTGACGACGATCACGCACGATGGCAAGAAGGTCGACGTTGTGTTGCAAGCGACGAAGACCGGACAGCTCTTCGTTCTCGACCGCGACTCCGGCAAGCCGGTGTTTCCCGTGGAGGAGCGGCCGGTTCCCGCCAGCAATGTGTTTGGCGAGCGCGCGTCGCCGACGCAACCGTTCAACACCGTGATTCCCGCGCTCAGCCCGCAAACGCTCAAGCCGGATTCAGTCTTCGGCGTGACCCCCGCCGACCGCGACGCATGCATCGCACAGATTCGCGGACTGCGCAACGAAGGACCGTTCACTCCGCCGAGTCTCGAAGGCACCGTAGTGCTTCCGTCGAACGTGGGCGGCGCGCACTGGGGCGGGCTCGCATTCGATCCCGCACGGCAGATTGCAGTCGTGCCCGTGAATCGATTAGTCGCGTTCGTGCAGCTCATCCCGCTCGATCGAATGGACACCGCGCAGGCGATGTCCAACTCCATGCGCTTCGACGATCAGTACACTCGAATGCACGGCACGCCGTACGTGATGCGCCGGCGGATGCTCAAGGCGCCGAGCGGCATTCCGTGTTCGCCGCCTCCGTTCGGGTCGCTGGTCGCGATCAACCTCACGACCGGCGCAAAGGTTTGGGACGTTGCGCTCGGCGATCCGCGTCTGCTGAAGCCCGAGTTCGCGGCGATCGCGAAGGAGGAGCTTGGCCTTCCCAACCTCGGCGGACCGATCATCACGGCGGGCGGTGTCGTATTCATTGGCGCGGCCCTGGACCATGTGCTGCGCGCGTTCGACGTGGAGACGGGTCGCGAGTTGTGGGCGGGTCCGTTGCCTGCCGGCGCTCGCGCGACGCCGATGACGTATATGAGCGGCGGACGCCAGTTCGTGGTGATCGCGGTGGGAGGAAGTGAAGATTGGGGAAATGGAGACTATTTCGTCGCGTTCGCGTTGGAGAAATAGACTGTTAGAGTTTGCTCGTGTCTAGGCTTCGTCTCTGCCGGCGTCGTACCTCGTGTTCGTCGTCGACACACCGGCTTGCCGTTTCCAGGCCGGAAAAACACAATGGCGGCCCGATTCGGGCCGCCATTGTTGTTGACCGACTATTCGTTCTACCGAACCATACGCGTGGCTTTGGTCGCGTTGCTGATCTGAAGATCCCAACCGGCCGGCGTCGTCGTGTGATAGCTCTTGTATTTCGCCGCGGCGTCGTGAATGTCGAGCTTGCCGCCGGTATCCATACGCGCGGTGAGCCCGCGCTTGTCGAGTGCGTTTTTGACTTCGTCCGGATCGAACGGCTGAATGCCGAACGAGATGTGATTGATCACCGCGCGGCGCGGCGACGGGACTGACGCGGCAGATCCACCTCCGCGGATGATGATGTTGCCGACCTCACCGATCTCGCATTCGTTCTGGCTGCCTTCGTCACGCGTTGGCGTCCAGCCAAGCAGTGCCTGATAGAACGCGGTGCTCTCTTTGTAGTTGCCGACGGCAAAAGAAATGTGGTCGAGCCAAACCGTCTTCCAGCCCGTCGACTCGAATGGCAACGCCGGCGTCGGTCCCTTTGGTGAACCCTGACGGCGATTCTTTCGGTTTCCGTTGCTGATCTGGAGATCGAAACCGTCCGGGTCCTTGACGTGGAAGCTCTGGAAGTCTTTGCCAACGTTGTCGGCAATGGGCTCGAGACCGCGCCTCTTCAACTCGGCCTCCACCTTTTTGGAGTCCCAGTTGTCGATGCCCCAGCAGAAGTTGTCCCAGACGCCCCGAAGCGGCGCACGCGGCGGACCGCCCTGGCCTCCGCGACCGCCGCCACGACCGCCTCGTCCGCCGGCCGTATCGCCAGCCGGACGCGGGTGCGGAGGCGGAGGCGCCACATAGCCGCCGCGGATGATCACGCTGCCGACGTCGTCGCCAATGTCCATCACCGCGTTGGTGCCGTCATCGCTGCGGACCTTCCAGCCCATCAGCGCGGCGTAGTAGCCCACTTCTTTCTTGTAGTCTTCGACCTGGAGAGAGAAATGGTCCATGTAGACCGTCTTCCAACCTGTCGGCTCGAAGGGCGCCTTCATCGGAATGGTGTCGCACGCCGTGCTTCCCGCATTCGTGCCGCCGCATCGCCCTTGGCCGAACGCGGCCGTGAGCGGAGCGGCGACGGCCGCGACGCCGAGCGCCTGCAGCAGATGCCGGCGCGAAATCTTCCCGTGATCGAAATCGTTGAAGAGCCGTGTCAGCGTTGGATCCATGGGTCGTTTCTCCGGCGGAGCGAGGAGTGATCGAGATGGCTGAGTCCGGGCGGACGCTTCCTTTCCCTGTAACGCACGAAACGGCGAGTTCGTTCGACCGGACCAGCCGACAGCCGTTCCAGCCCAATTGAATACGGCGGCGGACACGCCGGACTCCCGCTAGCCGGCGGCAATCATCTCGGACTCGGCAGTGGTCTTCAGCGGCCCCTTTCTCGAAATACGGTCCCGGCGGCTTGTCATGATTTATAGAATACTCATGGCTTTGAGTATGACCAACGGCAACATGTATTCGCAGATCTCGAAGCGCGGAACCTTCGGCATTCGACTGCCGCAAACAGAGCGAGCGGAATTCATTGAGAGTCGATCGGGCGTTCCATGTGAATGCACGGCAACGTGATACCGCCCGGCATCGGAACGTCGACCGACTCGGCGGGCGTGAACCCCAGCGCGGTGTACAGCGGCACCCCGGGGAGTGTGGCGACGAGCACGAGTCGCGTAAATCCGCGGTCGCGAGCCGCTGCCTTACACTTCTCAAATAACCGTCTCGCAATGCCTCGGCGGGCAAAGCGCGGGTCGACGAAGAATGCGCGGATGCGCGCGGGACTCGTCGCCGGGTCGACGAGTGGATCGTCGGCCGCCTTCGCTTGATCACCGCCGTGCAGGGTAAGGCGCGCGCTCCAGCCGCCGGCAGCCGCGAGCTCACCGTTCGCCTCGACGACGAAATACGTGCCGTCGTCGACGAGTTGCGTATCGACGCCGAACACATTGGCCAACGCGAGCTCGATCTGCTCCGTCGAATACAACCCCGTGCTCAACCCGCGCACCGACGCGCCGATGAGCAGGTTGATCGCCGCCACATCGTCGCGCGCCGCCCGACGAATTTCGATGTCACCAACGCCGCCGCCATCGCTCATCGACAGACGCTCTGGATTCCAGTTCAAAAGCCGCAACCAGCGCACCGAAACTTGCAACGGCCCGCTCCGCATCGGAACATGAGAACGTTATTCTTGACAGTCGGCACACATCGGGCTGACGAGACGGAGATTTGCCATGTCACGAGCATTTTTGAGAGACGACGCGGAAGGCGAAATGCCTCGCCGAAACTATGCGCTTCCCGAGCGCGATGACCCCGGTTACGATCGCGCCGCGGCCGCCGCGTTACTCGACGCCGCCCGCGTGAACGAAACGCAGCTCGCCGAACGTGCCACGGGTTACTACTGGGGCGAACCGAAACTGCATCCGTACGTCAAAGAAATTCTCGCCGAAGCGGAGCGAACGAAGGACGACCGTCTTGAACAGGTCGCGCGACGCTTCCTTCGGTAGTACGTCGCGGGCTGCTCGGCGCGCATCAGCCGAGCATTCGCTCCACCGCGCGAATCAACGGCGCGAACGATAGCGACTTGCCCGCGATGCGCTGCGCTTGCTCGTTCGCGAGCTCGCGCTGGCCTTCTCCGAACATCGCCGCGCAAATCCATGGGCCCGCGCGCGGATTTCTCCACCAGTCCGTATCGTACCGCTCGACGAGCGTTTCCGTGAGCAGCGCCTGCAGCTGCCACGCGCGAAGGTAGCGCGCCGCGTAGTACCGCGCGTCGACGTCGACGAACGCATCCGCGCGATTGTAGCGGAACGTCGTCGCGGCGGTCAGTCCTTGCACGTATAAATCCGGGAGCGAATCCCACGAAACTCGGCCGCCGTACAATTCCACTTCGTAAATCAGCTTCGCGCAATACCGGCGAAGGAAATGCAACTCCTCGAAACCGGTGGACCGAATGAACTCAGGCAGCTTTGCCGCGGTGAGCTCGGTGTTGCGCTTCAACCACCGTTCGTCTTCCATGAGGTGGTCGAACAGCATCGCGTAGCCTTCGGTGATCGAATTGTCGCCGAGCCAGCGATACTCGAACGGCAGGTCGGGTCGCATGTACGCAAAGTGCAGCGCATGTCCAAGCTCGTGCAGAAACGTGTTCCAGTCGGTCTGACCGCCGTGCGGACGAAGGACGAGGTACACTTCCGACGGAATGCGCACCGGCGAGCAGAAGGCGCGTGAGCGCTTCCCTTCGCGATCGCCGGTGTCGAGCGTGATGCGTCCGCCGGCGAGGGCGTCGATCCCCATCTCGCCGACCTGTCCGCGGATCGACGTCTCCATCTTCTCGGCCGGAAAATATCCGTCGAACTCGCGCGCGCGAAACAGCGCCAGCGCGTCGGCGCGAGTGACCTCCGACGTCGACATGTTGAGCACGCGCTTCGTAAACACCGGCAGTGTTTCGTCCCACATGGCCTGCGTGTCACGGAGAAACTGCGCGCACTCGTCGCGGAGTCCCGCGAGCGAGATGCCGCTCAGCATCTCGAACGACGCGTTGTAGTTCGGCGCCAGCTCGAGCTTCTCGGTGATCTCGCGTTCGCGCTGAAACCGCTCGCGTTTGATCGGCGCGAGCTCGGTCTCGACGAGCTTCGACCGCGCGTCCTCGATCGTATGGCGGTCTTTCGCGTCGGTGCTGTTGGAGATGTCGATCGACACCGCCTCATACTGAATTTCGCGGCCGTCGGCGCGAACCACCGCCGACGCTTCCCACGCAATCTCGCGCTCGTCGAGCGCGGCGAGTTGGCGACCGCTCTGCGATTCCGCTTGCCAATCGAGCAACAACCGCGTCGAGCGGCGCTCCTCGGACCCTTCCGATGAGCTCTTGAACGCATCGAGCACCAACTGCAGCGAATCGGCGTCGAGCACGCCCGCGTATTTCGCGTAGATCGGCTGCAACTCAGCCGAAGGCTTCTGTCCCGAATACGCGATATAGAATTCCCGCGAAATGTCGATCATGAACGCTTCGCCTTCTCTGCGAAGCGTCTCCATTGAGAGTTTCGTCATCGACTTACTCGGCTAGCCTGTCTCGGATGATCGAGCCCACTCGGTCCGCGACGACGCGTTCCTGCCGCAAGCTGTCTCGATCGCGGATGGTCACCGTGTTGTCGACGAGCGTCTGGCCGTCGACGGTGATGCAATACGGTGTGCCGACTTCGTCCTGGCGACGGTACCGGCGGCCGATCGCCGCCGACTCGTCGTAGAACACCGGGAAGCTCTGACGAAGCTCTTTCGCGAGCTTGTGGGCGTACTCCGGCATGCCGTCCTTCTTCACGAGTGGGAACACGCCCGCCTTGATCGGCGCGAGCGCCGGATGGAAGCCGAGCACCGTGCGCCCTTCGTCCTCGCCTTCGACTCTCTCTTCGCGATAGGCGTTCACAAGAAGCGCGAGCAGCGTGCGGTTCGGACCGGCCGCGGTCTCGATGACGAACGGCAGATATCGTTTGTTCGCCGCCTGATCGACGTACTCGAGCTTCTTGCCAGAATACTCCTGGTGTCGCGCGAGGTCGAAGTCGCCGCGATTGTGGATGCCTTCGATTTCCTGGAAGCCAAGCGATCCGCCGAAGTCGAACTCGACGTCGAACGCGGCACGCGCGTAATGCGCGAGCTCGCCCGGGCCGTGCTCGTGGAAGCGCAGACGCTCAGGCGATAATCCGTTCGACAAGTGCCACTCCATGCGCGCGGCCTTCCACTTCTCGAACCACTCCATGTCCGTGCCCGGCTCGACGAAGAACTGCATCTCCATCTGCTCGAACTCGCGCGTGCGGAAAATGAAGTTGCCCGGCGTGATCTCGTTGCGGAACGACTTGCCGATCTGCGCGATGCCGAACGGCACGCGCTGGCGCGTCGACTGCTGCACGTTGAGGAAATTCACATACGTGCCCTGCGCCGTTTCCGGGCGCAAGTAGATCACCGCTGCGGTGTCTTCCGCCGCGCCGATGTGCGTCTTGAACATCAGGTTGAACTGGCGCGGCTCGGTGAGCGCGCAGTTCGGTCCCTCGCCCGGCTTCTTCGACGGCTTTTGCAAACACTGCGCGTCGTCGAGCTTATCGGCGCGGAAACGACCCTTGCACGTCTTGCAATCAACCAGCGGATCGACGAACCCGCTCACGTGACCGCTGGCCTCCCACACCCGCGGGTGCATGAGGATCGCCGAGTCGATGCCCTCGATGTCGTCCCGCTGGCGAACCATTTCGTTCCACCAGCGCTCCTGCAGATTCCGCTTCAGCTCGATGCCGAGCGGACCGTAGTCCCACACGGAGCCAAGCCCGCCGTAAATCTCGGAAGACTGAAAGACGAAGCCGCGGCGCTTGCAAAGCGAGACCAGCTTTTCGAGGACGTCGGGAGTAGACATAGTATTCTTTAAATGTTCGCAACCGCACCGTGTTGAATCTACCTACGTATCAAGCTCTGCGCTCAATCTAGGTTCTGCCGGCGCAGCGCGCCCAGTGATACGCGCGACGATGCGGTCCCCGTGAAAGCGACCGTTCTCGATGAACACCTTGTTTGCGTCGAAGCCCGCGACGACGACCCCGGCGATGAACAACCCCGGAATTGTCGTTTCGAGCGTCTGAGCGTCGTGCGACGGAATGCCCGTGACCAGATCGATCGGAACGCCGCACGCCCTCAGCAAATCCATATTGGGCGCGAACCCCGTCATCACGTAGACGAGTTCGGCCTTCAATCGCTCGTCACCGCGCGGCGTGCTGATCGTCACGCTGTCTCGTTCGATCGACTCCACGCGACTATCCCACCGCGCGCCGATGCTTCCTTCCTTCTCGCGATTCACGAAGTCTGGCAGCACCCACGGTTTGATCTTCTTGTCGAAGGTCGAACCGAAGTGAACGAGTGTCACGCTCTTCGCACCCGACCGCCACAGATCCAACGCCGCCTCGGCCGCTGAATTGCCGCCGCCGATGACCACCGCGTCCTGCTGGAAAGCCTCGTGGCCCTCCCTATAGACATGCGATACGTGCGGAAGGTCCTCGCCGGGAACGCGCAGATAGTTCGGCGATCCGAAATAGCCGGTCGCGACGACGACCGCACGCGCTTTCGTTGTTCGGTTGCCTTCCGCGCGCGACGATGAGTGAACTGTAAACCCGGTGTGGTCTCGGTCGATCGACGTCACGCGCTCGTACTGCCGCACCGCGATGCCGAAATACTTCACGACAGCGCGATAGTACACCAAGGCGTCGCGACGCGTGGGCTTGTCGGCCGCAATCACGAACGGTAGACCGCCGAGCGAGAGTTTTTCGGCGGTTGAAAAGAACGTCGCGTACGTCGGATAGTGCGAGATCGTGCTCACGAGCGATCCACCTTCCAGCACGACCGCGCGCAATCCCGCGCGACTCGCCGAGATCGCCGCCGCCAAACCGCACGGTCCTCCGCCAACGATCACGACATCGACCGCGGCGTCCGTCATAGTCCGATGATCTGGTCTCGCCGCGTACCGACGCTGACGTAGGTGATTGGCGTTTCAATCAGTTCGCGCAGACGATCGAGATATTTGCGAGCATTCGTCGGAAGCTCGTCGAGCTTGCGAGCGTCGGCCGTGGAGCACTCCCAGCCTTCCATCCACTCGTACCGCGGCACAACGCTCTCGAATACGGTGATGTCGCCGGGAAATTCCGTGTGAAGATCGCCGTCGTACTCGTAGCCGGTGCAGATCGCGATTCGATCGAGCGTGTCAAGCACGTCGAGCTTGGTAACCGCGACGTCGGTAAGACCATTCACGCGCGTCGCATACCGAACGACCACGGCATCGAACCAGCCGCAGCGACGCGCGCGACCCGTCGTCGCGCCGTACTCGTTGCCGAGCTTGCGAACGCGCTCTTCCATCGGCCCATCCATCTCCGTGGGAAGCGGCCCGGTGCCGACACGAGTCGTGTACGCTTTCACCACGCCCAGCACCGAGTCGATCATCGTCGGCGCAAGGCCGGTTCCGATCGCGGCGCCCCCCGACGTCGTACTGCTCGAGGTCACGAACGGATACGTGCCATGATCGACGTCGAGTAGCGACCCTTGGGCGCCCTCGAGCAAAATCGCCGCGCCCGCCTTGGCCGCGCGATGAATCATCAGTCCGACATCCTCGGCTAGCGGCAATAAGCGTTCGCTCAATCTGGCCAGAAGCGCGAGCGTGGCGGTCGCGTCGGCGCGCTTGTCGCTGCCGAACGCCGCGAGCTGCATGTTCGCGCGCTCCGCGCCGCGGGTCACCAGCTCCGCGAGACGCGTCGGGTTGCGAAGGTCAAGGACACGTATGCCGCGGCGTGCGACCTTGTCTTCATACGCCGGACCGATGCCGCGCCCCGTGGTGCCGAGCGATTGCGAGTGCGAGCTCTCGCCGTCGATGAGCTTGTGGTAGGGGAGAACGAGATGCGCGCGGTCGCTGACGTAGAGTCGCCCTTCGACGTCGATGCCGTCTTCGACGAGCTCGTCGATTTCCGTGAACAGCGTCTCGGGATCAAGGACGACGCCATTGCCGATCGCGCAGCGCACGCCGCCGTGGAGAATTCCGCTCGGAATCTGATGAAGCACGAACGAGTGTTCGCCAAATTCGACGGTGTGGCCGGCATTCGCGCCACCCTGGTATCGAACCACCCAATCGGCTCGCTCGGCGAGCACGTCGACCAGCTTTCCCTTTCCTTCGTCCCCCCACTGTGCGCCGACGACGACGACCGTTCTCGAACTCTCGGTAAACATGAACTCGCGGGGATTGGCGTGAAGGAAAGCGCCGGGCAAAAAAATACGCCCCGGCGGCAACCGGGGCGTTGTTTGAATCTAGGTTGGCGTGTGGGGGAGTCAACCGAGCGGCGTGGATTCGGCCGTCGACCCAGTCGGCTCTTGGTAACGTGGAGCAGTGTCCGCCGATTCCCTAAAGGCCAGCAGCCGCAACGAGAAGGACGGCCATGGCGATCCCAATACCGATCTTGAGCGCCGTCGCCGCCATGCGGCCGAGCAATGCACCCCACGCGACCTTGGTTGCTTGGCCCATGCCGCCGTGTCCGGCAAACTCCAGCGCGAAGGCGCCGACGAAAGCGCCGAGGAACGCTCCGACGATCGAGCCAACAATCGGCACTGGAACGCCCATGACGGCTCCAACCATTCCGCCGATGATTGCTCCCCACCCCGCGCGTTTGGATCCACCATAGCGCCGCGAGAAGCGGCTGGAGAGGACCCACTCGAGGGCTTCCGCCAGCGCGGTCATGATACCGACGATCAAAACCGTCGTCGTGCCGATTCCGCCGAGCGGAATCAGAATCCGGTAGCAGAGCGCGGCCGCGAAGATGACCAGCGTCCCCGGCATCCCGAGAGGGATCATCAGGAGGCCGAGCAGAATCGCGGCGATTAACAGCACAAAGGCCATTCAGACGAACTCCAGTGCGGTTGCAGCGAGCATACGTGCCGCTGTGGCTATCCCCGTGCCGCGCATGGCGCTCAGTGAGTCGCGCGACGTGTGGATCCTCCGAAGCGTACGTGCGTTTCCGCGACTGAGTGTCACCGTCTGCCAGCCGGCGTCCGCCAGCGCGACGCTGTCAGTGAGAACGCCTGGGAGGAGACGCATGATGCGCAGATCCACGCCGGCCCCAGCGGCGGCGGTGCGAAACGCCGAGGTCACGGCCGCGAATTGGACGCTGCCGTGCATGATCGTGTATCGCCCGTCGTCGTCGACGCTGTCGCAATTGAGTGCAATCGCGGGTGCGCGGCCGAGTGCCCACGCGCGAGAGCCGGCGAGCGCCAGTTCCTCTGCGTCCGTGATGAGAATGCCAACGTTCGCGTCCGGCGGAAGGCTCTCCGCTGCTTGAAGGACCGCGGCTACGCCACTCGCGTTATCGACCGCACCGTCACTCCCTTCCCGAACGACTGACAGCATGATGGGGACAGTTCCCACCCATGCGACGAGCAGGAGTGCCGAAGCCAGAATCTCGGACGACCCCGGCAGAAAATTGAGCACGAGCAGCCCGAACCCCGCGACCGACGCGACGACGATGCCGGCCACGCGCGCAATCATCGACACGGGCTGCCACTTCGAATCGAGGTGCGCCACGAGCCAAACCTTCGGCTCGGCGCCGCCGCGCGCGGCCTGGAGGTTCACGCCACGCCGTCGCATCACCGGCAGCCGCAGAACGCCGGATGTGCCGATCCATTGCAGCGCGAGATAGACGAGGGGTACCGCCAGCAGCGCGACGACAGACGCCGGACGAACGTGCCGTCCCACGAACAGCGCGATCGCGCAGAGCGAGGCCGCCGCGCCGGCGATCGGCGCCGCCCACGAGCCGGGCAAGCCAGAATACTCGAAAGAGCGTTCGCTAATCGAGTAGCCGGCGGCGCGGAGCGTGCCGGCGCAATATTCGCGCGCCTCGCTCGCCGCCGGACTCCCCGCCGGCCGTCCCTGAGCGGCCAACCGAGCCAGATGCGGCGACGCGAGTTCCATCACACCGCGGTCGCGACCTCCGCGCCGCGCAGAAGCGCTTCGACCGTCGCCAACCCGGCCGCGTCGAGCGGTGAGAGCGGCGACCGAACCGGCCCTCCCGCCAAACCGACGCGATCCATCGCGGCCTTCACACCGGCGACGCCGAGCTCACCAACGATCTTGGCGCCGAGCGGCGTCATGCGCGCTTGAAGCGCTTCTGCGGAAACGGTGTCCCCCTGGATGTGGGTCTCGAAAACGTCGAGCGTCAGAGCCGCGGCGAACAACGACACCGCGAGAATTCCGCCAGGTGCTCCGGTTTGCAGCGCGTGATGGAACATCTGCGCGTTGCCCGTCAGCACGCTGAATGTGTTCGACTGCGCCGCCATGTACGACGCGAAGAGATCGCGGTTGCCGGAGCTGTCCTTGACTCCGATGATGTTCCCATGCTTCGCCAAGTCGGCGACGAGCTCTGCGGCGAGCGCGAAATGCATGTATTTCGGAATGTTGTAGAGAATCACGGGCACCGGGCTCGCGTCGGCGACGGCGCGATAGTGCCGCTCGAGCGCGGGCGTGGTCATCGCAGACGAGTAGTAGTGCGGCGCCACGACGAGCACCGCGTCTGCGCCGCGACCGGCCGCATCGCGCGTGAGCTGCAAGCACGTCCGCGTCGACTCGGCGCCCGTGCCCACGATGAGGGTCTTGTCGCTCGGCACCAGTGCGCGCGTCGCGTCGATCAGCTTGCCGCGTTCGGTGGCGTCGAGGAGCGCCGCCTCGCCCGTGGACCCGGTGACGACGATGCCGTGCAGACCGGCGTCGAGATGCGCGCGCACGTTGGCCGAGAACCCATCGGTGTCGAGCTCGCCGTTCGCCGGCGAAAAGGTCGAAATGACTGGCGCGAACACGCCCTTGAGTGAAACGCTCATTGCACAATGCTCATTGTGAGAGGAAATCCATCCCGGTGGTCTGCATGCCTTCGAGACCGGACGGCGTTTGAACGGGCGCGGGTTCGTCGGTCATCTGTGAGAACATGCGCATCTTGAGCTCGAAGTCCGACGGATTGCTCGCGGCGGCCTTGGCCACGTCGAATGTCACCTCGCCGCTCGTCACGAGGTCGGTCAAACACTGGTCGAAGGTCTGCATGCCGTACTGCTCGCGGCCCTCGGCGATGTAGTCGCGAATTTCACCAATGCGCGTACCCTCGAGAATGATGTCCTTGATCGTCGGCGTAACGACCATGATCTCAGCGGCCACCACGCGTCCTTTCCCGACTTTCTTCGGCAGCAGTCGCTGGGAGATGACCGCGTGCAGCGATTCCGCGAGGCGGATACGAATGACATCCTGCTCCTCGGGCGCGAACATCGCCATGATGCGCAGGATCGTGCTCTGCGCGTCGGGCGTATGCAGCGTCGACATGAGCAAGTGGCCCGTTTCCGCCGCCTTGATCGCGGTGTCGACCGTTTCCGCGTCGCGCATCTCGCCGATCATGATCACGTCGGGATCCTGACGCAGCGCCGCGCGCAGTCCCATCTTGAAATCCGTCGTGTCCGATCCGATCTCCCGCTGAGTGACCGACGATTGCTGGTCCTTGTGCAGGAACTCGATGGGGTTTTCGAGCGTGAGGATGTGGCGGTTCTCGCGCTGGTTGATGTAGTTGATCAAGGCAGCCATCGTGCTCGATTTGCCCGAGCCCGTCACGCCGGTCACGAGAATCATCCCGCGCTCCGTCTCGGCAATCTTCGCCAACACGGGCGGCAGTCCGAGCCTCTCGAAGGTCGGAACCTCCCACGGGATGCAGCGCATGATGACGGAGAACGACCCACGCTGCTTCATGATGTTGACGCGGAAGCGCCCAATGCCCGCCGCGGCCCATGAGCAGTCGTAGTCGAGGATCTTGTCGATCCGCACCTTGTCGTCCTCGTTGGACATGAGGTTCAGCGCAATGGTCCGCGTCTGCTCCGGCGTCAATGCCTGCTTCGTGAGCGCGACGAGCTCGCCGTTGACTCGCGCGCGAAAGACGTCGCCGGCCTTGATGTGGATGTCGGACGCACCGCGGTCGACCGCCGCTTTGATGATATTTTCCATATTACAGTTCGCTGAATTCCGCGTTCGAGTCGGCTGTGACGGTCCGGCGGCCGCGCAGGGGTCGTCCGGCGAAGGTGCCCCGGCCGGTCCGGCCCCGCCAGCCCCTCAGTAGGACGGTAAGCGCCGCGCCGCGCAACCGCTCGCATTGTAACCGTTCTGCGGCGACGGCGGCGACTGCGGCATCGCCGCCCTAGTCCGTCGTGATGCTCACCACGTCTGTCTGATGCTTTATGCGGTCGACTATCGCGTCCAACTGGAGCGTCGATCCAATCAAGTCGAGGTCGAAAGTGCGATCGGTGTCATGTTCGAACGTCCGGCGCGCGTACACATGCACGCCGCCTTCGACCAGCAGCTTCTCGAACGCGTCGAAGACCACGCCCGGTTTGACGCGTAGGACCGCGTGGAGACGATGCCGCTTAGCCTGGAGGCGCAGCTCCAACGGCCGAAGCCCGACGAGCACAGCCATCACGAGGATCGTCGCGCCCAGTGCCTCGATGTAGGCGCCCACTCCCACTGCCACGCCGATCGCGGCGACCACCCAGACGGTCGCGGCCGTCGTCAGGCCATTCACCGATCCACCGCCGTGCAAGATCGCTCCGGCGCCGAGGAAGCCGATGCCCGTCACGATCTGCCCGATGATTCTGGTCGGGTCGCCTCCCGGCCCCGCCAATTCGACCGAGACCAACGTGAAGAACGCCGACCCGATACAAATGAGCACGTTCGTGCGAAGGCCGGCGGGCTTGCCGGCAATCTCGCGCTCGATACCGATGGCTCCGCCAACGAGGGTGGCCAGCAGCAGCTTCGCCAACACTACCAGCCGGAATGCTTCGACCATCGCGTGAGCGGTCTGCATTGGCGAGAAGGTCACAGCCTCGGGAGTCCGGGCGCAAGACTGTAGTCGAACGCCAACTGGCAGACGATCAGGACGACGGGAATCAGCAGTGTGATGGCGGTGTTTTTTCTGTCGGCGGGCAGCGTGCTGCGATACGCCAGCCAACAGAGCAAGACGAGGTCGGCCTCGAGAAGCGCGTCGCGACCCGGATGGAGATACATCACGCGCCCCACGATGGGGCCGCCGGGCCACGTCGGCTTGATTCCGGTGATATAATCGGCAAACCAATGCGAGACGTACGCGAGCCAGAGCACCGACGCATCTGCCGCCGCTCCGGTCGCCGCCCAATACACGAGCGCGACGATCGTGGCGCCGATGCCGATCGCGGGCATCGAGTGCGACAGCTCACGATTGAACTGATTGAAGTAGCCAAGCACGCGCTGAACGATGTCGGGCGCGTAGGCCGCGACGGCAATGAGAAACAGCGGAACTCGCGGGCGCGCGGCTTTGCCAAGCAGAGACAACGCCGCGTGGCCAGAAAACACTCAGATCCTCCGGCGTCTGCCCAACTTAGAATCCCATCCGGTCGCGGACCTGGTCCATGGTCTCGCGAGCAATCTTCCGCGCGGTCGTAGCACCGGCGGCAAGCGCCTCGTCGACTTCGGCCGGCTTCGCCTCGAGCTCAGCGGCGCGCGCGCGAATCGGCGCGAGCGCGGTCTCCATGGATTGGGCGAGGACTTTCTTGCAGTCGATGCAGCCCCATCCCGCCGTACTGCACTGTGTCGCAACGTTCTCCACGGTTTCCGGCGACGAGAACGCCTTGTGCAAATGATAAATGTTGCAGACTTCGGGCGTACCCGGATCGGTGCGTCGAATGCGTTTGGGATCGGTCACCGCCGGCCGAAGCTTCGCCCAAATTGCGTCAGGCGGTTCGAGCAGGCCAATCGTATTTCCGATCGACTTCGACATCTTCGACTGGCCGTCGAGCCCCATGATGCGACGCGTCGGCGTCAGCAGCGCTTTCGGTTCGGGAAAGAACTCCTCGCGCGCATCGGTGCCGTCGTCCGACTTTCCGCCCGTCAACCGTCCGAATGCGGCATTCCAACGCCGGCAGACCACGCGCGACAACTCCAGATGTTGAACCTGGTCTTCACCGACGGGCACCGCGTCAGCGCGATACAGCAGAATGTCCGCGGCCTGAAGCACGGGATAGTTCAGGATTCCCGCGAGCACGCTCTCCTGCCGCTGCGATTTTTCTTTGAATTGTGTCTGGCGTTCGAGCTCACCGAGCGGCGTGATGGTGTTGAAGATCCACGCGAGCTCGGTATGTTCCGGAACGTGCGACTGAACAAACAGCGCGCAGACGTTCGGATCGATGCCCGCGGCGAGCAGCGACACGGCCATCTGCGCGCGGCGCGCCCGAAGCTGCGCCGGTTCGTACGTTTGCGTGATGGCGTGGTAGTCGACGATACAAAAGATCGACTCGAACTGGTGCTGCAGCGCGACCCAATTCTTCACCGCGCCGAGGTAGTTGCCGATGTGCAACTCGCCGGACGGCTGAATTCCACTGAAGATTCGTGACATTCGATCAACATAATATCAATCGTGGTCTCCTGGCGACCTGCGTCGCCGCCGCCGCACGCGCCGCCGACGTCATTCGGCGAGGGGCGGCGACGCGCGGAACGCTCGAGTGGGAGACCAAGTCGCAGACCGATTTCGTGAGCGATGTCGATCGCGACGCCGAACGCGCGATCAACGAGGTCATTCTCAGCCGGCATGCGGACGCGCACGTGCTTGGCGTGGAGTTTTCCCCGACGGTGAGCGCTCGGGAGGGTCTCGTATTCGTCGCGGACCCGCTCGACGGCACGACCAATTTTCTGCACGGCATTCCGTGTTATGCGGTGTCGATCGCGGCCATGGTCGACGATGAGCTTCGTGCGGGCGTGGTGCTGAACGTCGCGAACGGCGAGCTGTTCACGGCAACCGCGGGCGGGGGCGCGCGGCTCGGCGGCCAGCCGATTGTCGTGTCCACGATCGAGGATCCGCTTCGGTCGCTCATTGCGACCGGCTTTCCGTTCAAGGGTGGTCAGAAGGTCGATGAGTATATGCGCATTTTGCCCCGGATTATGCTGGAGACGTCAGGCGTGCGCCGCCCGGGCGCGGCAGCACTCGATCTTGCCGAAGTGGCGTGCGGTCGCTTTGAAGGGTTCTTTGAGCTCGAGCTGTCGCCGTGGGATATCGCGGCGGGGCTGCTGTTGATTCGTGAGGCCGGGGGAGTCGTGACGGACCTATCGGGGGCGCCGTGCAACGTTGAGCACACGGGACTGGTCGCCGGAAACCCAATCATGCAGAAGTGGCTGCTCGACAGAGTGCGTGGCTAAGTTCCGCGTAGCTAGGGCGGCTCGGCTGGCCCGGCTGGCTTCGCTTAGCCCCCGCTTAGCCCAGCCATCAGCTATCGGCGATCAGCGCAGCGATCGGCCATCGGCAGAAACGGAGGGTTGCTTCGCTCCTTGATTGAAATCGGTATTT
>JBDTAE010000137.1:0-8990 GCA_039924785.1 Gemmatimonadaceae bacterium | reverse complement strand
ACCTCTGGCAGTTCGCGCTGTTTCGCGGGCTGCTCGGACTTGGTATGGGCGGCGAGTGGGCGAGCGGTGCGGCGCTCGTGTCCGAGACGTGGGGTTCGAAGCATCGCGGGCGCGCGCTCGGGTTCATGCAGTCGTCGTGGGCGATCGGCTTCGCGGCCGCGGCAATGGTCGTCGGTTTCGTTTTGCCGCGCTACGGATGGCGGGCGGTGTTCTTCGTCGGAATTCTCCCGGCGTTCTTCGTGTTGTGGGTGCAACGCAACGTCGAGGAACCGGAAGTGTGGCTGGAACAACGCCGCGCGCGGCTGGCCGGAACGGTCAAGGTGGTGGCCGGCGTGGCCAGCAAGTTCAGCGACATGTTCAAAGGCAAGATGCTCAGTACGACGGCGATCGTCACGTTCATGAACGCGTGCGCGTTGTTCGGCTGGTGGGGAATGAACGGCTGGGTGCCGGCGTATCTCTCGCTGCCGGTGGACCAGGGCGGCATCGGGCTCGGCACCGTCACCATGTCGTGGTTCATCGTCGCGATGCAGGTGGGGATGTGGTTCGGTTACGTGTTGTTCGGGTATGTCAGCGATACGCTGGGCCGAAAGCGCGTATACATCACGTATCTCATTATGGCGGGCATTTTGTTGCCGCTCTACGGCAACATGAAGGTTCCGCTGGTGCTGCTGTTGCTCGGACCCTTCGTCGCGTTTTTCGGAACGGGATTCTTCAGCGGATTCGGCGCGGTGACGGCGGAGATCTATCCGACGGCGATTCGCGCGAGCGCTCAGGGGTTCACGTACAACATCGGTCGCATTGCGAGCGCGGCGGCGCCGTTTACCGTCGGAAAGCTCGCGACGACGCACGGCTTCGCGTTCGCATTCACGGTCAGCGGCTCGGCGTACATCCTGGGGGCGATCGCGTGGGCGTGGATCCCCGAGACCCGCGGCAGAGAGCTCGCGTAGCGGTACCGCTGCGACGTCACTAGCGCTCACGCCAAATACTATTGTTTGACATGAAGATCGTTGTTCCGAACGACTTTCCATCGGTGTTCGCCGGCTCGGCGGCCGAAGCGAAATTGAAAACACTTGGCGACGTCACCGTGTATTCCGAGCGCGGCGCCGACGTCGAGGACGAGTTGATTCGACGAATCGCCGGGGCCGACGTCGTCGTGACGATGCGCGCGCACTCGAAGTACAACGCGCGGGTGCTCGACGCGACGCCCACGCTCAGGCTGATCTCGGTGTGGGGAACCGGTACCGACAACGTCGATTCGGCGGCCTGCGCCGCGCGCGGGATCGAGATCGCCAACACGCCCGGCGCAAACGCGAACGCAGTGGCGGAGCACACGCTCGCGTTCATGCTCGCGTTGGCGCGACGAATCACCACCCTCGATACGGAGTTGCGAGCGGGGAGGTGGACGCGCGGCCTGAGCGTCGGGCTCGACGGCAAGACCCTCGGCCTCGTGGGGCTTGGCGCGATCGCCAACAGGGTCGCCAAGCTCGCCGCGCCGTTTGGGATGAGAATTCTCGCATGTCCGTGGGGCGCCGACGACGGCCGCGCGGCTCAGATTGGCGCGGTTGCGGTTCCGATCGAACAACTGCTCGCCGAGTCGGACTTCGTGAGCCTGCATCTCCGGTTGTCGGCGAAGACCGAGGGTTTTCTCGACGCGCGCCGGTTGTCGCTCATGAAGCCCACGGCCTTCTTGATCAACACGGCGCGCGCGGCGCTCGTCGATCGTGACGCGTTACTCTCGGCGCTGCGCGAAGGCCGCATCGCCGGCGCAGCGCTGGACGTCTTTCACACCGAGCCACTCCCGGCGGACGATCCGTTATTAGCGTTTTCGAACACCGTCATCACGCCGCACAATGCGGGAATGACGCCGCAGGCGGTGGACGCGGGACTTCAGATGGCGGTCGACAACGTCGCGCGGTTCATCGCGACGCAGCGTTGATATCGGCCGGCTCGAGATCACGCCGCCGCAGCCATCGCTCTCGACGCCCGCTTCTCCGCCCTGAGCCGCATCCGTCGCCACGCGTCCCACACATTGCCTACCCACAGCCCGGCGGCGAGGAAATACACGGCATGGATCGTCTCGAACAATGCAAAGCACGCCACCGCCACGATCACACCGAAGATCACCTGATCGCGCGCTTTGGGCGGCGATGTCGGCGGATCGCTCACCATGAAAAACGCGAAGTACAACGCCGCGTGCAGATCCGGTGCGCGAAAGATCGTCGCGACGAACCCCGGATCCCTCACGAACGAGCTGACGGTAAACAACCCGTAGTACACGCCGAGGAACGCGAGCACGACCGGGATCTTGTTGACGCGCGCGGCCACGAAAATTCCGCCCGCAAGCAAGAGCACAAGCGCGTATGGTGAGAGATCTGGTAACGCGCCCCACCAACTCTGCCCCGTCGAAAATGGATAGAACGTTGCCACGAGACCCAGCGCCGCCGGATTGAACACGTTCGCCGGTTTCACGCGGAAGACATACTTCGCCGCGACGCCGATCAGCGCAGTCGCTGCCGACACCCACCACGTCACGTGCGGACTCAATACGGCCGCGACGATGAGACCGGTCAGCAGCGCGCCGCTCGGAAAATGCCACCGGCGTTTTTGCACACGCAGCGCGATCACATCGAAGAGCATTGCCGCGACGACCGCGCCGCCAACGACGCCGGCCACGAGCCGAAGGTCTTCGCCGAACGACGCGACGACCGACAACGCGCCGAGGACGAGGGTCGCGATGCCTTTGGGCGTTCGAAAAAACCTGCCGAGTGTCACGAAGCGCGCCGGTCGGCGAGCTTGAGAGTGTACTCGCGCCGCATCCCGCCCGTATCGAAGCGCTCCAGACTCGGCGTCACGATGAACCCGTCGACGCCGTGCCGCTCGAGCAACTCGATGCCGCGGACAGGGCCGAGGACGAACGCCGCGGTCCCGAGCGCGTCGGCGACCATTGTCGATGACGCGAGCACGGTGACGCTCGCGGATTGCGTCGACGAAATGCCCGCGCCGGCGTCCATGATGTGGTGGGCGCCGGTCTCGTCGTTGCGCCGCTCGTAATCGCCGGACGTGCACACCGCGACGTTCGAGACAGTGAGCGTATCGATGAACGCATCGTGGTCGCGCGGGTGGCGAATGCCAATCGTCCAGGGCTCTCCGCCTGCGTTGGTGCCACCGAGGTAGAGGTCGCCGCCGGCGTCGATGGCGAAATTCTCGAACGGGGCGAGCTCCTGAACGGCCATGTCGACGGCGAGCCCTTTCGCGACGGCGCCGAGGTCGAGTAACAATGGCCGCGTGAACGTGATTGTGTTGCGGTCAGTGTCGAGGTGCACGTCGCGGTACGTCGGCGGAGGGCCGTCGCCTGCCGAAAGGCCCGACGTGACGCGCTCGCCGCTCTTGTACTCGCGATTGAACCCGTGAAACTCGAGGAGCGCGCCGACAGTGGGATCGAATGCGCCGTCGGTCTCCTCCGCGACGGCGAGCGCGAACCGCACCGCCTCGAACACGAGCGGTGTGGCCTCGACGACCGTACCGATGCGCGTTGAGAGTTTGCTGATTTCGCTCTCCGGGTCGAAGCGCGAACATGAGCGTTCGATCTCTTCGAACCATCGCACGCCACGCGCGACTGCCTCCGCGCGCTCGTCCAGCCCTTCAGACTCGTTGCCGACGACGTGAAACGTCACCACGGTCCCCATCAGCGCGACCGAGTGAATGTACGCGCCGGTCACTTCGCTTTGGACATCGCTTCGAGAACCGCGCGATAGAACGCGATGGTGCTTTGCGTGGCGCCGGACACGTAGTCGACGTCGGCGCTCTGTCGCGCGACCACTTCCGGCGGAAGCGCGTTGATCCAGCTGCACGAGTACTGGGTCATGCACTCGGAGATCGCGGCAAAGAAGATCTTGCCGCTCTTGATCATGACCGTCGCTTGAATGTCGCCGTGGCGCGACGTGCCCCATCCGGTGAAGGTGCCGTCCTTCAGTGGGCGATTTTGCGCGATGGAATCGGCGACGGCTGCGCTATTAGCGTTGTTTGAAGAGTCGTGCGCGGGCGCGGGCGCCGGGGCAGGTGCCGGTGCGACAGGCGCCTGGACCTGCGTTGGCGGCGCGGGCGTCGACGCGGGTGCGTTCGCGACCGTCGTCGGGGCGATCGGCATCATGGGTGTCGGCTTCTGCACGGCCTGAGTCGCCGGCTTGGCGTCGGCGGAGGCTGTTTGCGTCTTTGCCGAATCGGACTGTGCGTTCGCCGTGACGGTTGCTATCGAACCGACGGCGGGTTTCGCGGCGGCGGCAAGTGCTGCGGGTGTCGACGGTTGGGCGGACGTCACGGGCGCGGAAGAGACCGCGGCGATAGGCCGGACGGGTCCCGTGCGCTGGCCTGGTAGCGGCGGACGGCGATCGTCCGTGTCGCTGTCGAGGCGCGCGGCCGCGGCCTTCGTGCGCATGAAGCCGGCGCCGTACACCGTGAACACGGCGACGGAGCCGAGCGCGACGAGATTGTTCTTGGCTCGTGCAGCCAAGCGGCCCTCAGGTTT
Source organism: Gemmatimonadaceae bacterium (assembly GCA_039924785.1). Classification (GTDB taxonomy): domain Bacteria; phylum Gemmatimonadota; class Gemmatimonadetes; order Gemmatimonadales; family Gemmatimonadaceae; genus JAQBQB01. The sequence goes on along the minus strand of JBDTAE010000137.1, from coordinate 4,465 downwards.
GGGGGCCGCCTGGTTTGCCGCCTTCGATTCGTGACCGTCGCTAATCGATCGTTTTGAGCTCACGCCACTGCCTCGGGAATCACGGATTCCAACCTGTCCGCAATAAGAGGGGCCGGAGCGACCCCCGAGGGAAGGGCAGGATTACCGCCCTTCCGCTATTGCGTGCGAATCAATGAAAAACTGACGTTCGATGGCGCTGTAGGCCACTGCAACAAGGCAGCGCCACCGGCCGGTACCGAGAACCGCAGATACGCGTTGGACCCTCGATTCAGCGACACTGGGTGCGATCCGACCGATAGAGATACGTAGGTGAGGGGAAATACGCTGCTATTCGACAAGGCGGCGAACATCGACCGGTAGTTCCAAGTCGGCTGCTGGTAGGTCGTTGCGACGCCAGGGAGGTCATCGGCATCCACGGAAATACCCCAATCCCGGATTTCGTTGATGACGCCCGTGCCGAAGACGTTCTCCAAATTCGCGATACCTGTCGTGGTCGAATTCACGAGACGGTAGAACGTCGTGCCGTCCGTGCTGCCGGCGCGGTCAGCCGCGTATCGCAGGAACGCGCGAATCGCGCCGCGCGTGGCGAGGGAATCGTTGTCGGCGTAGGGCGAGTACGTCGTCGGATTGTTTAGATACTCGTTGTAGCGTCCGAAGTTGTTCGAGTCGTAGTTGTTGAAAGCATCCACGTAGACCGATGAGGCGCGGATCGCGGTCGCGTCGAGATTCTGGCGCGGCGACAGCCCAGACACCCGGAAGAACAGCAGCTCTTCGGCCGTATGCGCGAGACCCTCGTCGAGCCACGTCTCCTCGAAATCGGAGGCGTTGTTCACGTAGATTCGGCGCGACGCATTGATCAGATGCTGGTACTCGTGCGCCAGCGTCCCCGTGACTTCGCTCGCGACGCTCGACTTGCTGAACACCCCCCCGCGGTTCGGATCGGGCACCATGATGTAGAACATCTCGCCGACGTTGCTCGTCGCGCACGCGTCGAGGCCGAGCGTGGTGTCGGTCGTGACCGGAAAGAGGTCCCGGGCATAGAAGAAGCCGCCGATGTACGAGCTGCTGCTGGTCGGTGTGAGATCGTTGACGGTCTTAGTGAAGAAGAGAATGATCTTGCCGTTGCCGTCGATGTCGGACGGGTCGCCGAATGCGGCGCGATCGAGCGGGTCGATGAGCGTGTCGAACGTGGTGCCGAGGCCGGCGTATTCGGCGTCGGTGTACCCGCCGGCGGGATTGCCCGTGTCGGCGACGACGATCGCCTTGTTCGTGATGGCAACGACGCGCGCGCCGCGGTAGTTCGGCGATGAGCACGGCGTGGTTGCGTCCGCGTTGAGGCGCAGAATCTGGCCAACCGAGACCGCGCGCGGGATGACGTCGAACGCGGCGTGACTCGCGGTGCGCGCGCGGTTCCAACTGCGGGCGGCAGGGATGAGCCGCGTCAGTCCTGCACGCTCCCGCGCGCGGAGTCCGAGCTCGAAGGAATCGTCGGGCCGCGGACGGGCGGAGAGGCCGAGGCCGCCGGAGATCAGATCCAGCGACGCGCCGTTGGACGAAATGAGGTCCGGCAACGAGCTGGGCGACGTCGTTCCGGTGGCCGCGACGCTGAATGAGGCGGTCGCGTCGCCGGTCGCGGTGGAGTTGTTGTAAGGAATCAACGTGTACTGCGCGGAGGCCGAAGACACGCCGCCGACGCAAAGCGTCGTGCCGCTGACGCCGGTCAGGACTTGACCGACAGAAAGCGACTGTGGCGTGGAGCACGCGATCGTCGTGGTTGTGGCCGGCGTGGTGGGTGTGCTGGTGCCAGATGACGAAGAATCACTCCCGCACGCGCCGACGGCCAAGACACCGGAGACGAGGGCGGTAAATCGTAGACGAGGATGCATCGGAAATCTCTAAATCGCTGTGTCCGTCGCGCCTGGCGAGCTAGTCGAGGCTCAAGGGTCGGGCGCGTTCGAACGGTCAAGTAACAGACACTGTCGTGGCGGAAGGCCCTGATACGGCTCATGCGTAGTGGCAGACGGGCTTGTCACGCCGGCGTTAACGGCGTAACCACAATCGTAATGCCACGGTCACGACGAAAGCCCCAACGACGTGAAGGCTCCGCCGTCAATCTCAGAAGCCAGAAGTCTCTTAACCCATTCGCACTTTAAAGTTTCTATATCGCCAATACCTTGCCGAGGAACGGCAGTGCACGTCGCGCCGGCTCGCTCCCGCACCCCGACCGAACGAACGGGAGCTGTGCGGTGACGTCGATCAACACGAGCACGCTCGCAAACCCGGCCGAACGCTCCCGCTCCATCGTCCAGTCCGCCCTGCAGCTGCTCATCAACCTCTCGCACCGCAGCGCCACCGGCGGCGACGCCGAAACAGGTGACGGTGCCGGCATCCTCATCCAGCTCCCGCACGCATTCCTCATTGGTGGCGAAGACACGGGTTCCGATTGCGCGGGCACGGCAGTGCGTCAAGGCGCGAAGAGCGTGCGTCAGTTCGAGTTGATGCCGATGCCGCCGGAAACGCGTTCGGATGCGACGCCGTGGCCGCTGTGGCCGCTGTGGCCCATGCAGCTTCGCAGCTCGCACGCGCACGAAGAAAGCACCGATCGGGATTGGAGCGTGGCCACGACGGAGTTCACCGGCGTCAACGGAACGCTGACCAAGGTGCACTGCACGCGCGTCGAGGGAACGATGGAGGACGGTGGCTGGGTCAATCGTCCCGTGCGCGGCAGTGAGTTGTCGCTCGACGCCGATCTGGTGCTGCTTGCCATGGGATTTGCCGGCGTCGAGGACAGCCGGTTGTTGCGGGATCTCGGCGTGAAGCAGGAGCGCGGCAACGTTTCGACCGGCACGGCGCACCGCACGAGCGCGCCTGGCGTATTCGCGGCGGGTGATGCCCGTCGTGGTGCGTCGTTGATTGTCTGGGCGATTCGGGCGGCCGCGATCGATCGATACCTGGCGGCTGGCTACAGCCTGTAACCCGAACGAGGTTCGTCCTGGCGATCCGCTTGCACGATGCCGGCGCTCGTCGTCTCGGTGTGCGGCGCCGAAGGGCGAACGCGGAATGGAACGGAAATAAGCGGACAGACGCGAAGACTGCGTTCAAAGCAAGACCGTTAAGAGCGACGGCATTCGAGGAGACTGCATTCGAGGAGACTGCATTCGAGCAGGCGCGTTCAAAAAGTCTCCATTCAGTTGTTCCCTTTTGCACTGAAATCGCTTATGCTTTTCCTCCTGTTCAGCGCGGTCTCCGCGTCCGTCCGCCAATTCTGCTCCAGTCCGCGTTCGGCAGTTTGCCGCGGTTAGCCACCGCTTGATCCGCCGCGATAACGACCGTTTTTGCCGAGACGACGCTGGCGCCGTTCAACGCAATCATCGCACGGTTCGCGACGATCACGGCGCCTGTCGACGACCGCTCGGGCATTTTCGCGAGGATCACGGCGCCAACCGACGACCTCTCGGTCGTTTTCGCGAAGATCATGGCGCCGGCCGACCGCTTCTCGGTCGTTTTCGCGAAGATCATGGCGCCGGCCGACCACCTCTCGGTCGTTTTCGCGAGGATCATGGCGCCGGTCGACGACCTCTCGGTCGTTTTCGCGAGGACCATGGCACCTGCCGACGACTGCATGGCGCTGTCCGGGGCGACCACGGCGTCATTCGCGATGGCAACTGCCACATTCGAAGCGTCGTCTGCCTTTTCGGCGCTCAATGCGTCTGGACCTCTGGCGCACGTGACGCGGGGCCTTGCCTTGCTCTAGGACGAAAGAGCGAACCCAACTTTCCAGTCGCGGGTGCCTGTTCGCGGGCTTGCCGTTAGAACACGGCGGTGTTTTGATGCATGCGCGGCCGCGATCGGCCGGTTGACGTCGCAACCGATGGCAGACCCTCAACTCGAGTCGAGAGCGTAGAAATGGCGTCCACGGGAATTTCGCGAATCGATGCGTTGTGGAGTGACCCCAACGCTCCTGTGCTTGCGCCGGGAGACGGCGACTCCGCGGCGGTGGGTGCACTTCAGGATTTACTCATCGCTCAGGGCGCGAAGCTGCCCGGCATTCTCGACACGTCGCACGGGATGTTCGGCCCCGCCACGACCGCGGCGCTCAAGGATTTTCAAACCGCGCACGGCGGCAATCCCACCGGCTCCATCACGCACGACGATCTGCACACGCTGGTCGAGACGTCGCCCGTGTCGCCAATCGCGTCGCAAACATATCTCACGCTAGCGCTCGACTTGCCGTGGACAGGCTTCACGCGTCTCGTCGCGCTCACGGCGCGTTTCGAAGCCGGCGGAAAGTTCACTGCGCGCAATCGCAACACCGATCGCGCCGGCCTGTCGTTCGGACTTCTGCAGTGGGCGCAGAAGCCCGGTCGACTCTCCGGATTGCTACGCGCCTTCCAGCGCGCCGACGCCGCGAAGTTTCAGACGATCTTCGCCGGTGGAGACGCGGACGTCGCTGCGGGACTGCTCG
>JBDTAE010000136.1:0-10147 GCA_039924785.1 Gemmatimonadaceae bacterium | reverse complement strand
GCCATCGCGGCAAGATCGCTCAGTGCGGCCGCGACCGCGCGGTAGCCGATTTCACGCGGCGAAAGCCAAGCCGCCTTGAAGTGCCGTCCTTCGACTGCGGCGTCGACGCTCACCACGACCGACTCGCCGCGGGTCGGCGCGAACGTCGCTGCGTCGTCTCCGATTCCGTGCGCCCTCGTGCCCCACCGCGCGACAAGCTCGCGAATGATGTCGAACTCGGCGCCGGCGCCAAGCGAGGTCTCGAGCGTCATTGCGCCAGCGGGACGCCCGGGAGCTCGGCCAAGACGGGGTACCGATTCGGTCGCGTGTCGAAGGTCCACGCGTCGCGGAGCTCATTCACGATGTCGTCGAGCACGATGCCGCGCACGCCGCTGCCCGGCGGAACCGGCACACGCTCGGCGGCGCGGCCATGCACCCATGCCGAAACTGCCGCGGCCGCGAATGGGTCGCCGATCTGCGCGAGCATCACGCCGCCGATTCCACTCAACACGTCGCCGCTGCCGGCTGCCGCGAGCGCCGGCGTTCCGCTCGCGCTCACGAGACGACGCCCATCGGCCGCGGTGATCACCGTCGGTACTCCCTTCAATAGTACGACGACGGACAGCTCGGCCGCGACGCGGGCGCCGATATCAAAACGTGAATTCAAGACCTCTTCGACCGACGCCCCGGAGATCCTAGAAAACTCTACGGGGTGCGGCGTGATCAGTGCCGGACGGCCGCCGAGCAGCGCGGCCAACTCTGAGGTGCGGCCCTCCCAGAGCGTGAGCGCGTCGGCGTCGAGGAGCGTCGGGCCACGCCACACGCGAAGCACGCGCTCGAGCGTTTCGCGGCTGGCGTTGGAGCGACCAAGTCCGGGTCCGATCACGACTGCGTCCGCCCAGCCGGTGATCGATTCCGACACCTCGGCGTCGTCGACCGGCCACGTGGATGCAAGCGCGTACGGCTCTGCCTCCTGAACCGCCGCAAAACTCTCCTTCGCGACGACGACCTTCACCATGCCGGCGGAGCTTCGCAGCGCGGCGCGCGCCGCCAGAATGGTCGCTCCGGCCATGCCCTGCGCGCCGCCGACAATTGCGATCTTCTTTCGAATTCCCTTATGAGCTTCGGCGCCAATTGGCGGAACGTTCTCCGCCACCCAGCGTTCGTCGACGAGGCGCGGCACAAGGTCGCCGCCGTCGCCAGCCGGGAGTCCGATGTCCAGAACGGCAATCGCCCCGCACGTGTCGCGATTGCAGACGAGACCTCGCTTCATCGCACCGAAGGCCAGCGTCAGATCTGCGTGAATGGCCACACCGGCCGTAGCCCCGGTCGATGCATCGACGCCACTTGGAACGTCGATCGCCACGACGACCGCACCGCGCGCACGCATTTCGTTTGCGACGGCGACGGCCGCGGCGATTTCTCCGCGAGGCGCACCGGTCGCTCCGGTTCCCAGCAGCGCGTCCAGCACGATGGCTTCGCCGCGATCGGAAACGGTCGTCGACAGCGCAGTGATTTCGTCGGCAGAAAATGTTTCGATCGCGAGAGTGCGCTCGGCGCGGGCGTCGTCCGTCTTGGCAGGGACCGGCTCGGCGACTCGGACGCGAACGCCGGCCGACCTGAGCGCCCGCGCGATGACCCATCCGTCGCCCCCGTTATTTCCCGGGCCGATGAGGACGAGCACACCCGAGTCGAGGCGATCTCGATACCGCAGCGCGATTTCAGCCGCGGCGGCCGCGCCCGCCCGTTGCATCAGAGCGCGCGATGGGATTCCGCCGGCGATTGCTGAGGAGTCGCGCGCGGCAGATTCGGAGCTCGTGACGACGCGAACGAGGGAATGCACCCCGAATATTACTTGTGCGAGGCCCCGACGGTGCGTCCGTAATTCTCTCTAAACGACCAACGCTCCGCACCACGGGTATTCGCGCTGGAACGCCTGGTCGAAGTCGAAGACGTTCGCGAACTCCTCGCGCGTGTCGGTCGGTTGACTCATGAGGAGCCCAAGTTCGACCAGCGTGAAGACGACGTCTCCGATGTCGGCGCTGCGGCGCAGGCCCCAATGCTCGAGGACGACGCGCGCCATCACCCCGAAGCGCTCGAGGGCGAGGTCGCGGCAGGCCAGCGCCAGTTCTGGCCCGGTGATGTGGCGGCGCTCGTCGAGCCGCTGCTGGCAATATTCGAGGGCGCCGAGCACGAAGAGGTAGGCGCGCTCGTCGAATCGAGGTTCGCGGAGGCGAATCTGATCCATGATTCCGTCACGAAAAGCCAGTTCTGCCACGGTCCGTCGTTTTCGGCTGTTGAATAGGCATCCGCTGGGGGACAAGCACCGCCCCAGCCACCGTCCAGAAAATGGGCCCTGTTGCGGACCCGCACAACTCCCTTGACACGCCTTGTGCCTCTTGGGGAGGCGACGGGCTGCGCCGAATGCTAGATTAGTGGCGCGTTGGGCCGTTCGATCACATTTCCGCCCAGATCCGAATGAAGCGCGCCTTCAAGTACGACGTAGCGATCACCGCGGCCGACTTTGACGCTCTTGCCGTGGGCGAGCTGACGCGACGGCTGGAGCAACGTCTGTCGAAAGGCGTGTACGCCGCGCCGCGCGCCTCCGACGCGCCGCGAACTCCGCCCGTCAGCGCCGCAATTCAAAAGGCCATCGAGAAGGAGGCCAGAGTTGTCGTCGTGCTGTACCAGCGCCTCTGGGGCGCGCATGCCGCTCCGCTCACCGACGAGGCGGCGGCACTCAAGGCGCGGATCGGCAACGTGAAGCGAAAGGACGTGCTGCTCATTTCGGTCGACGGCACGGCGATCCCGTCATGGCTCAAGGCGACGGTGGTCCAATCGTCGGGCGCACCGACGGGAACGGTGGTGATCGACGCGATCGTGAACGCCGTGAGCGCCGCCGGCGGAACGCCGAAACGCATGACCGACGCGAGTCTCGCCGCACGGGACGCGGAGGAAGCGCAGCGCGCGCGTGCACGCACGACGTTTCTGACGTCGCAGCGCGCGTTGACGCTCGTCAATCGCGAGCTCGACTCACTTTCAGCGGCAGTTCTCAAGTTGTGCGAAACCCCGGGCACGTTGCCGATGGGACTCGCGGCCGAAGCGCGCCGCACGCCGGACCGATACACGGTGCAGATTGGCCCCGTCGGCCTGAGCTTCTCGTGGATTCGCGGCCGGTCAAACTCAATTGCGGACGGACAACTGCTGGTCATCGAATGGAGTGGCCAACTCGGCGATCAAACGGCGTCGGCAGATCCTCGCAGGGCGATGCCAGCCCTGGAGCACGTGCTTCAGCCACACGCCACAAGCCCTGAAGATTGGCAGTGGCGGCGGACAGATCTCGACTTGTGCTGCTACACAACGCGCGATCTCGCAGCACAATGCGTCACATCAGTTGTCCGACGATTGCCGACGCCGATAGCTGCGCTGAGCTAGCTGAGCCGAGCTAGCTGAGCTGGCTCGGCTTAGCCCAGCCATCGGCCATCTGCTATCGGCACAGCTAACTACTATCGGCAGAAACGGAAGACGGGCGCCTCGCGTTGCGAGACGCCCGTTTTGTTTTGATATCACCATACTTTCGAAACGCCGACGGTCGAACTCGCAACGCGGGACGCGCAGTTTTCAAACACAGGAGGGAGCGAAGCGACCTACCGCCTTTGCCGATGGCTGTTAGCTGTGCAGATAGCTGATGGCCGATGGCTGGGCTAAGCTCAGCTGGCTCAGCTGGATCAGCTGGCTCAGCTAGCTGATCCGAGCTAGCTGGGCCGTACGGTATAGCGGAAACTGTTTGGTGAGTGTGTTTACGTCGCCTTTGACCGCGGCTTTGACGCCCTCGTCTGTATGTGCCCGAAGCACCCGATCGATCAACTCGGCGACTTTCTTCATTTCCGCTTCGCCGAATCCGCGCGTCGTGACTGCCGCGGTGCCGATGCGAATTCCGCTCGTCACGAACGGCGACTGCGTTTCTTTCGGCACCGTGTTCTTGTTCACTGTGATCGCCGCGGCGTCGAGCGCGAGCTGTGCTTCTTTCCCCGTCAATCCGCGGTTGCGCAGATCGACCAGCATGAGGTGGTTGTCGGTGCCGCCCGACACGATCTGAAACCCAAGTGCCGCCATCGCCGCGGCGAGCGCGCGTGCGTTCGACACGACCTTCGCTGCGTATTCTTTGAATGAGGGCGCCAGCGCTTCCTTGAACGACACTGCCTTCGCCGCAATCACGTGCTCGAGCGGGCCGCCCTGGCTCCCCGGGAAAACGGCCTTGTCGATTGCCTTCGCGTGCTCCGCCTTGCAAAGGATCAATCCGCCGCGCGGACCGCGCAGGGTCTTGTGCGTCGTGCTCGTGACGACGTCGGCGAAGGGCACTGGGTTCGGATAGACGCCGGCCGCGGAAAGTCCGGCGAAGTGCGCCATGTCCACCATGAACGTCGCACCGATTTCCTTTGCGACATCGGCGAACGCCGCAAAGTCGACGACACGAGAGTACGCGCTGTAGCCCGCAAGAACCAACTTGGGTTTATGCTCGCGCGCCTTCTTGCGCATGTCGTCGTAATCGATGATGCCTTCGTCCGTCACGCCGTACGACACCGCTTTGTACAGCATGCCCGAGAAGTTCACCGGCGACCCGTGGGTCAGGTGTCCACCGTTCGACAGATCCATTCCGAGAAACGTGTCGCCCGGCTTGAGAAACACCGACATCGCGGCGTAGTTCGCCTGCGCACCGGAGTGCGGCTGCACGTTGGCGTGCTCGGCGCCGAATAGTTGCTTCACGCGATCGATCGCGATCTGCTCGACGCGGTCCACCACCTCGCATCCACCGTAGTACCGCTTGCCCGGCAAACCCTCGGCATACTTGTTGGTGAGTACCGAGCCCATGGCCTCGAGCACCGCGGGCGATACGAAGTTCTCGCTGGCGATCAGCTCGATGCCGTCGTTCTGGCGTCGAATTTCTTCGTCGATCAGGCCGGCGATCTCGGGATCACTCTCGCGAAGCGCGGCGCCCGGCGAGCAAAGGGGGTGCTGTGTGAAATCACTCATTTCGAAGAATCCTGAATATCAATTTTGGCAACCCGGCGCGAGTGTCGTCCTCCCTCGAAGGGCGTCTCGAGCCAAGTCTTGAGAATCGCGACACTCTCGTCGTCGGACACGAACCGCGCCGGCAGGACGAGAACGTTCGCGTCGTTGTGTTCGCGTGCGAGCTTGGCGACCTCCGGATTCCACGCGACCGCCGCGCGAACCCCAGGATGGCGATTCGCCGCGTAGCTCATTCCAAGTCCGGTGCCGCACAACAGAACGCCGCGCTGCGCTTCCCCGCTCGCGACCTTCTCTGCCAGTGGGTGCGCGTAATCGGCGTAATCGGTCGACGCCTCGCTGTTCGTTCCAAGATCCTCGACCGCAAAGCCGAGCGCGTCCAAGGCGCGCTCGAGCCTTTCCTTCAACGCAAAGCCGGCGTGATCGGACGCAATGAGGATTTTCTCAGCGGTCACTTGTTCGGCCACTGCGGCCACGTCCGCACCATCGAGCCAACGGCGCGAATGCGCTGCTCCGCCAACCGATCCGCGGCGAGGTACGTCGGAATCTTTTCGGACTTCGAAATCTCGAACACCTTGAGAATGGTGTCATAGATCTCGTCGGCCTTGCGAAGTGAACGCTCGGTCGTCCAACCCGCGAGCTCGCTGTAGACGTTGATCACACCGCCCGCGTTCGCGACGTAGTCCGGCGCGTACATGATGCCGCGCGTGACGAGTTCGTCGCCGTGACGCTCTTCGAGCAGCTGGTTGTTCGCCGCACCCGCGACGATCTCGCACTTGAGCAGCGGAATGGTCTTGTCATTGATGATCGCGCCCAGCGCGCACGGCGCGAAGATGTCCGCCTGCGCTCCGTAGATCTCGTCGGCACCGACGGCGCGCGCGTTGAATTCGACGACGACGCGCTTCACGCGCTCGGGGTCGATGTCGGTCACGATGAGCTTTGCGCCCGCCTCGTGCAATTCTTTCGCGAGATAGTAGCCGACATGGCCGCAGCCCTGAATCGCGATCGTCTTCGTGCTGAGATTGTCCGAGCCCCAGCGTTCCTTCGCCGACGCCTGGATCGCGCGAAACACGCCGTGCGCCGTAACGGGCGACGGATCGCCGGAACGACCCGCGAGGCCGCTCACGTAGTCGGTCTCCATGTGCACGTAGTCCATATCCGCCGTGCTCGTCCCCACATCCTCGGCAGTGATGTATCGCCCGCCCATGCTCTCGACGAAGCGGCCGTGCGCGCGGAAGATCATTTCGCGATCGACGGTCTTGTTGTTGCCGATGATCACGGATTTTCCGCCGCCGAGGTTGAGGCCGGCCACCGCGTTCTTGTACGTCATGCCGCGCGCGAGCCTCAGCGCGTCGACGATCGCATCCTCGTCGCTCGCGTAATTCCAGAAACGGGTTCCACCGAGCGCGGGGCCCAGCGTCGTGCTATGAATCGCGATGATGCCGCGATAACCGGACGCCGAATCCTGGCAGAGCACGAGTTGCTCGTGTCCCATGTCGGCGATTGTATCGAAAAGTTTCATAAGAGGTTGAGGTTGAAGGAAGAGAGCCGCGACGGAGCCTACCGTGAGTACAACTCGCGAGCGATGACGATTCGTTGAATCTCCGACGTGCCCTCGTAAATTTCCGTGACCTTGGCGTCACGGAACCACCGTTCGACAGGATAGTCTTTCACGTAGCCGTATCCACCGAAGATCTGAATGGCCTGCGTGGTGACCCACATTGCCGTTTCGCTCGCGGACAACTTCGCCATCGAACTGAATTGCGTGATGTGTTCGCCACGGTCCTTCGCAGTCGCCGCAGCGTGCAGCAACGCGCGCGCCGACGACACTCGCGTCGCCATGTCGGCGAGCTTGAACTGAATCGCCTGAAACTCCTTGATCGGCTTGCCAAACTGCTTGCGCTCGGCGGCATATGCAGCGGACGCCCGCAACGCCGCCTCGGCAATGCCGACCGACTGCGCTGCGATGCCGAGCCGCCCATTGTCGAGCGATTGCATCGCGTAGATGAAGCCGTTGCCGACGTCTCCAAGCAATCGATCCGCGGGCACACGCATGTCGCTGAAATGGAGTTGCACCGTCGGCGATGCGCGCAGGCCCATCTTGTCCTCTTTCTTTCCGACGTTGAAGCCGGGAAGATCGGGCGTGATGATAAAGGCACTGATCCCGCGCGCGCCCTTGCGATCGTCGGGCGAATCGGTGCGCGCCATCGCGATGATGACCTCGCCCTTCGTGCCGCTCGAGACCCATGCCTTGGTGCCGTTCAAGATCCAATCATTACCGTCGCGAACGGCCTGCGTCTGCAGCGACGCGGCGTCGGAGCCCGCTTCGGCTTCAGACAACGCGAACGCGCCGAGCAATTCGCCCCGCGCCATCGGCTTTAGAAAACGCTCTTTCTGCTCCTCAGTTCCCCACTTGAGAAGCATCTGCGTCGGGAGCGAATTGTGCACGCTGAGCATGACCGCCGTCGACGCGTCGACGATGGCGATCTCTTCGAGCGCGACGAGATACGTCAGCGTCTCCAAACCCATGCCGTCGTATTGCTCGGGAATCATCATGCCAAGAAACCCGAGCGCGCCGAGCTTTGCGGGAAGCGACGGTTCGAAGTACGCGTCGCGATCCCATTGGTCGACGTGCGGCGCCAACTCGGTGTTGGCGAACTCGCGCGCGACCGATTGAATCGCGCGCTGTTCTTCAGTGAGTGGTGTGAGAGCCCAGGCCATTCGAGTAGGATGACGGCGTTACGCGGACGAGCCGCGCGCGCTCAGTATGCGTAGAAACCACGCTTCGACTTGCGACCCAGCCAGCCGGCCGCGACGTATTTGCGAAGCAGTGGACACGGACGGTACTTCGGATCGCCAAGCCCGTCGTGGAGCACTTCGAGAATGGCGAGGCATGTGTCGAGGCCGATGAGATCGGCGAGCGCGAGCGGGCCCATCGGATGATTCATGCCGAGCTTCATCACTGTGTCGATTGCGTCCGGCGTTCCGACGCCCTCCATCACGCAGTAGATCGCCTCGTTGATCATGGGCATCAGGATTCGGTTCGCGACGAATCCGGGGAAATCCTGAACCTCGACTGGAGTCTTGCCGACCGCCTTGCTCAGTTCGACGACGCGATTGGTCGTCTCGTCGGACGTCGCCAAGCCGCGAATGATCTCGACGAGCTGCATCACCGGCACGGGATTCATGAAGTGCATGCCGATCACCTTCTCCGGGCGCTTGGTGCGCGCGGCAATCTCCGTAATCGAGATCGAGCTGGTGTTCGTCGCGAGAATCGCATCCGGAGCGGCGACGGCGTCGAGGTCGCCAAAGATCTTGAATTTGAGATCTCTGTTCTCGGTGGCCGCCTCGATGATCAACCCCGCGCCTTTCGCCGCATCCATCGACTGTTGCGTGTCCACTCGTCCGAGGATCGCGTCTTTGTCGGACGCCTGCAGCGTGCCCTTCTTGATCTGCCGGTCGAGATTCGAAGCGATGGTGCCTTTGCCGCGCTCGAGCGCCGCCGCGGAGACGTCGATGATCGTGACGTCGAAGCCGTTAGCGGCAAACACGTGCGCGATTCCGTTCCCCATCTGCCCTGCACCGATCACGGCGATGCGTTCCGCCATTGTCATGTCTCCTGAAGCGTCAGCGTACGGATTCTTTGAGGCGCGATCGGTCGCCGCGCCGCTTCACGAAAAAGAGCACACCCATTCCCGCACCCATTCCCAATCCAGCGGGCAGGCCGCCCTCGGGCCCCCACTCGCCGCCGGTGGCCCAGTCCGGCCCCGCATCAACATAACGGTAGGACGGCGATTCGAGCGGGTAACCGCTCACGGCGGTATGGAAGAGTACAGCCATGGTCCAGTTCCACGCGAAATGGGCCATCCACGCCGCGTACAAACTTTTCGTGACGTAGACGACGACGGCTAGAAAGAAGCCCGCGACGATGACCAGCGAGACCGACATGACGTTGACGCCGTTATTCTCGAGATGGATCAACCCGAACACGACGCTCGTGAGCACGATCGCGGCCGTCCACCCCCAGCTCTCGCGCAGCACGGACAACACGTACCCTCGCGTCAGCAGCTCTTCGACGAGCGCGGCGGGAAGCAGCATGAGCGACACGCGCAGCGCCGCTCCGCTCCACGCGCCGGCCGGACCGGCGGCTTCGCGCAGCCAGCCGACTTCGATCAATGAGAGAATTGGCAATCCGATCGCGAGCGCGCCGACCGCAAAGCCGAGGATCACCATGGCGGGGCGAAGTGCGTCGCGGCCGAGCCATACGTCTCGCCACGGACGCTTGTCGATGACTTGAAGGACGAACGCGGTGCCTGCGATCAGCCCAATGAGCTCGACGACATATTGGTTCGACAGCCCGCGAAGGTTCGCGGCTTCGAGCCCCATCGAAACGAGCGGCCCCGCGAATGATGCAGCAACGAGCGTGGCGACGGAGGACGCGACGAAAAACGCGATGATCCGCCACCCCCCTCGGAGTGCGCCGTCTTCAGTATAGAAGAACTGCTGGGCGCTCAACCGCGACTGCGCGTCAGCTGACGCGCGACACGCTTAACGCCACCGCATCACCGCCACCAAGACACAGCGTCGCGAGGCCGCGTTCGGCGCCACGATCGGCCAGCGCGTACAACAGCGTGGTCAACACACGAGCGCCGCTCGCGCCGATCGGATGACCGAGCGCAATCGCGCCGCCGTTGACGTTGACGCGATCCCAATCCCAACCGAGTCCGGCGCCGTCGGCCAACGCCTGCGACGCGAACGCTTCATTCGCCTCGATGAGATCGTAGTCGCCGATCTTCGTGCCACTCTTCTTCATCAGGTTTTCGACGGCCTTGACCGGCGCGAAGAACAAATCGCGCGGCTCGACGGCGCCCGTCGCATACGCGTCGATGCGCGCGAGGATGTTGAGTCCATGCGCGCGAGCATACGCTTCCGACGTCACGACGAGTGCCGCACCGCCGTCGTTCAAGCTCGACGCGTTGCCCGCGGTGACGGAGAGTTCTTCGTTCTTTTCCTTGCCGGGGAACGCCGGACGCAACTTGCCGAGCGACTCCGCAGTAGTGTCACGGCGAATGCTTTCGTCGGTGTCGACGACCGTCGGACCCTTCTTGCCGGGAATTTCGATCGGCACGATCTCATTCTT
>JBDTAE010000135.1:0-10075 GCA_039924785.1 Gemmatimonadaceae bacterium | reverse complement strand
TGCGTAAATACTTACGCATCCCGCAACTGGCCGCCGTCATGGGCCCGTGCATCGCGGGCGGAGCGTATCTGCCGGCCTTGTCCGACCTGATCGTGATGGTGAAGGGCACGTCGTTCATGGGTTTGGGCGGACCGAATCTGGTAAAGGGCGCCACGGGCCAGACCATCGACGGCGAGACGCTCGGCGGCGCGGTGACGCACAGCGAGATCTCTGGCGTCGCGCACTACGCCGTCGACGACGATGACGCCTGTCTCGCCAAACTGCGCGACCTCGTGAGCATGCTCGCGCCGCCGCGCCATCGTCCCGCCGGTCACGGCAAGGTCGATGGTGCGTCAGGCGAAGGACTGTACGACCTGCTGCCGGCCGACCATCGCATGTCATACGACATGCACGCGATCCTTCAAAACATCCTCGACAACGGCAAGCTCGACGAGTTCCAGATCAACCTTGCGAAAGAGATGATCTGCGGCGACGGTCACATCGACGGAATTCCAGTTGGCGTCATCGCGAACCAGCGCGGTCTCATCAAGGGGCGCCCGGGCGAGAAGCCGCGCTTTGGCGGAATTCTCTACGCGGAGAGCGCGGAAAAGGTCGCGTTCTTCATCGATCGCTGCGATCGCGAAGGCATTCCGCTGCTGTTCGTGCAGGACGTGTCGGGGTTCATGGTTGGTCCTGAAGCAGAGCACGAAGGAATCATTCGCGCCGGTGCGCGGTTCGTCGAAGCGATGGCGACCGCGCGCGTGCCGAAGATCGTGCTCACGATCAATCACGCTTCAGGTGCAGGCTACTATGCAATGGCGGGCCAGGGCTTCGATCCCGACTTCATTTTTAGTTGGCCCACCGGCCGAATGGCGGTGATGGAAGGCGAGGCCGCCGTGCAGGCTGTGCACAGCCGCGCATTCGAAACTGCTAAAGCGACAGGAAAGCCGCTGCCGAAAGAGGTGCAGGAATCGGTCGCGGAAATGCGTGCCGACTACGATCACCAACTCGACGCCCGCTACGCCGGCGCGCGCGGCTACATCGACGCAATCGTGTACCCGGAAGAGACGCGCGACACACTCGCGTTGGCACTGCGTTCGGCACTGCAGAATCCGGGACCGCACCTCGGGGCGTTCGTGCTCCCCGCACACTTTGACGACGCATGAGGCATTAATGGGCACGAACCAATCCGGCGACCGCGTCGTGCGCGTCGCATCGGGGCAGGGCTTCTGGGGCGATTGGCTCGAGGCGCCGCGCCGGCAAGTCGAGGGCGGGCAGGTCGACTACCTGATGCTCGACTATCTCGCCGAAGTGACCATGAGCATTCTGCAAAAGCAGAAAGAGCGCGACCCGAACATGGGGTACGCGCGCGACTTCATCGGTGCGATCGAAAGCGTGTTGCCGGCGGTGGTGAACAAGGGCGTGCGCGTGATCGCGAACGCGGGCGGCGTGAACCCGCCGGCCTGCGCGGCGGCCGTTCGCGCGCTCGCCAAGAAACACGGCGCGGGCGACGCGCTCCGCATCGGCGTCGTCACGGGCGACGACCTCCTTCCGCGCATCGACGAGCTACTTGCGAGCGGACATCCGCTCAAGAACATGGAAACCGGCGAAGCGCTGTCGACCATACGCGATCGCGTGCTTTCGGCGAACGCGTACATCGGTTCCGTTCCGATCGTCGAGGCGCTTGCCAAGGGCGCGAACATCGTCATCACCGGTCGGTCGACGGACACCGCGCTCACGATGGCCCCGCTGCGGTTCGAATTCGGTTGGAAGGGTGACGATTGGGATCGACTCGCAGCCGGAATCATCGCGGGCCACATCATCGAGTGCGGCGCGCAATGCTCGGGTGGCAACTGCCTCATTGACTGGCAGACTATTCCAGATCTCGCAAACGTCGGCTATCCCATCGTCGAAGCCTCGGCCGACGGAACGTTCTACATCGTGAAGCACCCCGGTACGGGAGGTCGCATTACCGTGCCGAGCGTGACAGAGCAACTCGTGTACGAGATGGGTGATCCGCACTCGTACATCACGCCGGACGTCATCGCCGACTTCACGAGCATCCACCTCGAGCAAGCCGGCGAGAACAGGGTCCGTGTCTTCGGCATCAAGGGTCGTCCGGCGACGGACATGCTCAAGGTCTCCATCGCGTATCGCGCCGGCTACAAGGCCGTGGGCACGCTTGTGTATTCGTGGCCCGATGCGCTTCCGAAAGCACAGCTTGCCGATCGCGTGCTGCGCGAGCGACTCGTCAACCTGGGTCTCAAGTTCGACCACATCCTCACTGAGTTCGTCGGCGCATCGGCGACGCACGGACCGCTTGCCGGAGATCCCGGCGATCCGCCGGAGGTTCAGCTCCGCGTCGGCGTTCGCGGCGAAGATAAAGCGATGGTCGAGCGCTTTACGCGCGAGCTCATCCCGATGGTCCTCAATGGTCCGCCGAGTGTGACGGGGTTTGCGGCGGGTCGCCCGAAGGTCGAGGAGATCGTGGCGTACTGGCCGGCGCTCGTCGACAAACGTGTCGTGCAGACGAAGGTCGAGGTGCTCTCATGAAGATTCGCTTGCTCGACATCGCGCACGCCCGCTCCGGCGACAAAGGCGACACCGCGAATGTCGGAGTCATTGCGCTCAAGCCCGAATGGTATCCGATTCTCGCCAAGTACCTGACCACGGAGCGCGTCGAGGCGCATTTCAAGCCGGTGATCACCGGTCACGTCGACCGTTATGAGCTTCCCAATCTGAGAGCGCTCAATTTCCTGTTGCACGGGGCGCTCGACGGCGGCGGGACGTTGTCGCTCAAGACCGACGCGCAGGGAAAGGTCTTTTCCACGGCGATGCTGCGACTGGTGCTTGACGTGCCGGACAACGAGGTTCCGAAGGCGTAGCCACCAGGTGAGGGGAGCAATCATGTTCGCGATGCGTCGCACTGAGATTCAAATTGCACTCCTCGTCATCGGGATGATTGCGTGGGGGTCTGGCAGCCGCGTCGATAACGACTTGCTCAAGTATGTCGGCATCGGGTGTTTCGCGGCCGCCACAATGTTGAGGTTGTTCAAGCGCCGCGCGGAGTCGTCCGAGGACGAGGCGTCGTCGTCGCCTTAGCGCAGACTCCCTTGCGGCCTCGGAATCCTTTTTGCCTCGGAATCCTTTTTGCCGCGGAATTGCGCGGAGAGGAAACAACGAGATCCGCGGAAAGAGCGTCCGCACAATGGCAGCTCACGAGCATGAATGTGGCCCTTCAACTCCTTGCCGCAATGCTCGTCTGGTCGCACAAACAAAGGCGCCTTTGTCTTGTGTTTCCTGATCGGAGTTTCCGATTTCATCGCCGAGACTGGCGACCTGTCGTATCCGCGCTGTTTCGCACAGACTCCGCGGAAATCCGTGGCTAAACGGTGGCTAAGAGTCGGCTAAAACGCATCACAGCCGGCTAATTCACGATTGCATCGTTCGGTGACAGCGCGGCGGTCGCACGCGTGGCAGCCAGCTATATTGCATGGCTATGGCACACCGCAGTATCCCCGAGCTCTTAGCCCCGGCCGGTTCGCTCGACGCAGTTCGCGCCGCAGTCGCCAATGGCGCGGACGCCGTCTATCTCGGCGCCTCGAAATTCAACGCCCGTGACGAAGGCGCCCAGCTCACGCTCGATGAGCTCGGCGAAGCGTGCCGTATCGCGCACGAGCGCGGGCGCCGCATCTACCTGACCCTCAATGTGCTGATCAAGCCCGCAGAGATGGTTGATGCGCTGCTGCTGCTAGGCGATTGCATTGATCGCGGGATCGACGCGGTAATCGTGCAGGACATCGGCTTGATCAGGATGATTCAAACCGTATACCCGGCGTTCGAGATCCACGGCTCGACGCAGATGACCGTGCACGACGAGACCGGCGCGGCGGTCGTCGACGGACTCGGCGTCGATCGCATCGTCCTCGCGCGCGAGAACACGCTCGATGACATTCGCGCGATTCGCGCTGCAGTGCCCGATCTCGGACTCGAGACGTTCGTGCACGGCGCATTGTGCATTTCGTATTCTGGACAGTGCTACATGTCCGGCATGATCTCGGAGCGCAGCGCCAATCGTGGATCGTGCGCGCAGTCATGCCGAAAGGATTACGTGCTCACGGACGTGACCACGAACGCAGAGCTCGATCGCGGCTACCTCATTTCGGCCAAAGACCTCGGCGCCTATGACCATCTTGCCGAGATCGCCGACGCCGGGATCGCATGTCTGAAGGTCGAGGGACGCAAGAAGAAGCCGGAGTACGTGGCAACTGTTACACAATCCTATCGAGAGTTCTTGGATCGGCTCGAGCGTGGGGAAGAAACGCCGCCGTCGCCCGCCGACGTGGAGCCGCTCGTGCAGATCTTCAGCCGGGGATTCACCGGTGGGATGTACGGTGGGCGCGAGGGACGCGAGTACGTCACGCGCACGCAGCCCGACAATCGTGGAATCGCCATCGGAACCGTTGTGGGCTGGGAGAAGGGCGAATTGATCGTTGACGTCTCCGTGCCCCTGCATGTCGGCGACGGCCTCGGCTTCGAGGCGCAGGGACACGTCGGAGGACCGACGGTGGGATTCAGCGTAGGCGCCGTGCGAACGCTTCCGTCGCGCGGAGCGGCGACGCGACAGGCCATCGAGACGCGAACGCGCGTCGACGCGGGCTGGAGCGTGGTGCGAACGTCGGAAGCAAAGCTGTTAGAGAAAGCTCGCGCTAGCTTCGCCGCGATGCCGCAGGACATTCGCGTCAAGAAGGCACGTCTCGACATCCGCCTCTTTGGCGCGGCCGGAACGCCGCTCAAGGCCGTGTTCACGAGCAGCGGTGAGATGGTCACCGTTCGCAGCGAGATCACACTCTCCATCGCGACGAAGCGTTCGCTCGACGCCGCCTCATTGCGCGATCAACTCGGGCGACTCGGCGACACGCCCTTCGTGCTCGGCTCGCTCGATATCACCGCGCTCGGCATCGAATTGTTTTTGCCCGTGAGCGAGCAGAATCATCTGCGCCAGCAGGCCGTCGAACAATTGCTGCTGCGCCGCGATTGGGCGACTGAAGCGCGCACTGCCGAGCGCCGCGCGCAGATCGAGACTGCGGTGGCGACGGCTCCAGTTCGCGCATCCGCCGCTCAGACACCCGACGCGAATGAGAGCAAGAGCCCATTCATTCTGTCGGTGCAGGTCTACAACGTCGACGATGCCGAGTCGGCAGCGGCCGCCGGCGCGACGGAAATCTGCCTCGACCCGTTCCTGCGCCATCCCACGCCGCCGGTCTCGCGGATTCGCGCGCTGGCGGAGAACCTCGCGTCGCGCGGAATTGCGTTCCGCCTTCGAACACCGACGATCGTTCGGCCGGAAGACCGTAAGAGTATTCAAAAGTGGCTCGATCTTGGGATGCCAATGCTGAGCGGGCACCTCGGGTTGGTCGCGGAATTAGGGAAGGAAGGCCGAGACGTAGTTGGCGATTATGCGCTCAACGTCTTCAATGCGCACACCGCGGCGGAGATCTTTGCGCTCGGTGCGAAACGAATCACGGCGTCGGTGGAGTTGACGACGGACGAGCTGACGCAGCTTGTCGCGCCGTGGGACGGCAATGGCTTCGACGTGTTCGTATACGGTCGCCCGGAGGGAATGACGCTCGAACATTGCGTGCTTTCGGCGGCGTTCGATCGCGAAGTCACTACTTGTCGCGATCTCTGCGTCCAGAAGCACCCGAACGTCACGCTCACCGATCCGACGGGCTATACGTTCCCGGTCGCGACGGATTCGGCGTGCCGCAATCGTCTGCTGCATTCGCGTCCTGTCGACGGATCGGAGTTCATGCCAAAGCTGTGGCGCGCGGGCATTCGCGCGTTCTCGGTCGTGTTCAACGTTCCCGGCGACGACATCGCTGCGATCGTGCGCGGGTATCGCCGCGCTCTCGATGCCTTGGCGGGTGGTGTGCGTCCCGATGTCGATGCGATTCGTCAAACGGTGGGAGCCGAGTTTACGCGCGGACATTTCGCGCGCGCCGTGTGATGAGGTGCGCGGTCACGCGCGGCTTGTCCGCGCGGATGACGTGATGGCGACGGCAGCGCGTTGGAACGCTCCGACGTGCGATACGATGGTGACGCATCGCGCGCGTCACCTGCGCACCGTGCAGGCATGACCGCACCGCACACCGTCGAAGACGCACGCGCCGCCCTGAAGGAGCATTTCGGCTATCCGGCATTTCGCCCCGGACAGGAGGCCGCCGTGCAGTCCGTCCTCGCCGGCAACGATACGCTCGTGGTGCTTCCAACCGGCGGCGGCAAATCGCTGTGCTACCAGGTGCCGGCGCTGATGCTGCCGAAGCTGACGGTTGTGATCTCGCCGCTGATCTCGCTGATGAAGGATCAAGTCGACGCGCTCGCCGCTCGCGGTCTGCCCGCGACCTTCGTCAACAGCACGCTGACGGGTTCAGAGATCTCTGATCGCCTGAACAAAGCCGTTCGCGGTGAGATCAAGCTGCTCTACGTCGCACCGGAGCGATTCGATTTCGGCAAGACCGCCGAGCGCCTGCGCGAATCCGGGGTGTCGCTGCTCGCGGTCGACGAGGCGCATTGCATCAGCGAGTGGGGCCACGACTTTCGCCCGAGCTATCTGCGCATTGCGCAGGTGCGCGAGAAGCTGGGGAATCCGCCCACCGTCGCGCTTACCGCGACCGCGACGCCGCACGTGCGGACGGACATCGTGGCGCAGCTCGGCCTCGAGTCGCCGACGACGATCATCACCGGGTTCGATCGCAAGAACCTGTCGTATCATGTGCTGCCGGTGAAGACCGATCACGACAAGGACGACGCGCTCGTGCATCTCCTCCGCGAGTCGCCCGGACTGACGGTGGTCTATGCGTCGACGAGAAAAGCCGTCGAGCGCATCGCGCTGCTGCTCGATCGTGCGAAGCTGAAATCCGCGGCGTATCACGCCGGGCTCGACGACGAGCGCCGCCGCACCGTGCAGGATGCGTTCATGAACGAGAAGGTGCGCGCAATCGTTGCCACCAACGCGTTTGGAATGGGCATCGATAAGGCGAACGTGCGAATGGTGATTCACTACGCGATGCCTGGCACGCTCGAGGCGTATTATCAGGAGGCGGGCCGCGCGGGACGAGACGGAAAGGACGCGGCGTGTTACCTCCTGCACGCCTTTCCCGATCGCTTCACGCATGAGTTTTTCATCAAGGGTGCATATCCCGACCGCACGCTCGTCGAAGAGGTGTATGACGTGCTTCGCCGCAACGCGAATGCCGAAGGTGGCGTAGATCTCGCGCCGGAAGAACTCGCCGCGAAGCTCAAGATCAAAGCTGGTCCGCGCGACGTCGAAAGCGCGTTGCGTATTCTCACGTCGGCTGGCGCGTACAGCATCATGCGTGAAGGCGGCGCGCGCGTCGTCGTACGGCTGCTCGCAACGCCCGAGCGAATCAAGCGCGAGCTCGGCGGCGACGTATCCGGTGCGTCGCTGGAGCTCGCACTGTTGCGCGCGTTGTGGCGTATCGCCGGCGACGGTTTGTCCGACGGTGCGACGATCGACCTCGATGGACTGCCTCCTGGACTCGGCCGCGGGAGCAGAGCGATGCAGATGCTCGACGGGCTCGAGGCGCGCCAGTTCGTCCAATGGAAGCGAGCCGGCACTGGCGCCGCGCTGACGTCGCCAAAGAAGCCGATCACCGCGTTTCGAATCGACTGGGCACTCATCGACCGTCGGCGAAAGGCGGATCTGCAGAAGCTCGACAGTATGCAGCAGTACGCCTATACGAAGGGCTGCCGTCGCGGTTTCGTGCTGCGGTATTTCGGCGACCCGGCGGCCCGCATTTCCTGCGAGGGCTGCGACAACTGCCTCGGTACCACGATCGAAGTCGAGCGAGGCGGGGCGCCGTCGTCGCGCGGCGGGCCGAGCAAGAAACCACAGCGCCGAAAGACGACCGAGCACGATCGTGTCGCTCAGGCTGAGGATGCGCCGGTACTCTCCGGCGCGGAGGAGGCGCTGCTGGCGCGGCTGCGCGATCTCCGGCGAACGCTGAGCAAGAGCGAAAACGTTCCCGCGTACGTAGTGTTTCCGGATCGCACGCTCGGGGAAATGGCGGTTCGACGTCCCACGACGGCGAACGCGTTGGGTCAGATTCGCGGCGTGGGACCGGTTAAACTTGAGAAGTACGGCGAACGATTCCTCGATGTGCTTCGATCGTCGGATGACACGGAGGCGGCGTAGTCGCCATCAGCCATTCGCCATTATCCATTAGCGCTCCCCATGGACGATTCTCTCTATTTTTCCGAACAACATCTCGCGACCCGTGAAATGGTCCGCGAGTTTGCGCGCGATGAAGTCGCACCCGTCGCCGCCAAGCACGACGCTGACGCGACTTTCCCGTGGGCCAACATCCGCAAGATGGGCGACCTCGGACTCCTTGGCGTGCCGTGGTCCGAGGACCTCGGTGGAGCGGGGCTCGACACGATCAGCTTCATGATCGTGATCCAGGAACTCGCCAAGGTCGATGCGTCGCACGGACTCACTATTTCCGCGCACACGACCCTCGGCACATCACCGATCGTGAAGTTCGGAACGGCGGAGCAACAAAAGCGCTATGTGCCTTTCCTCGCGAGCGGCAAGGTCATGGGCGGGTTCGGCCTCACGGAGCCTGAAGCCGGCAGCGACGCCGGCGGAACGCGCACCACGGCGGTGAAGCACGGCGACCGCTATCGCCTCAATGGCACCAAGCGCTTCATCACGCACGGCAGCGTCGGCGAGATCTTCACCGTCACCGCGGTTACAGATCCGTCGAAAGGCACCAAAGGAATCAGCTCGTTCATTCTCACGAAACCGACGAGCGATCCCGTCGGCGCGGCGGCGTGTGGTGTGGGCCATGAGCCTTCGCTTCCCGCAATGCCTGGCTTTCGCGCGGGGAAGAAGGAGGACAAGCTCGGATGGCGCGCGTCGGACACGGCCGAGTTGATCATGGAAGACGTCGAGGTGCCGGTGGAGAATTTGCTCGGCGAAGAGGGCGGCGGGTTCACGAATTTCATGAAGACGCTCGACAACGGCCGCATCGGCATCGCGGCGCTGTCTCTGGGCATTGCCGAAGGCGCGTTCGAGCAGGCGCTCAAGTACACGAGCACTCGCAAACAGTTCGGTCAGCCGGTCGCGCTGTTCCAAGGAGTGCAGTTCCAACTGTCCGATATGGCGACTGAAATCGAGGCCGGATCCCATCTGATGTATCACGCCGCGTGGCTCGCGCAGAACGGCAAGCCGTTCTCGAAGGAGGCCGCGATGGCCAAGCTGTTTTGCTCGGAGCTCGCCATGCGCGCGACGATCGCGGCGGTGCAGTTGCACGGCGGGTACGGGTACACCAAGGACTATCCGGTGGAGCGCTACATGCGCGACGCCAAGATCTGCGAGATTGGCGAAGGCACGTCCGAAATTCAGAGAATCGTCATTGCGCGACATCTGTTGAAGGATCTCATCTGATCCTCGCGGCGTGAACGTCATCCGGGCCAGTTCAACATTCACCGAGTCCGCCTCTACACCTACCGGCAGCGCCCGGCACAGTAGCCAAAGTGACCGTATGCGGCTTACTTACAAGCCGTGACTGCATTTATCGCTTCTTCCGCCCTCTCTCCGCTCGGCGACTCGATGCGGACCATGGGCGTATTGCGCGCGGGTTCGGCTGACGCTGCATTGGCCGTGCTCTTCGCGCTCGTCCTACTTCCGGTGCAAGGCCTCCTCCTGCTGGCCGATCGCACGCCGCTCCGACTGGAACAGGCGTGGACGATCACCCGGACGCTTCGGACAAATCTCTTGCGTGCTGCCGTCGGCGATCGTCGCCAAGCACGGCCCGCTCCACACTCTCTGCATTTCCGCCACGCCAATCCCGTCGAGTCGCCGGGTGTTGGGCGTGCGCCGGACACCGATGAAACGAGAAATTCTGATCAACGCGAATCCGCGGGAAACGCGGGTCGCCATAATCGAGGACGACCAGCTCGTTGAGCTTCTGGTCGACCGTCCGGAGACGCGCCGCATGGTCGGCGACATCTATCTGGGACGGGTTGAAGCCGTTCTTCCAGGAATTCAGGCAGCGTTCGTCGACATAGG
>JBDTAE010000134.1:0-8370 GCA_039924785.1 Gemmatimonadaceae bacterium | reverse complement strand
GAATAGTGCCGTCACACCTCGTCGTGCACGTTGATTCGCTCACTCCGGACGATCTGCAGATCGTTGAAGGTGTTCCAGTCACGACCCCGGTGCGAACGATTCACGACGTACATGCCGCCCACGTGGGACCGGCACTGGTTCGCCGGGCCATCGCTGATGGAAGGCGTACAGGACGACTGACGCATGCCCAGGCAGACGGTCTCTTGCGCGAATTGCTTGGCGAAGGGCCGGACAAAGCAATTCGACCGAAAAGAAAGGGCTCAGTCAAAGCGAACGTCGGCGCGCCGTCGCCGAAGGCACGTCAACCGAAGCGCACGGCCGCAGCGAAACGCGGAGCGCGGCATCGGTGACCGGACCACGACCGAAGCCGCCCGCCGGGCCGCCACCATCGGCGGGCGTACTGGCGAGATATGCGCGCGCGTATGCGAAAGACCTCGGAGTCAGCGAAGGCCGTGTTCGAGGATGGATCTCGTACATGATGTTGGCTGGCGTCCTCGAGCAATCCAAAGAACGGGGCCAGGGATATCGATTCACGGTCAAAGGCGGCGTCGCTCTCGAACTTCGTCTCAAGGACCGAGCGCGTGCGACGAAGGACATCGATCTGGTCCTGCATCATCATGATGTCGATCTCGCTCGCGCGCTCGAACAAGCGGTGACGACTGGCGATGCTGATGGCTATCAAGGGTTCACTTTTCGCCGCAAAGGCGAGCCGCTTATTCTCGAGAACCGCACAATCAGTGTCGAGTTTGCGGTCACGTATCGGGGCGGAACGTGGACCAGCATCATCGTCGACGTTGCGCGCGCCGAATCCGGAGAGGCGGACGTCGAACTCGTGCCGGCCGTTCCACTGCGTGACGCGATCGGAATCTCTGGGCCGTATGAGCTGGCCTGTTTGCCGCTTCGTATGCACATCGCGCAGAAGCTCCACGGGATGACGCTGCCGCCACGCGCTGGAAAACGAAACGAGCGGTTCAAGGACTTGGTGGACGTACTGCTGATGGAGGCCCTCGTCACCGACAACAGTGGGCTTCGGGAGGCGTGTGAGCTCGTCTTCGAGAGCCGTCGCACGCATGCTTGGCCACCCGTCTTAGAAGTGCCGCCGCACTGGGTCGAGCCCTTCGCGACGCTTGCTCTTGAGCTCGACCTGCCGGTGCGTGACGCATACGAGGCAATGGAACGTGTCCGAGCGTTCGTCGAACGAATTCAGAATGCTTGAATGCGCAGTTTCAAATCGGGCAGTCGAACACAACTGTGTTGGGGTATGTGGGGTATGTTTTGCGCCTCAAAAGGCGCCAAACCCATTCACGAGTCTGCAGGTAGTCAGGTGCGGTAACGTGCGATTCTGCGCGACTTTGCAGGCGTGGAGCACGTTGTCGGACCCGAATGGGGTTCAGGGGGTCGCGGGTTCAAATCCCACCGTCCCGATTTATAACTCAAAAGCACCGCAATGCTCTCTCGTCGCGGTGCCTTGTGCTTTCCCAGCTTTGGTCGAGTTTCGGTCGAGTTTCTCCCCGTTCTCGACGCTAGCTAGGCGACACCTCGCTCGCGCAGCTTCCGCGTTTCGCTGGTCACGGCGAGCACCGACTCTTCGTCGGATTGCTGGTAGACGTCTAGCAGTGTATTCACATCCTTCCAACCACCGGCCGCCGCGACGTCCTTCAGCGGAAGGTGCTTGCGTTCGATGGCGCATTTCCGTCTGTAGGGTGTCAAAGGCCGCGCTCCAGTTTCGGTAGCTCGGCCTTCCTCTCTGCCACGCTCAACCACTTGTCAAACAGTTGGCCGTCCATGATGCCATCGCGCGCCTTCGGTGCCGCGAACACGCATCCACCGACTGCGCCCAGCGCGCGCTGGAATCCGCGCACGGTCTCGAAGAAATCCGCGGGCATCGGAACGTCCCATTTGTAGCCCTTCGTACCGGCCTCGGCGCGCCAGTGAACGATGCTGCAATCGAACCAAACATCTACCCACCGAAGCTGCTGGATCGAGCCGAGCCGCCGGCCTGGCGGTTCCGCGAGGAACAAGGCGAGTTCCATACGCAACCACCTGCAAGATCATCAACGTGGAACCCATCGCCGAAATAGCCGATGAGTACACGGGCAGTTGCCGCCGACCCCTTGCGCGGTCGCTCCGTGTTGGCGCGAAACTCCGCGCATTCGGTTCGATCCCAGCGAGCCTTCACGGCCGGGAGTCGAGGATAATTGCCCTTGTGGTACTACACAGTGTCGCTCGGCTCGCCGGACGTACTCCACACCGGATACGCGTCCGGGTGGGCGCCGGCGGTCGACACTCCCGGCGCCGGCGAATGATACGCGCGACGGGAGATAGTGCGGTTCCAATCACCGCCAACGTCGCGCGCTCCGGTGCAAGCCAACGCCGAGTTTGCGCTCGGACGAATGGTTCAGCCGGCTTCCGATTTCTGTTCTTGACGTCAGATAGCATTTGACTGTTAAAACGCACGATGCCATTATGAGAGCACTAGTAATAAGCGCGCAGGCCTGACCGGGGATGTAATTACCATTGCTGTGTTCGGCAGGCAGCTACCAGGATTGAGGTCGTCGCGAGGAATGGCTCGCGCGATCAACCGCAGTGTCCGCCGACGGACCAAGCCCTTTCCCCGAAGTCTTCATCGTGGCCATCGTCGTCTTCTTCGTTATCGCGATTGTGGCCGTCTCTCTATACCTGCACTGGCGGAGCAACCGCGTGCAGATATCGGACGAAGTGCCGCCGCTTTTCATTCCTGTCTATCCAGCGGAAGACGTTGCATCCTGGCGCGCGAACGCGATGTTGTCAGCATCCGCGGCAGCACCGCCGAAAACTCGACCAACCGCGACTCCGGCGGCTGCGCGGTCCGCCGATCAAGCGGTGGCGCCAGTCGTCACTCCGCTGGCTAGCGAGTTGGCGCCTGCGTCTGTACCAGTGGTATCTCCGACCACAGCAGGATCGATAGGGATCCCGACAGCGACGGAAATAAAGCCGCGAGCAGCGCCAGCGGCTTCTGCGCCGCCTGACCAGCAGAGGCCGCTCCGAGTGGTCCGCGACCATATGCCGGGTCTGGCGAACCTTCCGATTGGCGAATCGATCGGTACAGAAACTGTTCGTTTTCACAGACCAATCGAGGAGCCGGTTCAACTTCTTCCCGGCCGCCTCGAAGTAGTCTCGGGCGATTCGCACCATCGCGAGATCCGCTTTGTGCGCGTCCCGGGCCGCCCAACTGAATTGATTCTCGGACGCGAGCCCGGCGATTCAGTGCAACATGTCACGCTTCACTCGCGCACCGTCAGCCGTCAGCACGCGCGCTTGGCCTACGACCAAGGGGAGTGGGTCGTGGAGAATCTCTCGCACACCAATCCTGTCGTACTCAACGACGAGGAACTCTCGTCGCGCGACGGCCATCGGCATCTCACCGACGGAGACCGGCTCGAATTGGGCGAAGTAACGCTGCGGTTCCATTCACACTGATCACACTGGTTACGCCGTGCGTCCATGCCGATGAGACATCTCGCATTCCCGCGTCGTCCGGAGTATTCCTGCGCATGAACGCCGAGCGGGCAACGTCGGCGCGCGCGGCGCTCCAGGGACAATACGAGATCATTCGCGAGCTTGGGTTGGGCGGCACAGCCGTCGTCTACCTGGCGCGGAACGAGCGTACGGGCGAAGAAGTGGCGATCAAACTGATTCGGTCGAGCCATCTCGAGGACGACGAGGCGCTCGCCCGTTTTGCGCGTGAGGCGCGCCTTGCCGCGGACCTGGACCATCCGAACGTCGTGAAGATCCGCGACGTATTGCCGCTCGGCGGAGGCCGGGTTGCCATCGTCATGGCGCACGTCAACGGTCGCACGCTCAAACAGGTGATTCTGGACGAGGGCAGGCTCTCGCCGGAACGCGCGGAGGCGATTCTACGCGACGTCGCCGCGGGACTCGATGCGGCGCACGCGATGCAGATCATTCATCGCGACGTCAAGCCTGAGAACATCTTCGTCGACACCAGTGGCCATGCGCTCCTTGGCGACTTCGGTCTCGCGCGATCGACGAGCGCCGACACCCAGCTCACGATGACCGGCGTGGCGATCGGAACGCCGACCTACATGCCGCCAGAGCAAATCGACGGAGGCGCGGTCGATGCACGCGGCGACATTTATAGTTTGGGGCTCGTCGCGTGGGAGATGCTGAACGGCCGGCGACCGTGGGACGGAGCGAGCCTCTATGCGCTGCTCTATCATCAGAAGCACGATTATCTCCCGGACATTCGCGACATCCGCGACGACGTCCCAGAGCGTCTCGCAAACGTCATTACGACGGCGATCGAAAAAAATGCGGACCACCGATGGCAGAGTGTGTCGCAGATGATCGACGCCCTCGACGGACGCATTCCGTCGAAACGCGCCGGCGGTTTCCAGGGTGCCGCAAGCGACACGGTGCGCATCGTACGCGCTACGCCCGTGGTGCACGACGTCCAAGAGGCAGCCGCACCGGGGCGAAGCCGCATCCTCATTCCCGCTCTCGTGGCGTTGGCGATTGCGCTGCTCACCGGCGGCGTGTTCGGGTTGCACACGTGGCTCGAAGCTGGAGATCCGTCCGCACCGGCCAAGCATGTTGCACTGTCGAGCAGCGGAGACGTCGGCGCCACGCAGCAATCGCCACAACCTCAGCCGACGCCATCGGCGCTTCAAGCAGCACCGGTACTCCGACCACTTCCAGATACGCAGCATGCACAAACGCTAAACTCTCCGAAGGCTCCGCCCGCCGGCGTGGCTTCCGCGACACATCCCGCGTCCCCGCTTGGCGACAGCACCGTGCGGGTCAACGATGTGCACCGCTCCGAAGCCTTGGCTGTGGTACCACGGGCCAGCCACATACCCGTTGCCATTGCGTCCTCGCCGCATGTCGAAGCGCCGCCGCCTCCAGTCGCAGTCAATGCGCGATCGACCGTCGTCGCCGGCGGAACTCATACATGCCTCATCGCATCCGGCGGACGCGGATACTGCTGGGGCGCGAATACTCGCGGTCAACTTGGCTCAAGCGTCAATGGCCGTTCCGCGGCCCCTACTGTCATCGACAGCGATTTGGAATTGACCGCGGTTGCCGCGGGGCTTTCTCACACATGCGCGCTCGTTCGCGGCGGCGCTGCCTGGTGTTGGGGCGACAATGATCGCGGGCAACTCGGCGATCGAACAAACTCCGCACACACGGCTCCCACACGCGTTGCCGACGGCCACACGTTTCGCGCGATCGCAACTGGCGCAGCGCACAGTTGTGCAATCGACATCAGTGGCATGGCCTGGTGTTGGGGATCGGGGACACATGGCCAGCTCGGCAATGGAGTTTCAAAGGACGCGAGCTCGCCCGTCGCCGTCACGCCGGGGCGATTTTCGACGATCGCATCCGGATGGAATTTCACTTGCGGTCTCGGCGTCGCCGGCCGCATGTTTTGCTGGGGTGAGAATAACTCTGGCCAACTCGGGACTCGGGACAGCGTCGATCGCGCACAACCGACTCTCGTTGCGGATAGCCTTACGTTCGTCGCCATGGCCGCAGGTAGCGCGCACGCATGCGGCATCACGACTCGCGGAGACGCCTATTGTTGGGGAAAGAACTCGAGCGGGCAACTCGGGGACGGCACTACGAGCGATCGCGTTGCACCGACGCGCGTGAAATCCGATGCGCATTTCACCTCGATTGCCGCCGGCGCCGTGCACACGTGCGCGATCGACGCGAGCGGGCAAGCGTATTGTTGGGGCCTTGATTCCTACGGGCAGCTCGGCGACGGCGGAAGCGGTCGACAGGTGCAGCCCGTTCGGGTCGCGGGCGATCATAGCTTCTCGTCGCTGAGCGCGTTCGGATCGCACACGTGCGGAACGACGTTGTCCGGCGAAGCCTTTTGTTGGGGATACAATCTCGACGGGCAACTCGGCGATGCAACGCGCGTCAACCGATCACGGCCGGTCTATCTCGAACCGCCGATTGGTAAATGAACCACTCGTTGTTCCATCGCATGCGTAGTTCGCCGCGAACCGGTCGTCGCAGACAAATCGCCTGCGGGCTCGCTGCCGTATTACTGTGGGCGTGCGGCGGGAGCCTGAATGACGTGACGCCGGCCGCCGGCGGACTAATCGCGTCCATCAACGTGAATCCGCCAACGAGCACCGTGGCGGTTGGCGCATCGATCCCGCTCGTCGCCGTCGCGACGGACGTGAATGGCGCAACGATCGCGGGGGTGCCGTTCGTTTGGACGGTCCGCGATACGTCGATCGCGACAATCTCATCATCCGGTGTCGTGCAGGGACGCGCCGTCGGCACGACACAAGTCGCCGCGAATGCGAACGGAAAGTCCGGCGTTGCCGTCGTCACCGTGCAGAAGACGCCTGTCAACAGCGTCGTCGTGCGGCCGAGTCACATCGATGCCTTTCCCGGAGGCCTGACTCCGCTCAGCGCCATCGCTTACGACGCCGCATTCAATCAGTTGGCCGATCGCCCGATCACATGGACCAGTAGCAACACGACAGTTGCGACCGTTGATACCGCCGGCACGGTGACTGCGCGTGCGACGGGTGCCGCGACGATCACGGCAACCGTCGAAGGAAAGAGCGACGTCGCCACGATCACCGTCACGCAGGCGCCCATCGCTACGATCGGCATCTCCCCAAACCCGCTTTCGATGTCAGTGGGGCAGACGACGCAGCTCACGGCAACTCCGCGAGACGCGAGTGGTGCGCCGTTGACGGGGCGCGCAGTGGCGTGGACGAGCTCGAACGTGGCTGTCGCGACGGTCTCGGCCGCGGGCGTGGTGACGGCGCTGTCCGCCGGGTCGGACACCATCACGGCGACGAGCGAAGGCAAAAGCGCAACGGCGCGAGTAGATATCTCTATTTTTGCAGTCGGCACCGTGGCCGTGCAGCCAGCGTCGACAAGTATCGTCGAGCGTGGCAGCACGCAACTCTCGGCGGTCGTGCAAGACGTCAGCGGCGCGACCGTCACCGGACGCGTGGTTACGTGGACGTCGAGCAATAGCGCGATTGCCACTGTGTCGAGCACGGGCCTCGTGACCGGCGTATTGGCCGGAGCGGTCACAATCACGGCGACGAGCGAGGGGAAGTCCGGAAGCGGGAGCGTTTCCGTCACCCTTGCTCCAGTCGCAACGGTCTCCGTGACGCCGCCAGCGCCGACTGTAACGGTCGGGCAAACGGTCGCGTTTACGGCAACGGCCAAAGACGCGACTGGATTTACGCTCACCGGTCGGACGGTGACGTGGAGCTCGATCGCTCCGGGCGTGGCAACGGTTTCAACCACCGGTATCGCCAGTGCAGTCTCCGCCGGAATCGCGACAATCACCGCCACCGTTGACGGTGTCTTTGCTTCGGCAAAACTGACGGTCGTTGTCGCGCCGGTAGCGAGTGTGAGCGTTGTACCTCCGTCCGCGCCCTTGACGGTCGGACAGACCGCGACGCTCGGCGCAATAGTGAAGGACGCGAGCGGTAATGTGCTTGCGAGTCGTGTTGTGACATGGAGTTCCAGCGCGGCGTCGGTGGCGACGGTCTCGACGAACGGCGTGGTCACCGCTGTCGGACCGGGGACCGCGACAATCACTGCGACGAGTGAAAGCCAAAGTGCGACAGCATTGGTGACCGTCGAGAACGCACCGGTCGCAAGCGTCCTTCTCGCACCCTCGTCCGCGAGTATTCTCGTTGGAGGGACGACTGCGCTGGTCCCGACAATAAAGGATGCCAGTGCCAACGTGCTCACCGGTCGCGTTATCACGTGGAGCTCGAGCGCGACGGGCGTCGCGACGGTAAGTTCGACAGGCGTCGTGACCGGTGTGGCCGCGGGCTCGGTGACCATCACCGCGACGAGTGAAGGGCAAAGCGGCACCGCGACGATCACCGTCACCGTGGTTCCAGTGGCGAGCGTGACCCTCGCGCCGCCGACGGCAAGCATTGTCGTCGGTGCGACAACGACGCTCGTCCCGACGTTAAAGGATGCGAGCAACAACGTCCTCACCGGCCGCGTCATCACGTGGAGCTCGAGCGCGACGGGCGTGGCCACGGTGAGTTCGACAGGCGTCGTGACTGGTGTGGCCGCCGGCTCCGCAGCCGTCACCGCGACGAGTGAAGGGCAAAGCGGCACCGCGACGATCACCGTCACCGTGGTCCCAGTGGCGAGCGTGACCCTCGCGCCGCCGACGGCAAGCATTGTCGTCGGTGCGACAACGACGCTCGTTCCGACGTTAAAGGATGCGAGTAACAACGTCCTCACCGGCCGCGTCATCACGTGGAGCTCAAGCGCGACGGGCGTCGCGACGGTGAGTGCAAGTGGTGTGGTCACCGGCGTGTCCGCCGGCTCGGCCACCATTACCGCGACGAGCGAAGGTCAAAG
>JBDTAE010000133.1:0-6664 GCA_039924785.1 Gemmatimonadaceae bacterium | reverse complement strand
TCGTTCTCTTTCAAGAATACTTCGAGCGGCAGGGACTCGACTGCGTTATCGTCGATCCGAGCGACGTCGAATACTCTGCTGGAAAGCTCAAGAGCCCGCACGGTGTGATCGATCTCGTGTACAAGCGCGTGCTGTTGACTGAACTCGTTGAGCGCGGCGGCCACGGCATCGATCACCCGATTTTGAAAGCAGTGCGCGACCACGCCGTCTGTATGGTCAATCCGCCGAGCTGCAAGATTCTACACAAGAAGGCGAGTCTCGCCGTGCTGCACGACGAGCGCAACGAAAGGCTGTTCGACGCGGAGGAACACGCAGCCATAAACGCGTCAATTCCGTGGACGCGCGTCGTCGAAGAACGCCGTACGGTCCACGAAGGATTGGCTGTCGACCTCCTTCCGTTCATCGCCGAGAATCGCGAGCAGCTCGTGCTCAAGCCCAACGACGAATACGGCGGAAAGGGAATCATCCTCGGCTGGGAGGTCGACGATGCCGGCTGGACCGCGGCCCTGAAAACGGCGCTCGCAGAGCCGTACATCGTGCAGCAGCGAATCGCGCTGCCGAAAGAAGCGTATCCGAGTTTTGTAAACGATAGAGTCGAGATCGTCGATCGGATGGTTGATACCGCGCCGTACGTGGCGTACGGCGATCACGTCGACGGATGTCTCACGCGGTTGGCAACGGCGGCGTTGCTCAACGTCACGGCTGGCGGCGGCAGCCAGACGCCAACCTTCATTGCCGAACGGAGGCCCGTGTCATGAAGGCGCCATCGCTGACGCTCGGCATTGAAGAAGAATATCAGATCATCGATCCCGTAACGCGCGAGCTGAAGTCGTACATCACCGAAATCCTCGCCGGCGATCGCCTGATCCTCGACGAGGTCAAACCCGAGCTCCATCAGTCGATGGTGGAAATCGGCAGCAAGGTCTGTCGCACGCCCAGCGATCTGCGGAACGAGTTGATTCGCCTGCGCGGGCTCGTGATGGATCTCGCGGGGAAGAGCGGTCTCGTCATCGCCGCCGCAGGCTCGCATCCGTTTTCCCTGTGGACCGCTCAGGAGATCACGCCCCTCGAGCGCTACGCGGGTGTGAAAGAAGACTTACAGGATCTCGCGCAGCAGTTGCTCATCTTCGGCACCCACATTCACGTCGGGATCGAGGATCACGACTTTCTCATCGAGGCCATGAACGTCGCGCGGTATCTCCTGCCGCACGTGCTCGCGCTGTCCACGAGCTCTCCGTTCTGGCAAGGCCGTCGTACCGGGCTGAAATCGTATCGCAGCATTGTGTTCAGAAACTTTCCCCGGACTGGCGTCCCGCCGATAATGCGATCATACGCCGAGTACGAGGAATTGCTCGGCGCGCTCGTTGCGACGCGGTCGGTGCCCGACGGTTCCAAGATCTGGTGGGACGTCCGGCCGCATCATGCCTATCCGACCCTCGAGTTCCGCGTGTGCGACGTCTGCACCCGCGTGGAAGAGGCCGTCTGCCTCGGCGCGATCTTACAGGCGATCGTCGCTAAGATTTGGAAGCTCCGGCGCGACAATCTCACGTTCCGGGTCTACCCGTCGGCGATGGTGGAAGAGAACAAATGGCGGGCGGTAAGATTCGGACTGGACGGAAAGCTCATCGACTTCGGAAAGCAGCAGGAATTGCCGGCCCGCGAATTGATCTCCGAGATGTTACAATGGTTCGTGGATGACGTAGTGGATGAGTTGGGAAGCCGTCGCGAGGTGGAGTACGCCTTCGAGATCATGCGAGGTGGCACCAGCGCCGATCGACAACTGGCGGTGTTCGAAAAGACGGGCGACCTCAAGGCCGTCGTCGACCGGGTAGTGGCGGAAACAGCGGATGGAGTTCGCCCCGAAATCACGAAGCGTTTCATGGAGCGGTCGTAGATGATTGCAGCAGCCACGCGCATACGTCGTCGTCCCATCATCGGAATTCCCACCCAGACCCTCCAGAGCCTCGGTGGCGTCTCGGCGGATATTCCGGCGTCGTGGGTGATGAGCCAGCGGTATATCCTCACGCTGACCCACGCCGGTGCCATTCCGTGGCTGATTCCCTTGGTCGATGACGAGACCTTGCGCGGTATTTACGACGCGCTCGACGGCGTGTTTCTGCCGGGCGGAGCGGATATCGATCCCGTTTCGTATGGCCGCGCGCCCCATGGTCTGTGCGACAAGACCGACCGCGACCGCGATCGCGTCGAGCTCGCGCTGGCGCGCTGGGCGCTTGAGGAGGGCAAGCCGATGCTCGGCGTCTGTCGTGGGATGCAGCTGATCAACGTCGCGGCCGGCGGGACTCTGTTCGAGGACATCGCCGAACAAATGCCGGGGGCCATTCGCCACGATTATTTCCCGTTCAGTGAGCCCGGTTTTTCGCGCGACTATCTCGCCCACGACGTTGAGGTCGCGGCCGGGACGAGGTTGGCGAGTGTGTTTGGCGCGGGGTCGCTGATGGTGAACAGCATGCATCATCAGGGCGTTCGCGACCTTGGGCAGGGACTATCTGTGACGGCGACGGCCCCCGATGGTCTTATTGAGGCGTTGGAGGGGCACGACAGCCGCTACCTGGTTGGCGTGCAGTGGCATCCCGAGGCGTTGACTGACACGCAGGAAGCGCCGCGCGATCTATTTCGCGAGTTCGTCGAGACGGCGTCGAGCGCGTGATCGGGGCGGCCGTAAACGGCTGTCGCACCGTGATCTAAGCGCTTGACGGCCCAGTGTCGCGCGCTGCTAGTTGCGCCACAGTACGTTTCCGAGGCCTCTCTCCCGACTCGATGACTGCTCCCGCCGCACCAGGCGCTCAAGCGCTGAACCTCCGCGTCCTGCTCGAAGAGGTCATCGAGCGCGGCGCCTCCGATCTGCATATCACGGCGGGCATTCGCCCAATGCTCCGCATTGACGGTGACATGCAGGCGTCGAACATCGATTTTGTCATGGCGCCGAAGGACACGCTGCAGTTGGCGTACTCGGTGCTGACGGAGAATCAGAAGAAGCGATTCGAGACCGAAGACGAGCTGGATTTCTCGTTCGGCATACAGAACTTGGCGCGCTTCCGCGGCAACTGCTTCAAGCAGCGCGGCTGCGTCGGAATGGTGATTCGCCAGATTCCGTTCAACATCAAGACCTTCGACGAGCTCAAACTGCCGAAGGTGATGGCCGATCTGTCGGACAAGCCGCGCGGCCTCATTCTCGTCACCGGTCCGACGGGTTCGGGCAAGTCGACGACGCTCGCGGCGATGCTCGACAAGATCAACAAGGAAATGAAGGGGCACATGATCACGATCGAGGATCCGATCGAGTTCATTCACCGCCACCAGAACTGCATCGTCAACCAGCGCGAGATCGGCACTGACACAAAGAGTTTCAGTGCCGCGCTGAAGTACGCGTTGCGCCAGGACCCCGATGTCGTCCTTATCGGAGAAATGCGAGATCTGGAAACCATCCAGGCTGGGCTGACCATCGCCGAGACTGGGCACTTGGCTTTCGCGACGCTGCACACGAATAGCGCGGCGGAGGCGATCAACCGGATCATCGACGTGTTCCCGAGCCACCAGCAAAGCCAGGTGCGCGCGCAGCTCGCGTTCTGTCTCGAGGGCATCGTCACGCAAACGTTGTTGCCGCGGGCAAGCGGGCGCGGTCGCGCGATGGCGGCGGAAATTCTCGTCGTGACGCCGGCCATTCGAGCGCTCATTCGCGATGACAAGATTCACCAGATCTACTCCATGATGCAGTCCGGCAAGAAGTACGGAATGCAGACGATGAACGACGCGTTGTACAACCTGTACGTCAGCAAGACCGTGACGTTGGAAGAAGTGCTTCGCGCGAGCCACGATCAGAACGAGTTGTTGCGGATGTGCGGCATCACGCCGGAAGAGCAGGCGGCGAAGAACGCTTCGCCGGCGATGGCGGGAAAAAAATGAGCTGACGTGTCATCCCGCGTCGTTCGGATGACAGGAGAGGACGAGACGAATGCCCCAGTACACGTACACCGCGCGCGCCGTCAACGGCGAGCTCAAATCGGCAACGATCGACGCCCCGAACAAGGACGAGGTGCTGAAGCAGCTCCGGCTGCAGCGGCTCAACGTCGTCAAGATCGACGAAGGCACGGCGCAGAAGAAGAAGAGCCTCGGCTCGATCAAGATGCGCGACATCGTCATCTTCACGCGTCAGTTCTCGACCATGATCAACTCGGGACTGCCGCTGGTGCAGGCGCTCGACATTCTCGCGACGCAGAGTGAAAATCCCGCGCTCAAGGACGTGACGCGGCAGGTGGTGTTCGACGTCGAATCGGGAAACACCGTCGCCGACGCGCTGCGCAAACACCCCAAGGCGTTCACCGACCTCTATGTGAACATGGTGGCCGCCGGTGAGGCGGGCGGTATTCTCGACATCATTCTCATGCGTCTCGCCGTCTTCATGGAGAAGAACGACGCGCTCGTGAGAAAGGTGAAGGGCGCCATGATTTACCCGAGCGTCATCATGACCGTGGCGGCGATCGCGATCATCGTGTTGCTCGTGTTCGTCATTCCGACGTTCCAAACAATGTTCTCGAGCGCGGGTATCGCGTTGCCGTTACCGACGCGTATCGTCATCGGCGCTTCGCATTTCCTCAGGTTGTATTGGTATGTGTTGGTCGCCATCATCGGCGTCGCGTTCTTCGCTGTTAAACGGTACTACGCGACGTCCGACGGCAAGTTGGTGATCGACCGCCTGCTCTTGAAAGCGCCGGTGTTGGGCGATGTGCTCCGCAAGTCCGCCGTCTCGCGCTTCACCCGCACGCTCGGCACGCTGATCTCGTCCGGTGTTTCGATTCTCGACGGTCTCGAGATCACGGCGAAGACGTCGGGCAACCGCGTGATTCAGGACGCGATCATGGAATCGCGCGCGTCGATCGCGGGCGGAGAAACGATTGCCGCGCCGCTGAAGAAGTCGGCCGTCTTCCCGCCGATGGTCATTTCAATGATCTCGGTTGGTGAGCAGACGGGCGGACTTGATGAAATGCTCACGAAGATCGCGGACTTCTATGACGAAGAGGTCGACGCGGCGGTGTCGGGATTGCTCGCGCTCATGGAACCGGTGATGATCGTGTTCCTCGGCGTGGTGGTCGGCGGCATGGTCATCGCGATGTATTTGCCGATCTTCGACATGGTGAACGCGGCGGGCTGACCCACCGCGCCCAAGTCAGTAGCGTCGGTCAGGAGCCGCGCTCGCCCATCAGCTCCAGCAGCGCAGCCGAATGATCGAGGTCGACGCCGGGCCTCAGGCCGCGGCCTTTGTACGTCGGCAAATCAACGGTGCGCGTCTCCGACGGACGCGGTGCGAGTGCCGCACGAACGGCATCGGAGATGAGATCGTTGAGCGAGCGGCCGGTTGAGGCGGCAGCGGCCTTGGCGCGACGCAGCCGCGCATCATCGAGGTGGATGGTGGGACGCATGCACGTAAATGTATGCTGTGACTTTAAAGTGTCACGCGAGAACGGTCCGCAAACGATACAGATGTAGCCGGCGCGATCTGAGCGACTCGGTTCGTCACCCACCGGCATCAACTAGGCCTGCTGCACCCGGACGTTCGCGTTGAAACCGGGGAAATGGTTTGACTGTCAGCCCGATACTGTATCATATATAGAGCATTACGCTGTATAATGATGCACACATGAGGCGCTATGCGATCAGCGACCAATGACACCGTCCCCAGCCCCGTGCGCCGCGCCCTCGTCAAATTCGGTGCTGACATCTCCGTGGGGCGCCGGCGTCGTGGCATCACGACCGTCATGATGGCCGAGCGACTCGGGGTCGCCCGCTCCACCTACGACCGCGTGGAGAACGGGGACCCGCGCGTCGCCATCGGGACGTACATGGTGGCGCTGTTCGTCCTTGGGCTCGGCACGCCCGTCGCTGAGCTGGCGGACCCTCGAGCGGACGAGACGGGGGCTCTTCTCGCCGCCGAGTACCTCCCGAAGCGTGTCCGACCCAAGCGGCAGCCGCAACCCAAATGAAACGCACAATCGGGGTAGCCCTCGGCAACAGCGGCCGGCACATCGGCGTCGTGCGGTACAATCGCGAGGGCGCACGCGAGAGCGCGTCGTTCGAGTATGGTGCCGAGTGGCTCGAGGCGCCTGATCGCTTCCGCATCGACCCAGCGTTGCCGCTGGTCGCCGGTCCGCAGTTCCACAAGCGGCGAGAGGAGGAGGGGTCGATTTTTCCGGGCGCTATCGCCGACACCGAGCCGGACGGCTGGGCAGCGAAGATCATCGTGCGCGATCACGGGAAGCGTCGTGCCCTGGCCAAGGCCGCCGGCGAGGCGCCCCCCGCGCTCGCCGGGGCGGTGGATTTTCTGCTCGAAGTCGATGACTTCAGCCGGGTCGGCGCGCTCCGCTTCTCCGACGAGTCGGGCATCTTCCGCCGTCCGCGCGAAGACGGCGCGCGCGCGGCCCCACCACTGATCGAACTCGAGCACCTACTGTCCTCGAGCCGATCCGTCGAGATGAACACGGAGACGGAAGCCGATCTGGCCTACCTGCGCGGAGCTCGGCATGACCGTCAGAGAGCTCGACGTTCGTCGATGCCTTCGAGCACGACGAGCGACTCGCGGCCCAGTCCGAAAGTGCGCATGTTTCGACGCGCGGGGCGCGAGAGAGCGACCACACCTAATCTCCTCGTC
>JBDTAE010000132.1:0-9773 GCA_039924785.1 Gemmatimonadaceae bacterium | reverse complement strand
GCAAGAAGTACGCGATCCTCACCGACATCCTCGGCACCGAAGACCACCTCGGCGACATGGACTTCAAGGTCGCGGGAACGCGCACCGGCATCACGTCAATCCAGATGGACATCAAGATCGAAGGCCTCGATCTCAAGATCATGACGGAAGCCCTCGCGCAGGCGAAGGAAGGCCGTCTGCACATCCTCGGCGAGATGGACAAGGCGCTCGCCGGACCGCGTCCGGAGATGTCGACCTACGCGCCGCGCATCGTGACGATGACGATCAGCCCCGAGAAGATCGGCGACCTGATCGGACCAAAGGGCAAGACGATCCGCGGCATCCAGGACGAAACGGGCGCCGAGCTCACGGTCGACGACACCGGCTTGGTCACGATCGCCGCGGTTGGCGGTGAGGCGATGGAGCGGGCGCGCCAGATGGTGCAGGCCGTCACGGCCGAGGCGGTGGTTGGCGAGATCTATGAGGGCACGGTCAAGACGACGACGCCGTTCGGCGCGTTCGTCGAGATCATGCCGGGTACCGAAGGCCTCGTTCACATTTCTGAAATGCGCTGGGAGCGTACGGAAAAGACCGAGGACGTGGTCAAGAAGGGCGACCGCGTGAAGGTCAAGCTCATCGAGCGCGACGAGCGTGGCCGTCTCCGGTTGTCGATGAAGGTGCTACTCCCGCGTCCCGAAGGCATGCCGGAGCCGGCGCCTTCCGAGGGTGGTGAGGGTAGTGGCGGTGGTGATCGTCCCCCGCGTGACGGCGGAGATCGTCCGCGTCGTACGGGCGGAAGTGGACGCAGCGGCGGAGACCGCTCGCGCCGCTAGTGGCTGGTCGCAATTACGAGCGAAGGGGTGGCACGATTCCGCCGGCCGCCCCTCTGCGTCGCACAGTGCTGCCGAATGGCCTGACCGTACTCTCGGAGCAAATGCCGGGAGTGCGGTCTGTGTCGTTCGGGGCATGGGTCCGCGCCGCTTCGCTCCACGAGACGCGGGAGCGGATGGGCGTGTCGCATCTGCTCGAGCACATGGTGTTCAAGGGCACGGAGAATCGCACGGCGCATCAGATTGCGCTGTCGCTCGAAGCGCTCGGCGGATCGCTCGATGCGTACACGTCGCGCGAGCACACGGTGTATCAGGGCCGAGTGCTCGACGAACACTTGAAGGAAGCGGCGGATGTCATTGGCGACATGGTGTTTAGGCCATCGCTCCGCAAGTCGGACCTGGCTCTCGAGCGGAAGGTGATTCTCGAGGAGATCGGCATGGTGGAAGACACGCCGGACGATCTCGTGTTCGAGCTGCACAACGAGGCCCTGTGGGGTGAACACCCGTACGGCTACTCGATCCTCGGCACCCGGGACACGGTGAATGCGCTCGGCGTCGACGAGCTCCGCGAGCTTCACACGCGCGCCTATCACCCGGGTCACTTGATCGTGGTCGCGACGGGCAACGTTGACCATGATCAGCTGATCGACGTGCTCGGTCAAACCGGGTGGGCGGAAGCCCCCCCGGGCGATCCCGAACCGCTCGAACAGATGCCGCCGATTGCGTTGGAGCCGTCGTCGCGTCACGTCGATCGCGAGGGGGCGCAGACGCACATTGTCGTCGGAACGACGGCCATTCGGCATAGCGATCCACGCCGCTTCCCGATGCTCCTTCTCAGTATGCTGTTGGGCGGAGGCATGAGCTCGCGCCTGTTCCAGCGCGTGCGAGAGGAGTTAGGCCTGGCGTATTCGGTCTACACGTATCAGTCGTTCCACGCGGACGCGGGGATGCACGGCGTGTATGTGGCGACGGCGCCGGAGACGGCGGGAGACGCCCTGGACGCGATTCGGACCGAGCTCCAGAATGTCGTGGAGCATGGGTTGCCCGCCGACGAGATCGCGATGGGGCGCCAGCAGCTCAAGGGGCAGGTCACGCTCTCGTTGGAGAGTGTTTCCTCACGCATGTATCGGGCGGCTTCCGTGGAATTGTATGGGGATCCCTATCGCAGTTTGGATGAGACGCTCGCCATCATTGACGGAATCTCGGTGGAGGATGTGGCACGCGTCGCGAGCGAAATGTTTCAGCCGGACCGGATGACTATCGTGAGTCTTGGACCGAAGCCAGTGA
The DNA here is from genome assembly GCA_039924785.1 of Gemmatimonadaceae bacterium. Taxonomy (GTDB): domain Bacteria; phylum Gemmatimonadota; class Gemmatimonadetes; order Gemmatimonadales; family Gemmatimonadaceae; genus JAQBQB01. The sequence continues at coordinate 7,677 of JBDTAE010000132.1, read as the reverse complement.
AGTAGGTTGTTTCGGAGGCAGAGCTCACGCGCCGAAAGTGATTCTCATGGGTCGGCGATTTCAGAAACTATTCACACGAATTGAACGAATTAAATACGACTTGAACCATTGCAAAGAGACCGTTGAACCACCCTCGACGCCTGTCGTTCCCGCGGAAAGCTTCATTCGTTTTCATTCGTCGAATTCGTGATCCGGCAGTTGGTTTTCTTGTTTTCGGAGTCGCCAAGTCGTCGCCGCGTAAAGGGTTTCTATATTGTAGCTCAAAATTGCATTCACCAAAGCCTTCAACCTCAAGCCATAGCGTGATCTCATGAAGATCGGCGTTCCGAAGGAAATCAAAACCAACGAAAATCGCATCGCTCTCGTTCCCGCCGGCGCGGAATCGCTCGTCACCGCGGGACACTCCGTGCTGATCGAAACAGGCGCGGGACTCGGAAGCGGTTTTGCGGATGAGATGTATACCGCGGTTGGCGCCAAGATCGCGCCCGACGCGGCCGCGACGTGGCGCGAGAGCGACATGATCATGAAGGTGAAGGAGCCGATAGAGAAGGAATGGCCGCACATGAAGAGGGGCCAGCTGATCTTCACGTACTTCCATTTCGCGGCTGACGAAAAGCTCACGCGCGCCCACATGGCGAGCGGTGCGACGTGCGTCGCGTACGAGACCGTCGAGCTACCGTCGCGCGAGTTGCCGTTGCTCGTTCCGATGTCCGAAGTCGCCGGTCGTATGGCGGTTCAGGAAGGCGCCAAGTATCTCGAGAAACTCTACGGCGGACGTGGCGTGCTGCTCGGCGGCGTGCCGGGCGTTGCGCCGGCCAAGGTGGTAATTCTCGGCGGCGGTGTCGTCGGTATCAACGCGGCGAAGATGGCGGCCGGCATGGGCGCCAAGGTCACGATCCTCGACCTTTCGCTCGAGCGCCTGCGCTACCTGTCGGACGTGATGCCGGCGAACTGCGTCATGATCCACTCGAACCGCCACAACATCCTCGAGCAGATCAAGACGGCTGACCTCGTGGTGGGCGGCGTGCTGATTCCGGGCGCGGTCGCGCCAAAGCTCGTCCGCAAGGAAGATCTGAAGACGATGCAGCCTGGCTCTGTGATCGTCGATGTGGCGATCGACCAGGGTGGTTGCGTCGAGACTATCCACGCGACGACGCACGAGAATCCGACTTATGTCGTCGATGGCGTCATTCACTATGGCGTCGCGAACATGCCGGGTGGCGTGCCGCGCACGTCAACGCTCGCGCTTACGAATGCCACGCTTCCGTACGCAATTCAGTTGGCCGACAAGGGTTGGAAGCGGGCCCTTCGCGAGAATCCGGCTTTGCTCAAGGGGCTCAATATCACGGACGGGCACGTCACGTATCCTGGTGTGGCGCAAGCATTCGGAATGACCTTCGAAGAGCCTGGAACCTTCGTTGCGTAGGTGAAGGCGCCTCAACGTCTTGTAACGACGGGACAGGCGCCTTAGCTTCCGGCATCCTGACGGTAGGATGCACGCAATGACGTGCCATTTTCGGCCCCGAGAACGACTCAATAGGACTGGATGCGCTGGCCTTTCAGGAAGGGATCGCTATTCCCCGCGAACGCAATCGGCGTCGATCTCGGCACGGCAAATACCCTCATTTATGTGAAGGGCGAAGGGATCGTGCTCAACGAACCCTCCGTCGTCGCGATTGATCGCGAAACCAAAAAGATCAAGGGCGTCGGCCTCGAGGCCAAACGCATGTTGGGACGCACGCCCGATGGCATCATCGCCGTGCGTCCCATGAAGGACGGCGTCATCGCCGACTTCGACGTGACGGAGAAAATGCTGCGGTATTTTCTCACGCTCATCATCGAGAACCACGTGTTCAAGGTGAAGCCGCGCGTCATCGTCTGTGTGCCTTCTGGAATTACAGAAGTAGAAAAGCGTGCCGTGCGCGACTCCGCGCTCGGCGCGGGGGCGAAGGAAGTGTTCATGGTCGCCGAGCCGATGGCCGCGGCAATTGGCGTCGGTCTTCCGGTCGAGACGCCCACCGGCAACATGGTGATCGACATCGGCGGCGGCACCACGGAAATCGCCGTTATCGCCTTGTCGGGCATCGTGAGCGACACGTCCATCCGCACGGGCGGCGACGAGCTCGATACCGCGATCGTGCAGTTCATGCGCAAGAATTACAATTTGCTCATTGGCGAGCCGACGGCCGAGACGATCAAGATCACGATCGGCTCCGCGGCGCCGGTGGGCGACGAGCGCGAGATGGAAGTGAAGGGACGCGACCTCGTCTCCGGTATTCCGAAGACGGTGCGCGTGCATTCGTCGGAAATTCGCGAAGCAGTGCAGGAGCCGATTCAGCAGATCGTCGACGCGGTGCGTCGCGCGCTCGAAATCACGCCCCCGGAGCTCGCGAGCGACATCGTCGATCGCGGCATCATCATGACCGGCGGCGGCGCCCTCATCCGCGGGCTCGATCTGCTGCTCAGCCAGGAAACGAGCTTGCCCATTCACGTCGATGAGGATCCTCTCACATGCGTCGTTCGCGGCACGGGGCGCATCCTCGACGACGAGGAAAAATACTGGTCGGTCCTCAGCACGTGAGGTAGCCCGGTGGCGACAGCAGCACGCCTCGGAAGCAGAATTGACACCGGTCTGTTGGCCGGATGTGTGGCATTGTCCCTCGTCGCGCTCGTATTGCCGAACGCCAACCGCGATCCTGTCGCAAGCGCCTTGCGCAAGACGATCGTCGCGCCGCTGGTCGGCCTCCAGAACGGCGCCGAGCGTTGGCGCGCCGCGTGGCTCACGGGCCAACAACGACAGCTCGTGGCTGATTCGATGGCGGTCCGCGGCATGAAGGCGCAGGCGCTTCAGGTCGAAAACGATCAACTGCGCAAGATCATCGGACTCGGCTCGCGTCTCGAGTGGGGGTACATCCCTGCCGAGGCGCTACACAGCACGTCGCCGACTGAGGATGTGGTGACGACGTTGACGTTGGCCACGGGCACGACGGCCGGCATTCAGCCCTACAATCCCGTCGTGGCGCCGGTCGATCCGGTCGGGTCCGGTCCGAACACGACGCCGATCACGGGTCTCGTCGGCACGATCTACAAGGCCGATCCGACGATGAGCATCGTTCTCTTATATACGAATCCTGATTTCCGCGCGAGCGCGATGTCGGCCGACGGGCAATCGTCGGGCATCATACATCCGCATCCGGGGCGCGTGGGTGGCGATCCGTACATGCTCGAGCTGCGCGGCATCTCCACGCGCATTCAGCTCAAGCCAGGCACGCAGATCTTCACCTCGGGACTCGGCGGCACGTTCCCGCGCGGCATTCTGATCGGCACCGTGATCCAGGAGCTTAAGACGACCGAAGTCTGGACCCGAACCTACCTCGTGCGGCCGGCGGTCACTCCCGCCCGCGTGACGGCGGTGGTCGTGCTCAATGCGCAGCGCGTCACGCAAGGCACGGGAAATGTGTGGGGCGGGCCCGTGAACACCGACTCCGCATCCCGGAGAATCGCCGCGTCCGCTGATTCAATGGCTCGCGCGCAGGCGAATGCTGACGCGAAAGCGAAACAAGCGATGCTCGATTCGCTCAAGACGGCGACGATCGACTCCGTGAAGCGCTCGCTCGGCGCGCCCGTAACGGCGCCCGTAACGGCGCCCGTAACGGCGCCTGCTGCAGCGCCGTCGGCCACCACCACTCCTACGACTCTGCCTTCTGCGGCGAGCGGAGCGACGGGCGGTGCGGCCAAGCCAGTGATTCCGGTAGGCGGCGTGAAGCCACCCGTTCCGCTTACACCGCGACGCGATTCCACACGACCAGACACGACGCGAAGACGCCGAGATACCAGCCGCGTCGACTCAATTCGCAAACCGCCGGTATGAATTGGACCGGCGCCGTGCGAACGATCATCGTTTGCGCGATTCTCATCGTTCTCAATTACACGCTCCGCCCGCTGCTCGGTTGGCGCGCGTCTATCGACTTCCTCATCATCGCGCTGTTGTTGGGATCGGTACGGATGCGACCTGGCGCGGCCGCGGTGTATGGATTTCTGCTCGGCCTCACGTCGGATTCGCTCAGCGTCAACGCGTTTGGTGCGGCCGCGCTCGGTATGTCGATCGTGGGGTTTGGTGCGTCGTGGCTCAAGGCAGTATTCTTCGCTGACAACCTCGCGTTGAACGGATTTTTTCTGTTTCTTGCGAAGTGGACGTTCGATCTTGTGTTCCTCTTCGTGGGCCATCGAACGCATGGTGCCGAGCTTGCGATGCAGGTGTTCGTATGGTCACCGCTGGCGGCGGCCGTGACTGCGTTGGCCGGAGTGATCGCGTTGTTGTTGCTCAAACCGCTAATGGAAGTTCGAACGACGTGAGCGTGCAGTGAGCTTTCATCCGAACGATGTCGCGCGGCGTGGTCGCGTGGCTTCAGTGATCGTGGGCGGGGTGCTCATGTTCCTGTTGTCCGCGTTCTTTCGGGCGCAGATCGTTCGCAATCAGCAGTCGTTGTTGCAGTCGGAGGAGAATCGTCTTCGGCAGATTCCCACGGCGGCGCCGCGCGGAATGATTCTCGATCGCAACAACAAGCCGATCGCGGAAAACGTCGTGGGGTATTCGGTGGCGTTGCTTGCGCAGAATGAGGACACGCTGCGGTCGACACTCACTCGATTGCGTGGAACGATCAATCTCACGCCGAAGCAGTTCCAGGACGCTATCAATCGCTATCGGCGGGACAGGACGCGTCCAACGGTGATCGTGCAAGATGCGTCGTTCGACATCGTCTCGGTGCTCGAGGAGCACCGACCCGATTTTCCAGCGCTGATCATTCAGAGCGCGCCCAAGCGCATCTATCCGGATGGCGAAGCCGTTGGCGCGTTCGTCGGGTACATCGCCGAAATTAGCGAAGGCGAGCTCGCGAACCTTGGCGCGCAGGGTTACAAGGCGGGCCAACTGGTCGGCAAGCAGGGGCTCGAGAAGCAGTACGAGCAACAGCTGCGCGGGCGGGAAGGCATTCAGTTCGTCGAGGTCGACGCGCGCAATCGCATCGTGCCCAACGGACAGGCGCGCGAACAGGTGACACCGCAGGAAGGTCCGCCGCTCTACACGAATATCGATATCGACCTGCAGGAGTTCGTGCACCATCTGTTCGCCGACACGCTATCCGGCGCGGTGGTGGCGATGGTGCCGCAGACTGGAGAAGTCCTCGCGCTCTACAGCTCGCCGGCGATCGATCCGAATCGGTTCGTCGGCGGCGTGTCGGCGGCGTATTACGATTCTCTAAACGCCGATCCGCGGAAGCCGCTGTATAACAAGGCGATTCAGGGGTTCCAGCCGCCAGGTTCGACGTTCAAGCTCGCCACAGCCGTCATCGCGTTGCAGGACAGTCTCATCGACATGCACACGCACATGCCGGAGCCGTGCAACGGATATTACTACTTCGGCAATCGCACCTGGCACTGCTGGCAAAAGACCGGACACGGCAGCCTCGATCTTTCGGGCGCCATCGCGCAGTCCTGCGATGTCTACTTCTATCAGCTCGCGCAGAAAATCGGCCTGACGCGACTGGTGGCGGGTGGCTTGGCGCTTGGCTTCGGCAAGCGGGCGGGCCTCGATCTGCCCGAAGAGCACAAGCCGCAGTTTCCGTCGAGCGTTCCCCAGTACTTCAACCAGAAATACGGTCCACGAGGATGGACCGCCGGCGCGGCTGAGCTCAATCTCGCGATTGGACAGGGAGAGAACTCACAGACCGTCATAAACATGGCGCGGTTCTATAGCGCCCTCGCGACCGACGGTGAAGCGCCGACGCCGATCATCAAGCGCGGCGCGCCGGAGAGAACGAAGATCATCAACCTGCCCGACGATCAGATGCAAGCGCTCCGCAGGGCAATGATGGGCGTCGTGGCTGAAGGTGGCACGGCGGCGGGCGCGGCGATCGCTGGAGTAAAGGTGGCGGGCAAAACGGGTACCGCGCAGACGATGCGTTTCGCCGCGAACGGCAAGCCCACGTACTACGCGTGGTTCGCCGGAATGGCGCCCGCGGAGGCGCCGAAGATTGTGGTCGTCGTCATGGTGCCTGACGTGACCTTCGAAGGATCCACCTCCGCGCGCCTCGCAACGGCGATCATCGCGCATTACCTGCACACGCAGGTGTCGAACACCGTTCTCACCGCCGGCTAGTGGCCGCGACGCGTCGCATCAACGTCGACCTGCCGTTGGTTGGCGCGGCGGTCGCGCTTTCGATCTACGGTCTCGCCATCGTCTTCTCGGCGGGCGATACCCAGGTGCGCACGGTCGCGACGGGTGCGTATCGCGCGCAAGCGATGTGGATGACGATCGGGATCATCGGCGCGTTCGCGGTGAGTCGCGCATCGGTGCGATTGATCGAGTGGCTCACGGTGCCGGTGTATGGTATGACGATCCTCCTGCTCGTTGGCCTGCTGGTCGGTCTCGGCTCCGGTGCGGGAACAGCGACGAGCACATCGGGGTGGTTGACGATCGCCGGACATCGACTGGGACAGCCGGCGGAGTTCGCGAAGCTTTCCGTCGTGCTGATGCTCGCGCGCGTGCTTTCGCAGAATCGCGTTGCGCCGCGATCGATGGTGGAGTTGTGGAAACCGCTCGTCGTCGCGGGAACGCCGCTGCTGCTCATCATGGCGCAGGGCGATCTGGGCACGTCGATCGTGTTCATCGGAATCTTCTTCGCGATGCTGTTCTGGGCCGGCGTCACGTGGCAGCTGCTCGTGCTGCTGGCGAGTCCGGTGATCAGTCTCATCCTGGGATTCGACTCGCGCATCTGGGGCGCGTGGTTCCTGCTCCTGCTCGCGCTGGTGCTGTGGTACAAGCCGTTCCTCGGCGAGGGATTGTTTGTCGTCGTCGCGAACGTCGTGACCGGTATCGTGGGGCCGGTCGTGTGGGAACACCTCAAGCCGTACCGTCAAAACCGTCTCAAGGTATTTCTCGATCCGACTGTTGATCCGCGCGGCAGCGGCTATCACGTGATTCAGTCGCAGGTCGCGATCGGATCGGGAGGATGGTTCGGGCGAGGGTATTTGAACGGCCCGCAAAAGCGTCTCGCGTTTCTGCCGGAGCAATACACGGACTTCATCTTCGCGGTGGTCGGCGAAGAGCTCGGGTTCATTGGCGTGACGGTTGCCCTCGCGCTGTTCGCGCTGCTGTTCTTGAGAGTTATCAAGATTTCGGAACGGGCGAACGATTCGTTTAGTAGTCTCGTGGCGTTTGGGTTGCTCGCGAGTTGGTTCTCGCATGTGTTGGAAAACGTTGGTATGACCCTCGGCGTGATGCCGATCACGGGTATTCCGTTGCCGTTCTTCAGCTATGGTGGATCGTTCGTGCTCGCCTGCTGGTTGTCGGTCGGCGTCCTCGCGCGAATTTCGAGCGAAGGACGTGGAGGCAGAACGGGGCCATTCAAGGTTTGAGGTGCGGGTGGTGAAACCGGCGGAGCGGCGAACAACAACAACCGCGAACAACAACGGCGAACGCGGAATTGCACGGACTGAAGCGGGTTAGAACGATTTGACGTGGAGTGGCGGGCTCACTGCCGAAGGCGGTTTTTTTTGTTTTTTCGCTCTTTGATAGCCCCTCGCAATGCGCGCAGCTGCGAAAACTTCGGTCCTTGCGAGAGAGTCGAGACGTTCGCGATTCGTTTCCCTTTGGTTCTCTGCCGTTGTTTTCCTTGG
>JBDTAE010000131.1:0-11353 GCA_039924785.1 Gemmatimonadaceae bacterium | reverse complement strand
ATCGGCGCGGACCCACACTTTTTCACATGCCCTCGGACGATTCGCGAGGGCATGGCGGCGTAACTCGTTGCCCTGCATGATGACCCGGATGGGGGTCGAACCCATGACCTACGGATTAAAAGTCCGTTGCTCTACCAGCTGAGCTACCGAGTCGTGATGTATCAAACTTCGCCTGCTGAAACTACTTAGACAACTCGTTGCGCCGAGATCACGCCGTGATTAGCCGGCGCATCGCGTGCATAGCGCCGGCTGCGGAGCTCAGTGGTTATGCGTCGATTTGTGAAGTCGTTCGTCGAGTCGTTCTATCAGCGTGTCCTTCGTATCGCGCAGCTTCTCGCTCGTCAGGCCGGTGGGAAACAACGCGGGAAGCTCCTTCTTGGCGAGCGTTCGATCGGCCCCGACGGCCTTCCGCCAGTCTGATGACAACCACTTCACCTCGCTGGGAGTGCCAACCGTGAGCGTCTTGCTCACCCGAGTCCATCCGTATTTATCGTCGACGATCGCTTTGATCGGCTTGTTGAACGCCAGATCCTTGTCCCACTTCTTGAGGCTCGCGGACTGCTTGTCGGTGACCTTGTAGAAGCTCAGGAACGACCAGCACCAGGCGAAAATCACCACTTCACCTTTGCGCAATCGCTCGGTGGCGAGTTGCTGGGTCTTTGTCATGTTCGCGCCCGCCGTCGTGCCGACGTCCCACAGTTTGATCTCGGGCTTTTCGCTCTCCGCGCGCCCGCTGAAATGGCCGTCGGCCACGACCTTTTGCAGGATGTCCTGCAAGTAATGGTTGGCGTCGGGGACGCCGTCCCAGAAAAGATCCTGATTGTCGCTCTGGACGATGCTCCCCTCCGGATGACCATGACGCCCTGTGAACACGGAGATCGCTCTGGGCAGCTTGTCGTTCGGCTGAATGTGATTCTCGATCAACAATCGCCAGCCCGCGTCATTCCCCGTGGTGATGGTTGTATAGAGATTTCCAATCTTTACCCAGGGGCACCAATCGCGTTGCACGCCGTTCTTCGCATCGGTGTTGTATTGCTCGTCGATGTCCGAGGGCGTGAGATCGACGCACGCCGCCCCGTCGTATACCTCCTTGACCTGGATCGTCTTGAGCGTCGCCTTCCAGCTTTTCTTGTTTTTTCGATCGACGACGAGCCGCTCCCAGGCCGGCTTGCCGGTCTTGCCGAGCTCAGTGCAATCCGAACATCGGTACGAGAGTTTGCGGTCCACGAACGGACCGCCACAATCGGCGGTTGTCGTGTCTTTGAAATTGATCTTGCCTTTGCGCGGCGGAGTATTGACGCATTTTTCGCCTTCGAGCGTGCCGCAGGGATCGCAGGCGTCTTCGGAATACGGGCCAGTGCAGAGCTGCGTATTGGATGGACACTTCACGATTACGTCCTTGTTACAAGGGTCGCGGAAAGGCGCGCATCGGGCAAAGATGCAAGCGGCTCGCGGGGACGCAAGGCCGATGCACACGCGCGCGTCGACATCCCCCGCCCTGTGGAGGTCGCCAAGGTTAGCTTTGCCGCAACCACTGCGGAGCGAACAATGGCGGACAAGAAGATCATCGCAGTATTCGGCGCGACGGGCGCGCAGGGCGGCGGTTTGGCGCGCGCCATCGCGGGGGACAAGAACGGCGGATTTGCCGCGCGGGCCATCACGCGCAATCCAAACTCGGACAAGGCCAACGCGCTCGCGGCGCTCGGCATCGACGTCGTGGCCGCCGACACTGACAGTCCGTCGACGCTCGCCCCCGCGCTGGCCGGCGCGTACGGTGCATTCTGCGTCACGAATTTCTGGGAGATACTCGACGCGGAGCGCGAAGGCGCGCAAGCGGCCGCGATGGCTCGCGCGACGAAGGCGGTCGGCGTTCAGCACGTCGTGTGGTCGACGCTCGAGGACACGAGAAAGTGGATTCCCCTGAGCGACGATCGCTTGCCGACGCTGTACGGCAAATACAAGTCGCCGCACTTCGATTCGAAGGGATCTGTCGACGAGATCTTCGCGAAGGAAGGCGCGCCCACGACGTTCATGCGGGCGGCGTTCTACTGGGACAATTTCATTTACTTTGGCATGGGTCCGCGAGTTGGTGACGACGGCAACCTCGTGCTCGCGCTTCCGCTCGGCGGCGCGCAGCTGCCCGGCATTGGCGCGGGGGACATTGGCGGCGTGGCGTATGGGATTTTTCGCGAGGGAACGGGCAATGTCGGGACGTACCTCGGAGCTGCGGGCGATTCGTTGACCGGACCGCAGATGGCTGAGAAGATGGGCGCCGCGCTCGGCCGCACAGTGAACTTCTTCGATATGCCGTTCGATACCTATCGCGGACTCGGCTTTCCCGGCGCTCAAGATCTCGGGAACATGTTTCAGTTTCAACAGATCCTCGGCGACGAGTTCGTGCGCGCGCGCGATCCGAAGCGTTCACTCGAGTTGAATCCCGCGTTGCACGATTTTGACTCCTGGCTCGCGGAAAACGCGGCGAAGATTCCGATCGCGTAGCGCTTGCCGAGCAGCAGGCGCGGCACCGCGTTAGCGTTAACGCCATGCACTCATGTCGCCGACTCTGGTTGCTCGTGGAAACGTTGGTACTCGTCGCGGTTTCGAGTGCGCCGGGTTTCGCGCAGACGATTCGCGTGGTGTCCGATGTTGCGGTCGATGCAAATCCGAAAGGACGCGCGGTGACCGAGACGCACATCGCGGTCGATCCCCGCAATCCGGATCATGTGCTCGCGGCCGCGATGATCGGGCCGCCGCCGGGAGGCACGACCAACGAGCAGTATTGCGCGACCTTCCTGACGACCGACGGCGCCGCGCATTGGACTCGTCACGATTTTCAAATGACGGGCTGCTACGATCCGTGGGTCGTATTCCTGTCGGACGGCAGTGCATTGCTCTCTACGCTCGGTCACGATCGCGCGCTCGCGGGCGACGGTGACGGCATGCTCGTGTATCGCTCGGTCGACGGAGGCATTACGTGGGGGGCGCGACCCGCGGGCCTGAGTTGGGGATGGGATCACCCAATGACCGTCGTCGATCGCAGCGGCGCGAAGCGCGGCGACTGGGTGTATCTCGTGTCGAGCAAGGATCCGAAGAAGGACGGCAACTATGTCGTCGCCGTATCACGATCGCTCGACGGCGGTCAGAGCTTCGACTCACCACGGCTGATCGCGCCGGAAGGGAAGGTGATCAGAGCGGAAACGCCGGTGGTCCTGTCGAATGGGACGCTCGTCGTTCCCTACGTCGAAATTCTCGATCATGGGGTCGTTGCTCCGCGACGCCGCTCGTTTGTCGTGCATTCGACCAACGGCATCGACTTCTCGAAACCGACGTCGGTCGACGACGTGTGCGGTCCTCCGCCGACCGTGATTCTCTCCTCGCTCGCGGTTGACGCGAGTCACGGCCCGTTTCGGGATCGTCTGTACTTCGCGTGCGTGCTTCCGAATCGCGCCGGTGTCGCCGTGACGCACTCGGCGAATGGCGGTGCGACGTGGAGCCGCGCGATGTCGGCGGCCGGAGATCCGCGGATCGCGGGTGTTTCGAGAAGTCTCATGGCGACCGCGGTGTCATCGGACGGTGTGTTCACCGTCGCGTGGCTCGAGCATCGCGTCGATTCGCCCCCGAGCTGCCTCGATTTGTATGTGTCCGCGTCGTTCGACGGCGGCGATCGCTTCACGCGTCCGACGCGCGTGTCGACGCGGTCGTCATGCCCGAACGCGAAGTTGAATGGGCCGACTGTTCCGTACGGTGATTATTTCGGGATGGCGCCCGACTCTCGCGGAAGAATTCGCGTGGCGTGGGCCGACGCGCGCACTGGTCTCTTCCAGTTGCGCACGGCGCTGCTGGCGTTCGATCCGCCGCCGCGCTGACATAACGCGCGGCGCTATCGCTTGGGCCGGACGGCGATGGTGCAGCGTGAAACGCACACCGGCCGATTCGCCTCGTCGACGATTCGGATGTCCCACACCTGCGTGGTCTGCCCAATGTGAATCGGCGTGCCGGTCGCGGTGACGATGCCGTCGGTTTTCGCGCGGAGATGATTCGCGTTGATCTCGAGGCCCATTGAAATGAACTGGTCGCGATCGATGTTCGCGGCTGCGCCCATCGACGCGACAGTTTCGGCGAGGGCGACCGACGCCCCGCCATGCAGAACGCCGTACGGCTGCAACGTGCGTTCGTCAACCGGCATTGTTGCGACCACACGCGATCGCGTGAACTCGACGATCTCGATGCCGAGGGTCTTGGTGAGTCCGACCGTGACGGCGCTCGCCAGCACTTGGTGAAGCAGCGTGAGATCAGCGGTCACGAAACACCTCAAAGCTCTTCACCTTTTCGAGCCGGCGGGTGTGCCGCTCCGCGCCCGAGAATTTCGCGCGCAAGAACGTGGTCACGAGCTCTTGCGCGAGCGAGGGTCCGATCACGCGCGCGCCCAATGCGAGAACGTTCATCGAGTCGTCCTCGACGCCCTGATGCGCCGAGAAGGTATCGTGGCAGAGCGCGGCGCGGATCCCGGTGAATTTGTTGGCCGCCACCGACGCGCCGACGCCGCTACCGCAGAAGATCACGCCGCGATCCGCGGTGCCTTCCTTGATCGCCGTGGCGACGCGTTCGGCAAAATCGGGGTAGTCGTCGTCCGGGACGATTTCGTACGCGCCGCAATCGTGCACCTCGTGACCGGCCGCGCGGATGGCGTCCACTACGGCTTTCTTGAGGATGTATCCAGCGTGGTCCGTTCCGATTGCGACGATCATCGTGCAGCCGCCGGCGTGGATGCCGTTCGCTGCGGCACCGCGTGCGCGTACACGAGGCGGGACAGGTCGGCGATGAGAGTTCTTGCAACCTGCTCGTCGGGGATCGCGCGGGTGAGCACGACGAGCACGTAGGGTTTGCGGCCTGGCGGATAGACGATCGCGGCGTCGTGCAGCACGCCCGTGATGAACCCGGTCTTGTGGGCGACCTTCATGCCGAGTGGGAGACCGGCGGGAATTTCTCCGTTGAATTCTTGCCGGAGAAGCACGTCGCGCATGGCGTCGCAGCTTGCGCGCGACGCGGCGCGGCCCGTCTCGATTGCTTCCATCAGCACTTGGAGATCGCGCGCGGTGGTCGTGTTGTTGAGACCGGCCGAGAACGCTTTTCCGTCCTCGACGCCGCGCAAGACTCTGATGTTGCGCGCGCCGAGCGAATGCGCCGTCGCATTCGTCTTTTCCGCGCCGGCGACTCCGATGAGCGCATTCGTCGCAAGGTTGCTCGATCGTGTTATCATGCGGTCGATCAATTCGCGAACCGGAACGTGTGCGCCGACGCGGGTGTACGCGGCGCTGTCGGAATCGGCGCCGGGATCGAGCGAGTACGGCGATTGGTCGACGATCGACGCAAACTGATTGACCAGCAGGATACCTTGATCGAGGCGCAAATGGCCCGCGTCGATCTGGCGATACAGCTCGATCATCACCGGAACCTTCATCGTGCTCGCGGCGTGAAAGCTGTCGTCGGCGTTCACGAACAGTGAATCACCAGTTTCCAAATCGTGATATGCGAGCCCGACGATCGCGCCGCGGGTGTCGGCGACACGACGCTGAATTTTCGAGCGCAATGAATCGAGCGGTTCGTTCCGCGCGGCGGTCGAGGCGAGAGAACGCGGAGGCGTGGGAGCCGCAAGGGACATGGCGATGACGAGCGCGACTTGGGTGAACGGTATTGGCATTCGGCGAATATGAGACGAGGAGTCGCATGGTACAAGCCAAACCTGTTGCGTGGCCAACGCTCCGTTCGTTTAGGTAGGATGAGAGCTCCCACCTTGTTGTCCGCGATGGCGGTCGGTGTTGTTGCGACAGCCTGCACGTGGACCCCGCATACAGCCGTCGGCGTCGTTCAGCAGGCCACACCTGTCGTCGCGCCCGCTTCAACGTCGGCGGCACCAACGTCGACGGCCGTGTCATCAGCCCCGGTTCCGGCTCCCGCGACGACGAGATCTTCGGCGCCTGTTCAGCGTTCGGCAACGAAAGACTCCGTGCAAATCGCCGCAGCCGACGTCAAACGGCGCGCGACCGAGGTATTCGGTGAATCGCCTGATTCCGCCCACGTCGATTCGGCGATCGGGCCGTCGTGGGACATCGAAGTGCGGTCGTACGAATCCACGGAGCGCGTCGAACACTACGTTCAGCTCTTCACCGGGCCGGCAAAGGAGCGCATCACTGCACGTCTCGAGCGAGGCACTCGCTACGAGCCGATGATTCGCGCCAAGCTGCGCGAAGGCGGTTTGCCGGAAGACATGTACTATCTCGCGCTCATCGAAAGCGGCTTCGATCCCAACGCGTATTCGCGCGCGGCGGCCGTCGGCATGTGGCAGTTCATGACGTCGACGGGACGCGACATGGGCCTTCGCGTCGATTGGTGGGTCGACGAGCGACGCGACCCGATCAAGTCGACCGCGGCAGCCGTTCGCTTCATCAAGGGACTTCGCGACCAATTCGGATCGCTCTATCTCGCGGCTGCGGCCTACAACGGCGGCCCTGGCCGCATTGCGCGCGGTCTCACCCGCTATGCCGACGACCTCGAGGGCACGACGGGCGACGATCTCTTCTTCGCGCTCGCCGGCAAGGATTATCTCCGCAACGAGACGCGCGAGTATGTCCCGCAGCTCATCGCGGCGGCGCTCATCGCGAAGGAGCCGGCGCGATACGACATGGCCTTCACGCCGCGGCCGGCGTTTGCGTACGACTCGGTGCTCGTCGGGCCGTTCACGACGCTGCTTTCAATCGCGCATGCCACGGGTTCGACGATTCCGCAATTGCAGGATTTGAATCCTCACTTGCTGCGCGGCATCACGCCGCCGCTCGATTCAACGCTCGTTCGCGTACCGGTCGGCCTCGCGGCCGGATTCGACAGCGCGTTCGCGGCGCTGCCGAAAGGCGAGCACGTTGCCGTCAGGACCGTGGTAGCAAAGGCGGGACAATCGAGCAAATCCATCGCGTCCGGAGCCGGCATCACCGTGCGCGAATTAGCGTTCTACAATCCGAAAATGCGCGTGCTCAAGAGCGGCAAGCTTGCGCCCGGGCAGAACGTGCTCGTCCCGACGGGCGCGGCGGTTGCCGCCGCGGAGGTCGTTCCCGATCCGTCGATCGAGCGCTACACGTCCGCGCGCACCGCGAGCATGCACATCGTGAAAAGTGGCGAGACGCTCGGCGAGATCGCCAAGCGTTATCACACGACGAAGGCTTCGCTGATGAAGCGGAACGGTCTGCGCCGCGCGCTCATCTTCTCGGGTCAGTCGCTCATCGTCAGCGGGCCCGCGTCGAAAGCCAAACACGTCGTCGTCGCCGAGAAGGAGTCGTCGGCGAAGCCAAAGCAGAAGGTTGCGTTGGCGACCGCGGGAACGGTGAAGACCGTAAAGACCGCGAAGAGCAGGAAGTCGGCAAAGGCGTCGAAGTCGGCCAAGTCCGGCAAGACTGCCGTCGCGACGTCCAAGACGACCAGCAAGTCGTCGAAGAAAAGGGTTGCGGAAGCGAAGAAGCCTGCGCCAGAGAAGGTCGGCGCGCGCGACTAGCCCGGGGCTAGCAAGCAAGGCAAAACATTGCCGTTGCTGCCGTTCGGGCTGCTACAAGGCAGAGCTATTTGGCCGCTGAAAGTGCCCGCTGGCACCGCCAAGTTTTTCCAACACGACGATCCCGGAGATCTCCATCTCGCGGTCGATCGCCTTGGCCATGTCATAGATCGTCAAGAGCGAGACGGACGCGGCCGTCAGCGCTTCCATTTCGACGCCCGTTCGACCGGTAGTACGCACGGTCGTCACGACGCGAATGCCGGGCAGGGAATCGTCGGGGGTCAACTCGACCTGCACGTCGGTGAGCGAAAGTGGGTGACACAACGGAATCAAATCCGCGGTCCGCTTTGCCGCCATCACCCCGGCAATCCGAGCGACGCCCAGGACGTCGCCCTTCTTGACTTCGGCCGCGAGAATGGCGCGCAGGGTTTCAGCACGCATCCGAATCGAACCGCCGGCTCGCGCGAGCCGCACCGTCTCGGCTTTCGACGAGACGTCGACCATGCTCGCTTCGCCGACTTCGGTTACGTGCGACAGACGCAGCGATGAGGATTCTGTCATCGGAGAAGCGGCGCGAGCTGTTTCAGCAATGACGCCGTCAGCAGCTGCGGATTGACGTTGCTCCCGGCGAGCTCCTTTGCCTCCTCCACGGCGTCCATGGCTTTCGCGGCGCCGAATGCGCGGGCGTTGTCCTCGGACTTGGCGGCGTGGCGGGAGCGTTCATAGAGGAGCACGGTGAGGGCGTCGAGCGTGTCGCTGAACTTTCCTCGTGCGCCGGCAGCACCCTGTCCGAGCGCGGCGCGCATTCTCGCGCCGCGGTCGGGCGACGAGGCGGCGTCAATGAGCGTGCGTGCTTGCGCGAGCGCGGCCTCCCACGACTCCCGTCCAATGAGACGGCCTGGCGCGCCGCCCGCGAGCGAAACGAATTCGTCGATCCGCGCTTTCGGAATGTCGAGATGATCCTTGACCGTTGCGCAGTCGAGAAAGGCGCGCACCTCGGTATCGGACAGTGGCGCGATCCGCACCGATGCGACACGCGATTTGATTGTGGGCAGCAGCGCGCCCGGTTCGCTCGACGTGAGGATGATGTTCGTGTTCGCCGGCGGTTCCTCGAGCATTTTGAGAAACGCGTTCGCCGCCTGATCGGCGCCTTCTTGCGCGACCATTCGCTCGGCGTCGCCGATGACGAAGACCTTTCGACTCCCCATCGCCGGTGCGAGCGATCCGGTCTGGACGATGGCGCGGACGGTCGCCACGAAGATCGCCTCGTCGCCGCTTGCCGCCTCGTACACGCCGCCGCTCTCGAGACGCGTCGCGATGCCTTCGGCGATATCCTGGCGAATGTCCGCCGCGTCCGCGTCGCTGTCTTTCAGCCGCGGTCGGGGAAAGAACCAATGCAGGTCGGGGTGATGCAGCTCCGACGCCATGCGACACGCTTTGCATGCGCCGCACGGCGCGACCGACCGATCAGCGTTTCCGCATAAGAGAAGCCTCGCCAGCCACACCGCGACCTGCTGCTTGCCGATGCCGCGCGGGCCGTGAAGCAGCAAGCTGCCGGGCAGCGCGTTGCGGTCGAGCGCCCCGCGAAGCTGCGCCTGGAGCGCGGTGTGTCCGTAAATGGGTAAGAGAGGCACAGCGGGAAGATAGGCCGCCGCCCGACCCCGGGCCAGAATTGCGAAATACGAGAACCCTGTGCCGGAATTGACCGTTGCCGTTTGCGCTCCGCGCCAGTAGGGTGAAGCGTCACCGACCTGAGACCGATGGAACGTCCTTCCTCACGCGCGCTCGCGAGCGCGACGCTTCTGACTATGACCGCACTGTCTTTTGCGGACGCGCAGCGTGCGCGCGCCCGCGACCTCGGCGTCAAGCCGGGTGTGTTCTCGCCCGGAAAGCTCAACGCCATCACTGATGTCGCCGGCGTTCGCGTTGGGCATGCGACGGTGATTCAAGGCGACAGTGTGCGAACCGGCGTGACCGCGATTTTGCCGCACGGCGGAAATCTGTTTAACGAACGAGTGCCTGCTGCACTGCACGTCGGCAATGGATTCGGAAAGATCACCGGTGCGACGCAACTCAAAGAGCTCGGTGAGCTCGAGACGCCGATTCTCCTCACGTGCACGCTGTGCGTGTGGAAGGCCGCCGACGCGATGGTCGAGTGGATGCTCGAGCAGCCGGGCATGGCGAACGTGCGGTCGGTCAATCCGCTCGTCGCGGAGACCAATGATGGAACTCTAAATGACATTCGGGCGCGGCCGATCACGGCCGCAGACGTTCGTGCCGCGCTGTCGTCCGCGTCGACGGGGCCGGTCGCGGAGGGGTCCGTGGGCGCGGGGACCGGCACGATCGCATTCGGGTGGAAGGGCGGCATCGGGACGTCGTCGCGCGTGCTTCCCGCGTCGCTCGGCGGCTATACCGTCGGCGTGTTGGTGCAGACGAATTTCGGCGGAATATTGCAGGTCCTCGGCGCGCCGGTCGGAAAGGAGCTTGGCCAGTATGCGTTTCAGCGAGATGCGCAGTCGCCGGGAGATCGCGGCGACGGTTCGTGCGTGATGGTCGTTGCGACGGATGCGCCGCTGTCGGATCGCAATCTGGAGCGGCTAGCGGCACGTGCGATCATGGGCCTGGCGCGAACGGGATCGTCGGCGTCGAACGGGTCGGGCGATTATGCGCTGGCTTTTTCGACGAGCGACAAGGTTCGTCGGATTGCGACCGCGACGCGTCATTCGACCGAAGAGCTTGCCAATGACCAGATGTCGGGATTGTTCGAGGGCGTTGTCGAGGCGACGGAGGAGGCGATTTACAACTCGCTGTTCGAGGCGACCACGACTACAGGAAATGGAAAAACCATCCAGGCGATTCCGTTGGACAAAGTGAAGGCGGTTTTGCTGAAGTACGGGGTGGCCGGCAGATAGCTGCCCTCAAGGGTGGCAGGGGACGCTACAAGTTCAGTCGACCGTAGCGAATCGCCCGCAGCCGTCGTCGGCAGTGGCG
The DNA here is from genome assembly GCA_039924785.1 of Gemmatimonadaceae bacterium. GTDB lineage: Bacteria > Gemmatimonadota > Gemmatimonadetes > Gemmatimonadales > Gemmatimonadaceae > JAQBQB01. The sequence goes on along the minus strand of JBDTAE010000131.1, from coordinate 822 downwards.
CCTCCCGGCACAATTCGTGAGATCGAATTCGGGGTCACCCAACTCGGGGTTTCCATGGAATCGATCAACGACGACCGGGGCGATCGCGACACTCCCGACCGAGCGGCAAGCACTCGGCGGCAATCGGAAACGGAATCGGATGGAGGCGAACGGATGCGCGGTGAGGCGTCGCAGCCCGAGCGTCGACAGCATCAGATGACCGACGACGAACGCATCGACGAAGCGTCGCGGGAGAGCTTTCCCGCCAGCGATCCTCCGGCCCTACCATAGCCGAACTCCATCAAAGCAGGCCGCGGCCGAGCGCGTGATTGCCTCCGGCGAGGACTAACTTTGCACCACAAAGTACTTGCTAACGTTCACGGGCACCATTAGCCTTTAGGTTATGGCACCGGTGATTCCGTTGCGTCCACGACGCACCGATCCGCCCGAAATGCACGCCCGGGCGATGGACAATCTGAGCTACATCCGCGGCATGATGGAACAAGCCGGGACCTTCACCGCGGTCTCGGGCTGGGGGCAGATCGTCATTGGCATCACCGCCGTCGGTGCCGCGCTGGTCGCGTCGCGCCAGACGCTCCCGTGGGCCTGGGCCGCAACTTGGCTCGCCGAGGCGGGAATCGCGGCCGGAATCTCGGTGGCGTCGATGACGCTCAAGTCCCACTCGGCCAACATGCCGTTGCTGTCCGGGCCGATTCGGAAACTCGTATTGAGCTTCTCTCCGCCCATTGTCGTCGGCGCGGTGCTGACCGCGGTGCTGGTCAATCGCGGGCTGTTCGAGTTCCTCCCCGGCGTGTGGATGCTGCTCTATGGCGCAGCGGTCGT
>JBDTAE010000130.1:0-54665 GCA_039924785.1 Gemmatimonadaceae bacterium | reverse complement strand
TCGCCGCTCGAAGGTCGCGGGCAGCGCGTGATTCGCGCGCCGCGCGGCTCGACGCTGTCGTGCAAAGGCTGGCAGCAGGAAGCCGCACTGCGCATGCTGATGAACAACCTCGATCCCGACGTCGCCGAGCGGCCGATGGATCTCGTGGTGTACGGTGGGACGGGGAAGGCGGCGCGCAGCTGGGAAGCATTCGACGCGATCATCGCCGCGCTGCAACGCCTCGAGAACGATGAGACGTTGCTGATTCAAAGTGGAAAGCCGGTCGGCGTGTTTCGCACGCACGCGTCGTCGCCGCGCGTGCTGATCGCGAACAGCAATCTCGTCGGTCGCTGGGCCACCTGGGACTACTTCCGCGACCTCGAGCGACTCGGCTTGATCATGTACGGGCAGATGACCGCAGGGTCGTGGATCTACATCGGATCGCAGGGCATTCTGCAGGGCACGTACGAGACGTTCAGCGCCGTCGCACGCAAACACTTCGACGGCACGCTGGCGGGCAAGTTCGCGCTCACCGCCGGACTTGGCGGCATGGGCGGCGCGCAGACGCTGGCCGCGACCATGGCGGGCGGCGCGATCCTCGGCATCGATGTTGACGAATCTCGAATCGACAAGCGCGTCGAGAGCGGGTATTGCGATCGGAAGACGTCGAGTCTCGACGAAGCGCTGGCGTGGATCAACGCGGCAACGGATGCCAAGCAGGCACTGTCCGTCGGGCTCGTTGGCAACGCCGCGGAGATACTCCCCGCGCTCGTTGCGCGCGGAATTACGCCGGATGTATTGACAGACCAAACGAGTGCACACGACACGTTGAACGGCTACGTGCCGGCGGGGCTGTCGCTTGCCGCCGCCGCGGAGCTGCGGCGCGCCGACCCGGCTGAGTATGTTCGTCGCGCGAACGCGTCGATCGTCGATCACGTGAACGCGATGCTCGCGATGCAGGCGCGCGGCGCCGTGTCGTTCGACTACGGCAACAACATTCGCACGGTCGCGCTGGACAACGGCGTCGCGAACGCGTTCACGATTCCGGGCTTCGTGCCGGAGTACGTGCGTCCGCTGTTCTGCGAGGGGAAGGGTCCGTTCCGGTGGGTCGCGCTGTCGGGCGATCCGAAGGACATTGAGAGAACTGACAAGCTCGTGCTGGACCTGTTTCCGCACGATGAGCATCTCGCGCGCTGGATCACGATGGCGCGCGAGCGCGTGCAGTTTCAAGGACTTCCTGCGCGGATTTGCTGGCTGGGTCAAGGCGAGCGGGCGAAGTTCGGCGTCGCGCTCAATGATTTAGTCGCCAATGGCGAAATATCAGCGCCGATCGTCATCGGGCGCGACCACCTCGATACCGGAAGCGTCGCGTCGCCCTTCCGTGAGACGGAGGCGATGAAGGATGGAAGCGACGCCATTTCGGATTGGCCGATTCTCAACGCGTTGCTGAACACCGCGAGCGGCGCGTCGTGGGTGTCGTTCCATCACGGCGGTGGCGTCGGCATCGGCAACTCGCTCCACGCCGGCCAAGTGATCGTTGCCGACGGAACGCTGGAGATGCGGGTTCGCCTCGAGCGCGTGTTGACCAACGACCCCGGCATCGGCGTCGCGCGGCATGCGGACGCAGGATATGAGATTGCTCAACGCACCGCCGACGCGCATGAAATTCAGCTGCCGATGCGATCGCGCGGAACGTAGGTGCTGTCATCCCGGTTCAAGCCCTGGCACGTCGCCCTGTTTCTCGGGAAGTACGCCTGGCTCACCGCGCGCCGTCGTCCGGTGCTCGTGCATTTCGAGGTCACGTTGCGATGCAACGCGGGGTGCGGATTTTGTGATTACTGGAAGACGGACCCGTCGGCCCGCGACGCGGAGTTGAAGAGCTACGCCGACGCTGCGCGCTACTTCAATCCCATGCTCATCACGTTCACCGGCGGTGAACCCACATTGCGTCGCGATCTCGAAGCGCTCGTGTCGGAAGTCGATCACGCGGTCGCGCTCAAGTACGTCACGCTCATCACACACGGAGCGATGTTGTCGCCGGAGCGCGCGCTCTCGCTGTGGGACGCTGGTGTGCACCAGTTCAACATCTCGCTCGACTATCTCGACGAACGCCATGATACGGCGCGCGGAATTCCCGGCCTTTCGACCAAGATTCTCGACGCTATTCCCGCCATGCGCGCACGCGGAATCGACAACATCCGCTTCAACACCGTCATCAAGAACGACAATCTCGATTCCATCGTTCCGATTGTGGAGCGCGCCGCGGAGCTTGGCGTGGGCGTGAACTTCAGTGTCTACACCGACGCGAAGAACGGGAATCGCGACCACCTGCTTGGCGACGCGCATTACCGCGAGCTCGATGACACGGTAGCGCGCCTGCTTGCATTCAAGCGAAAGCGGCGCGGCGTCATCACCAATTCCGATTACTACCTCGAGCAGATTCCGCGGTACGTTCGAGGTGAATTGACCGAGCCGTGCCGCTCGGGGATTCGCACGATTCACATCGATCCAGCGGGATATGTGAAGCGCTGCCCGGATTTCCCGACCGATTTTCATTGGCGCGACTTCCAGCAATACAAGCCGATCGACTGCAATGCGTGCTACTACGCGTGTCGCGGTGAAGCGCAAGCGCCGTTGCGGCTGTCGCGAATCCGGGACGTCATGGCATGAGCGAAGTCTCATCGGCAGTCGCGACGCTGTTCGTCAACGCGTCGCAAGTCGTCACATGCGCCGGTCCTGCGCGCGGCCGGTGCGGCGCCGAGATGTCCGACGCGGCCATTCGCTCCGGGGTTGCGGTCGCGGTGAACGATGGACGGATTGCCGCGGTCGCAGCGTTGCCGGCGCTGCGAGAACAGTTCGCGGGCGCGGTGGAAATCGATTGCCGCAACGGCGTGCTCACGCCCGGCCTGGTCGACTCGCACACGCACGGAATCTTCGGCCGCGCGCGGTTCGAAGAGCAGGAGATGCGCGCGGCGGGCCTCGACTACATGGAGATCGCGCGGCGCGGCGGCGGAATTCACTCGTCGGTGCGCGATCTGCGCGCGACGTCGGAGGATGAGCTTCTTGCGCTCGCGCGCGTTCGTGTCGCGCGGCTTGCGTCGTTTGGAACGACGACCGTCGAGATCAAATCCGGATACGGCCTGACCCTCGACGACGAGCTCAAGTCGCTGCGCGTGATCGCGCGTCTCGCCGCGGAGCTTCCGCTACGAATCGTTCCCACGTTCCTTGGTGCGCATGAAATTCCGCTCGAACATCGCGGAAGCGCATCCGACCGTGCCGGCTATGTTGAAACGCTCATTCACGAAATGATACCGGCAGTCGCGGCGGCAAAGCTTGCGCGATTCGCCGACGTCTTTTGCGAGACGGGCGTATACACGGTCGACGAGAGCCGCGCCATTCTCACGGCGGCTCGCAACGCGGGTTTGCTGCTCAAGCTTCACGCCGACGAGCTCACCTCGTGCGGCGGCGCCGAACTCGCCGCGTCGATCGGCGCGACCTCGGCCGACCATCTCGCGGCGGTCTCTGACGACGGCATCGCGGCGCTTGGCGGAACCAACACCGTCGCTACGCTCCTCCCCGGCACGATGACGTTTCTCGGCAAGAGCAAACACGCGCCCGCACGGCGGTGCATCGAGGCTGGCGTCGCCGTGGCGTTGGCGACGGACTTCAATCCCGGAACGTCGCCGACCCCAAACCTTCCGCTGATTCTGACGCTAGGCGTTAGCCAGCTTCGGTTGAGCGTCGCGGAGGCGCTGATCGCTGCCACGGTGAATGGCGCGGCAGCGCTGGCGCTCGCTGCCTCGGTCGGTCAAATCGCGCCCGGGTTCTCCGCGGACCTGGCGCTGTTCGACATTCGCGATGCGCGCGAGTTGCCGTACTGGTACGGCGACAACCGGTGCGTTGCCACGTACGTGAGGGGCAAACCTTGTTACCAGAGTGACTTAGGGCTAACTTAAGCCTCCCCGCGTTCCCTCGACTGTCGGGGGTTTCTCACGCCCGGTCAGGATCAACAGGCGCTGATGTCCAACGTCGCGAAGTTAAAAAAACAGGCCGCCGAGCTCGAGCTCAAGAAGCAGTTCGACAAGGCGCTGGCCATTTACGTCAAACTTCTCGATTCGTTCGACCAGAACGCGGACGAGTTGGACGTGGCGTTGTTCAATCGGGTTGGCGATTTGATGTTGCGGCAGGGGAGCGTCGCGGACGCGGTGGACTACTACGAAAAGGCGGTAGACCGCTATGCGGATACCGGCTTCTTCAACAATGCCATCGCGCTCTGCAACAAAATCCTCCGCCACTCGCCGGGCCGCGCGTCGGTCTATTACAAGCTCGGAAAGATCAGCGCGCAGAAGGGTTTCAAAAACGACGCGAAGGTCAATTTCCTCGAGTATGCCGACCGCATGCACAAAGCGGGAAAGGCCGAGGAGGCGTTTCGGGCGCTGAAAGAGTTTGCCGATCTCTGTCCCGATCAGGATGAGATTCGCCTGATGCTCGCCGACCAGCTCACCAAGGCCGGCAAGAAGAACGAGGCGATCGAGCAGTTGCAGACGTTGTACGAACGATACGACTCCGAAGGGCGAACCGTCGAGGCGCAGGCGACCGCGGATCGCGTGCACGCGCTCGATCCGGACGTCGAGCTCCGGTCGGCGCCGGGCACGAGCCGCAACTCGACGTCGGGCGATCTGATTTTCCTCGACCTCGACGCGCCGTCTCCACCGATGGTGCCGCGCGAGACGCTGGAACTGCCGCGGGCGACGACCCCGCTGAGCGCTCGCCCCACGGTTATTAGTTCTCTCATCGACGCCGAGCCGGTCCTCGAGGAGCTAATTCCCGGAAAGGCCCCGCGCAACTCGATTCCTATCGAGCTGACTCGGATAGGCGACGACACGCTCGATCTCGACCCGAGTGCCGCCGGCTCGTTGCTCGGCCTCGAGTCGACACGGCTTGGCGACGACTCAGCGCCGACGATGGGAAGCGGGTCGTTGCTCGAATTCGATGCCACGGCGCTCGACGGCGTGGAGCGCAGCGCGCTCGACGGGCTCGAGTCCACGTCGCTCGTCGAACCGGAACCTGCGCGCAAAACGCCGCATGACTCCGGCGTGTCTCTTGGAGATCTCGCAACACCGTTCGCCAGCCGCACGCCGACTGAGGGAACGCCGTCAGCCCAGGCGACGCCGGCGATCTCGATGACACCCCTGGGCTCGGCCACGCCGCCTGCTTCGCTGACCCCGGTCGTGAGCGGCGAAGCGGTCCACGACGGCGCGGCGGATGCGCCGCTCGATCTGATTCTCAGTTTCGACACGACCACGCCGGCCATGGCGTCGGAGCCTGTTCCGGAAATTCGGGCACAGACGCCCGTCGATACCGCGGCGACGAACGACGTCGAGCTCATTCTTCCTGAAGCGAACGCCGAGGCAGAAGCGGAGGCAGAGCCGGAAGAATTGCCGCCCCCGGGTCCGATGCGTCCGACGCCCCGGACGGCGCGCGCCGCGCTGGAAGGACTGCCGGTGATGGATTTCGAGGGCAGCGCCGATCGAGGTGCAACGCCCGCGATGTCGGCCGACGCGGTCCCGGATGAAGCGGAGCACCCGTCGTTATCAGAACTCTCATCGATCGAGGAGGCGGAGGCGGAAGACGCCAGGGCGGCGTTCGCTACGCCGTTCGAAGCAGCCGATGCTGTCGTCGACGAGCCCGAAACTGCCGCCGACGCTCCTCCGACCGGGACCGATACCGACGAGGAGGTTGAGCCTGAGGTCGGGGCGGCGACGCCGACGCCTGCCGGAATCGCCGGTCGACGCTCGACGATAGTCGCCGCGCATTCGGCGGAATTGCTCCGTGCGTCCGTCGACGACAATCCAGACGATTGGGGGCTTCGCCGCCAGTTCGCGGAAGCGCTTCTCGACGCCGGCGACCGCGTTGGCGGTATTAAAGAACTCGAAACGGCGATGTCGGGCGCGGAAAAGTCCCCCGACCTCGATCTCGCATCGGCGATCGCCGAGGAAATCGCGCGGCTCGAGCCGGAAGCGGTTCGCCATCACCAGAAGCGCGTCGAGTACGCATTCCGCACCAGCGATCGCCCGCGTTTGATCGAGGCATACCTCGGTCTCGCGGATGCGCTGCTCCGGTCCGATCAACCGGACAAATCGCGCGCGGTGTATCAACGCGTGCTCGATCTTGCGCCTGGCGACATGCGGGCGCGCGCCGCGCTCGACACCACCGCGGTGCCTCCGCCCGAGCCGCCGCCCCTGCCGGCCGGACGCGCGTCGACGCAACGCCGGCAGTCTCCCGAGCAGCCCGCGCCCGCGGCCGGCGACGACTTCGTCAACCTTGGCGACTGGCTCCGCGACGAAGAAGCGCCGAAAGACACGCGCATGGTCGTGGCGGAAGAAGAACCGACTGGCGATGAAGACGCGGACTTCGCCGACATGCTCAAGAAGTTCAAGCAGGGCGTCGCCGAGAACGTCGACGCCGAGGACTATCAGAGCCACTACGACTTGGCGATTGCGTTCAAGGAGATGGGCCTGCTCGACGAAGCCATCGCGGAGTTCCAGAAGGCGCTCGGCAGCCCGAAGAATCGCGTGCCGACGTACGAGGCGTTGGGCCAGTGTTTCATCGAAAAGAATCAATTCAAGCTTGCGTCGTCTATCCTCGGCCGCGCGCTGACCGAAGGCTTGTCTGACGATAAACTCATTGGCGTGCTCTATCTCATGGGCCTCGCGGCGGAAGCGCTGGGGAACATGAACGACGCGCTTTTGTACTACCAGCGCGTATTCATCATCGACATTCAATTTCGCGACATCGCGGACCGTCTCAGCAACGCGGAACAGAGCGCTCAATGAGCGCCGCCGCGGTCAGACCGAGAACGTCCGCCACCAACGCGCTTCGCGAAATCCAGGTGCCGGTGCGCGAGCGTCTCGAGGACGTCGTTGGCGAGATGCAGCATATCGTCAGCGACGATCTGCCGATCATCAAAGAAGTCAGCGGGCATTTGCTCCACATGCGCGGCAAGATGTTCAGGCCGACCCTCACGCTGCTCGCCAGTTCGGTGAATGGCCGGCCCGAGCCGCGTGCCATCACGCTCGCGGCGGCGATCGAGCTGATGCACCTCGCGACGCTGGTGCATGACGATTCGGTCGACCACTCGGTGCTGCGTCGCGGATTGCCCACCGTCAACTCGTTGTTCAGTCACGAGGTGTCGGTAATCATGGGCGATTTCCTGTACACGCGCGCGCTGATGTCGCTCGTTCGCCTCGGCGATCTCGACATCATGAAGATTGTCGCCGACCTCGCGAACGAGCTTACGATTGGCGAGATGCGGCAACTGGCGGCGGTCGATGCGCTGCACTTCACGGAAGACGAGTATTACCGCTTGATTCGCTCCAAGACGGCGTCGCTCATGTCTGGCGCATGCGAGAGCGGCGCCCTCTGCGGCGCCCCGGAGTTCCGCCAGCAGCTCGCCCAGTATGGCGATCGGCTCGGCATGGCGTTCCAGATTGCCGACGACATTCTCGACTATACAGGAAACGAGTCGGTGACCGGTAAACCGGGCGGACTCGATCTCCGCGAGCATAAGGTGACGTTGCCGCTGATTGCAGCGCTGCCGTGCGTGTCCGCGGCGGGCCGCGCGCGCATCGACGAGCTCTTTGCCACCGAAGCGCCAGGCGACGCGGTGTTGCACGATGTCATTGGGATCGTTGCGGACGCTGGAGGCATCGAACATGCACGTCGTTGTGGCGAGCGCTTCGCCCAAGACGCCGAGCAGGCGCTGGCGGGATTGCCCGGGAGTCCGGTTCGATCAGCGTTGACCGACGCAATCGGTTACGTCATGGACCGGCGGTCCTAAATGGCAACTGGATCATCGAAGCATCGTCCGGGGTTTCATGCGTTGGTTCTTTGCATCGGATTTATCGTCGGAGGAGTTTTTCAACAGGCCGCGAGGCAGCTGTTCCCGGCCGGCGCAGCAAAACAATTTTTGACAACGGGGGTCACTCCGGCGTTTGGGCCGTTGCCGATTGACCTCATCCTCATCAAGTTTTCGTTTGGGTTCGCGATCGACGTCTCGTTGCTCAGTCTGGTCGGCGTGCTCGTCGCGTATCTCATCGCACGTTCGCTTTTCTAGGAGAGACACATGGGTATCGGGAATCTCGGGTTCGGCGAGTTGATGGTCATCCTCGTGATCGTCCTCGTCCTGTTCGGCGCGCGGAAGGTCCCGGAAATCGGCGCATCGATCGGAAAGGGGATCCGCGAGTTCAAGCGGAACATCAGCGACGTGGAACGCGATGTTCGCGAGCCCCTGCGCGACGCTCCTCGCAACAGCAACGAACGCCTGAATCCCGGCGACATAGCGTCGTCACGCGCGGCGGAAGAAGAGGCTCGTCCGGAGCCCAAGCGGTTGATCTAGTCCGCGGCGCGGCGTGGGACGTCGCGCTGCGAGCGTTTTTCGTAATCTTGAAACATCGCGATGCAAAAAGGGCGGGCGAAGTCGGCCCGCCCTTTTGCGTTCTGTAAAAAGCCGCTGTCCGCGTTTACGCCTGCGCGCGGCGCGTTTCAGCGTTGATCTGCTTGCGTCGGTCGTCGACCTTGGCCGCTTTCCGCATGTCTTGCAAGTACATCTGGATCTTCTGCTGGCGAAGCTGCTGGAGACGGACAGCTCGCTGCGCGTCGAGCTGCGCCTTCCATACCGTCTTGTCGGCCAGCACCCGCTTGTCGAGGCGAATGACATAAACGCCGCTGCTCGTGCGGATCGGAGCGCTCACCGCACCGACGGGGAGACCAAAGGCGGCGCCGATCGCTTCGTTGTACTGGCCGAGGCCGGCGACAACGGTGGCTCGCGAGAACATTGGCGACTTTTCGACGGTCTTGCCGTTCGCCTGTGCCGCAGCTTCCAGCGAGCTCGTGGCGGCCGCCGCGGCAAGCTTCTGCGCTTCGGGCATGAGCTTGTCGAGCTGCTGTTCCGCCGCCACGCGAGCGCGAACGGCTTCCTTCACCGTTTCGAACTTTGCGTCGCTGCCTGATTGCAGCGTGTCGAGACGCGCGAGGTAGTAGCCGTTGTCATCGTCGAACAGGTCGCTCGTTTCGCCGACCTTCACGCCGCTGAATGCCCAGGCGCTGACGCTCGGGATGACCTTGCCGCCATAGATGGCCGGCTGATCTTCGTTGGCTTCGACGACGAACTTGGTGAGGTTGAGCTTCTTGGCCGCGGAGTCGAGCGTGGAGCCGTCTTCGCTCCCCGAGGCCATCTTCGACAACGAATCCGCCTTGCGATCGAGCCGCGTCGACGTGGAGTCGGCGGTCTGGATCTTCACCAGAATGTGGTGCAGGGCCAACGTGTCGCCCTTGCGGCTATCGAGGCGAATGATGTGATAGCCGAACGGCGAGAGCACCGGTCCGGAAATCTCACCGACCTTGAGCGCGTCGGCGGCTTTAGAGAACTCTGGTACGTACGTCGACTTCGGCTGCTTGCCAAGGTCGCCGCCGTTTTGCCCGGAGACGCTGTCGGCGGACTCGCGCTTGGCGACGTCCTCGAACTTTGCCCCCTTCATGATTTCCTCGCGCAGCGCTTCCGCGTGATTGCGAGCGGCGGCGGTATCAGCGGCTGAAATCACGCGAGGAATCATCACCACGCTCAGAACGGCGTGGCCCTGCGCGGTGAATTCGTCCTTGTGCTTGTCGTAATACGCGCGGAGATCGGCGTCGCTGATCGCCTTTGCGGCAGCCGGGTCGGCGGGCGCGTTGAACGCAACGAAGCTCACTTGCGCGCTGTCGTGCTGGTCGCTCCATGCGCGCCAGAGCTCGTCGTTGGATGCGTACACGCCGGAGCTGACCTGGTCGAACAACTTTTCGCGCGGAATCTCGCTGCGATAGTACTGCTCGAGCGACACGAGGAGACCACCCTGGCGCGCCTGCGCGCTGCCCAGGAGACGCCCGTACTTCTCGGGGTCGAATTGGCCGTTCGTCTGAAGTTCCGGCGCCTGGAGGATCCACGGCGGCGGCGCGTATCGCGCGAACTCACGAACTTCGTCGTCCGTGACGACAATTCCACGGCGGCGGTACTCGTCCTGAAGAAGGACCTCGGACACCATCTGGTCGAAGACGGTGTTCTGAATGCGACGTGTATCGTCCTCCGACAGCGTGCGGCCGCCAGACCGCTGCTGTTCGGACTGGATTTCGTTCTGGACGCGAGCCTGGTACGCACTGTACGAGATCTCGGTACCATTCACGACCGCTACCGCGGTCGAAGCGGTGACCGGAGTGCGGCCGATGAGGCCGGATGTTTGATAGAGGAGGAAGCCACCGACGAACGCCAAGGCGACAAGCAGCCAGACGTATTTCGCCAGGCTCCGCATCTGATGCAGCACTGGACGGCACTCCGAAGCACTGGTAGGGAAGTGAAAACCTGTGGAACAAGCTTGGAAAGTTAGGTTGTCGGATAGGCTAAAATCAAGTGAGGGTGTGACTTCTGATTGACGCCGCCAGTCAGCGCTGTGTATTATCCCGTCTCGTTCGCCTTCGGGCTTCGGCCCTCCCGTATGGTGTCCGCACTGAGGATGTTCAATGGCCATTTCGGCCCGAATCGACGAACTCAGAAAGAAGTTTGATGAGAATCCCCGACGCTACTTCGCGCCGCTAGCGAACGAGTACCGTAAAGCGGGGGATCCTGGCCAGGCAATCTTCATCTGCGAGACGTACCTCAAAGAGCAGCCCGGTCATATGAGCGGGCACATCGTTTTCGGTCAGGCGCTCTACGATGTCAACCGCATCGATGAAGCTCGAAATGTCTTCGAAACGGCTCTCTCGCTCGATCCCGAAAACCTCATCGCGCTTCGCCACCTCGGCGACATCGCTCGGCAGACCGGTGACAACACCGCCGCGCGGAATTGGTACCAGCGCGTCCTCGAGGCCGATCCGCGCAACGACGAGATCGCGCAGATCGTCGCATCGCTCGCGTTCGCTCCAGACACGCACACGCAACCAACTGATGCTGCTGTCACGGAGGAGACGTCGACCACGCTCGTCATGGAAGCACCGGTCGTGCCGAACCTGGACCTCAATAGCCGCGTAACACCCGCCGGCGGCATCGCGCTGGTGGAACATTTCGATACAGGGCTGGGCATCCCGGCGCAGTCGTCTGCGCCATTTTCCGATTTTGCCCGGCCCGTGTTGTCGCCGCCGCCGCTGGCAGCACCGACGCTTTCCGCTTTCGACTTGACGGGGCGGACACCACCCGAACCCCGTGTGTCGGGCCCGTCGGCTCGCATCAGTCGAACCGACGCGCCTCAGCCGCCGTCCGCGCCGGTCCCGCAGCAGAAGCCGTCGCTCCCGACGCCGGATTTCAAGCTGAACGCGATCGACCACGATGACGCGCCTGTCGCGGATCTCGCGTTCGAAGTGGATTCGTTCGCGATTACCGCCAAGCCCATCGGGCCGGAGCTAGTCGACGACGACGGGCATCTCGACGGCGCATTTGTTGACGATTCCGCGTTCGAGCCGTTCAGCCTTGGCTCCCCGGTTCCCGATTTTGACGAGCCCAAGGCGCCGATCCACGACTCCGAAAGCAATGCCGCGCTGGATGAAGCCTCGCGCGGTGAAGCGGTGCCGGTCGAGCTGGCTGCCACCGAAGAGCCTCCGCCGCTTCCGTTCATTGAAATGCCAGTCGCGGAAGCGATCACCGCTCCGCCGGAGCCGCCCGCCGTCGAGGAGTCGGGGGACGACGAGCTCGCATCCTTCCTCGCGCGCCACACGCAACACACCGGGGTTCCCACGCCTCAGACGCTTGGTGCGATTCCGGCAGGGCCGCCAGCCTCGATCGAACCCGCCGCCGCGTCGCACACAGACGCCGTCGACGAGGTCGCGTCGCCAAGCCACGCGGAGGCAGCGTCGGTCGAGATCCCAGAAAAGTCAGTCTCCCATGACGCGGTGTCTCACGAGGACGCCTCGCACGACGCAGGCAGTCACGAAGCCAGGTCGCACGAGTCGGGCTCGTACGGGTCCGTCGTAGATGAGGCGGTCGTATCCGAGGCGGCGGTATCCGAGGCAGTCGTGCACGAGGCAGTCTCTCACGATGTACCTGCTCCCGACGCGGCTTCGCCAGAGACAGTCGACGCCGAATCAGCGACGCACATTGTATCGGAGCACGAGACTTCTCAGCACGCCGCCGCCGTGCACGAAGCGCCGGCGGCACATCACGCCGCGGCGGACGCATCGTCCGTCGAGGAGCCCGCTCTCGAGGAAGCGCTAACAACGCCCGAAACGAACGCGGAGCCCGCGTCGACCGATGTCGCCGAGGCAGCGGCCGAGCACGCGGTACTTCCCGAGGCAGAGCCGACGCACGTTGAGGCGGTTGCTGAAGCCACTCATGAGCCAACGCCGTCGCACGCACTCGAGATCGGCGGTGCCGTCGCCGCGCTTGGCGCGGTTGCAATGGCGATGGAGGCGGCGGCTCATCTCACGCCTCCAGCGGCGGCGGTTGTTCCGCCCGCGCCGGATTGGTCGGACACTCCCGGCGTCGCGCCGGCGGACGCGCCAACAGACGCACCAGCTGGGCCTGAATCCGTTTCCGAGCCCGCCGCACCAGCGGAATCTGCAGGTCCGCCCGATGCGTTCGTGACTGAGACGATGGCCGAGCTGTATCTCCAGCAAGGCCATCTCGAGCCGGCGCTCGAAATTTACAAACAGCTTGTCGCGCAACGGCCCGACGACCCGCAGTTGCGCGATCGAATGGGAGCGATCGAGCGTGGGTTGCACGGAGTACCTGCCGCACCCGTCGTCGAGGAGACTCACGGCGCGCCGTCGACCGCGCTGCCCGGACCTACCATTCGAGAATTCTTATCGATGTTCGCGAGCCGCACGAGCGCGCACGTCGAAACCTCGAACGGCAATATGCCGCACGCGGACGCCTCCGCGTATGACACCGTCGCGTCCGTCGATGCAAGCGCGGCGGACGCCGCTCTCGTCTACGACGCCACCGCGGAACGCGGTTCGATCGACGCGTTGTTCCAGTCCGCTGACGGGCATGCGTCCGATGTGAATGCGGCAACGGTGTTGGCCGACGCGTTCGCGCCGGACGATGGCCGACCGGTGGCGCCGATTCTCGAGCAGGATGCGCCCGCGTCGCCGGCGCATCCTGACGAGGCTCCGGCGCCCGCCGAGGCGGGACGCGAGGACGCATTCTCGTTCGATCGATTCTTCGCCGGTGACGCAAATCGGGCGTCGCGCCCCACGCCGCGCGACTCGGAACCAGCGCCCGGCGACGCCGCGGACGTTGCGCAGTTCAATCAGTGGCTGAGCGGTCTCAAGAAACCGTCGTGAAGATCGCCGTTCTTCACGGGCCGAATCTCAATCTGCTGGGCGTCCGCGAACCGTCGGTGTACGGTCACGAGACGCTCGCCGACGTCGAACGGTCGCTCCGTGCGGTCGGCGCGGAGATTGGCGTCGAGTTGACGTTCGCCCAGCACAACGGCGAAGGTCAGCTCATCGATGCGATTCACGCGCTGCGCGGCGTCGTGGACGGCGTCGTCATCAACGCGGGCGCGTACACTCATACCAGCCTCGCCATTCGCGACGCCCTTACCGGCGTGAGCATTCCATACGTCGAAGTCCACATCTCGAACGTGTACGCGCGCGAGCCGGAGCGACATCACTCCATGCTCGCCGCCGCCGCGGTGGGCTGTATCTGCGGACTTGGCACGTATGGGTACGAGCTCGCCGTTCGCGGACTTTCAAGAAAACTCGCGGCCCGTGGCTGACGTTCGAACGCGGCGCCTCTCGGCGCTCTCCGACGCGCTGACGGCCGCGCACGTCGACGGCCTGCTGATCACGAGCCTTCCGAACATTCGGTATCTGACGGGCTTCTCCGGCTCGAGCGCGCTGCTGTTCGTCGCCGGCCGCGAAGTCATTCTCATCACCGACTTCCGTTATCAGACGCAGATCGTCGACGAGGTCGGCAGTTTCGCGCGCGTCAGCATCGAGGCGCAGAGCCTCTGGACGGGATTGTGGCAGCAGCTCGCTGCGCTGCCGAACCTGTCGGTCGTCGGGTTTGAATCCGGCCACATGCTGCATCGGGACTTTCAGCGTCTGCTCGAGGCAGGCGCACGATGGCAGTGGCGTCCAACGATCGATCTGGTCGAAACCCTGCGGGAGCGCAAAGACCCTGGCGAGCTCGCGCTCATCGAATCGGCCAACGGGATGGCGGTGAGAGCGCTCGAGAAGACGCTGCGGCGGGTGCGCGTCGGAATGACGGAGCTCGAGATGGCCGGAACGCTCGAGCACGCGTTGCGCGACGAGGGGAGCGAGAACTTTCCATTCGCGTCGATCGTCGCGTCGGGACCGCGGTCCGCGCTTCCTCACGCACGGTCGTCGACCCGCAGAATCGAGTCCGGCGACTTCCTGCTTCTTGATTTCGGTGCCGAGACCGGTGGATACTGTTCCGACGTGACGCGCACGGTGGTCGTGGGAAAAGCGTCACAGGAGCAGCGCGATGTATATGCCATCGTTCGGGCGGCAAACGAAAGCGCCTCGGCTCGTGTTCGTGCAGGGATGACGGGACGGGATGCCGATGCCATCGCTCGCGACTACATTGAGCAGCGCGGGTTTGGGGATCAGTTCGGCCACAGCCTTGGCCACGGCATCGGACTGGAAGTGCACGAGGCGCCGCGGTTGTCCAAAACGGCCGATGGCGTGTTGGCGGAAGGTGCGGTGGTGACGATCGAGCCGGGAATCTATCGCCCGGGGTGGGGTGGTGTGCGTATTGAGGACGACGTGTTCCTTGGTCCCGATGGCCCGAAGATCCTCACGAGCTTCACGCGCGACTTGATCGAGATCGGTTGATCCGAAGACGGAAGTCTCGCGCGACCCAGTAGAGGCATATGATCGACTTACGATATCTGAAAAAATTGATCGAGATCGTCGACGAATCCACGGTCGACTCGATCGAGCTCACGTCGGACAAGGGGATGAAGATTCGCATCTCCAAGAGTCCGCAGCAGCGCGGAACCGTTCAGGTCGCGGCGCCGCTCCCCATGCCGGCGGTGGCGGCGCCCGAGCCGCGTCTGTCGCCCGCGAAGGGCACGCAGGTCGTGAATGACGGCGATGCGGCGACCCCGGCGGAAGCGCCAAAATCGTCGGCACTCGAGGTGAAGTCGCCGATGGTCGGCACGTTCTACAAATCGCCGGAAGCGGGCGCCAAGGCGTATGTCGCTGTCGGCGATCGCGTCGCGAAGGGTCAGATCGTCTGCATCATCGAGGCGATGAAGATCATGAACGAGATCGAATCCGAATACGCGGGAGTCGTGAAGGAGATTCTCGCGCAGGACGCGCAGCCGGTCGAGTACGGCCAGGTTCTGTACAAGATCGACCCCAATGGCTAACCCGAGCCAACCGTCCGCCGACACGTCGCCGGCACCAGCCGCGCCGACGGGCATCGACTTCAAGTCCATCCTGCAGGACATGATCCGGCGGAATGGATCTGACTTGCACCTGAAGGTCGGACGACCGCCGGCAATTCGCGTGGACGGTGAGCTCGAGCAGGTCGAACATGCGGCGTTGCGCCCGGAAGATCTCAAAGCGCTCGCCGAGCAGCTCATGACGCCGCGCCAGGTCAAGCAGTTCGGAGAAGAGCGCGAGTGCGACTTCGCCATCGGCGTTCCAGGCATCGGACGATTTCGCGTCAACATCTACCAGCAGCGCGGCTCGCTCTGCTTCGCGATGCGTTCGATCCCGTATCAACCGCGTTCGCTCGCCGAGTTGAATCTGCCTGCCGTGATCGAGGAGATTTCGCTCAAGCCGCGCGGTTTGGTCCTGGTGACGGGCGTGACTGGGTCGGGAAAGTCGACGGCCCTCGCGGCGATGATTCAGCACATCAACCAGAATCGCCGCGCCAACATCATCACCATCGAAGACCCGATCGAGTTCCTGCATCGCGATGGAATGAGTCTGATCAACCAGCGCGAAGTGGGCACCGACACGGCGACCTTCGGCCAGGCGCTGCGCCGCGTGCTTCGACAGGATCCGGACATCATCCTCATCGGTGAAATTCGAGATCTCGAAACGCTCGACACGGCCCTCAAAGCTGCCGACACAGGCCACCTCGTGTTCTCGACGCTCCATACGACCGACGCCACGCAGACCATCAACCGCGTGCTGTCGTTCTACCCGCCGCACCAGCAGGCCGAGGTGCGGTTCTCGCTCGCGAGCGCGTTGCAAGCGGTCATCGCGCTCCGCCTCGTGCCGCGCGCCGACAAGGGAGGCCGTATCCCCGCGTGCGAAGTGTTGATCAACACGGCGGCGGTGCGCGACAACATTCGCGACATGACCAAAATGCTCGACATTCCCGACCTCATCAAAGAGGGCGCCGTCCAGTACGGAATGCAGAGCTTCGACCAATCGCTCATGCAGCACTACTCCCGCGGCATCATTTCGTACGAGAGCGCGGTGTTCTACGCCACGAGTCCGTCGGAGTTCGCGCTGCGCGTCCAAGGCGTCGCCGGAACGAGCGACACGTCCTGGGCCGGCTTTGAAGAAGAATCGAAGAATTGATGTTTAACAAAGTGCTCATTGCCAACCGCGGCGAGATCGCGCTACGCGTCATCCGCGCCTGCCGCGAACTTGGCGTCCAGACGGTCGCGGTGTACTCCGAGGCCGACCGCGAGTCGCTCCACGTTCGCTTTGCCGACGACGACGTCTGCATCGGTCCCGCGCCGGCGCGCGAATCGTACCTCAACATCCCGCGGCTCATCGCCGCCGCCGAGATCACCGGCGCCGACGCGATCCACCCGGGGTACGGCTTCCTCGCCGAGAATGCCGAGTTCGCGGATATCTGTGTGGCGTCGAAGATCGCGTTCATCGGACCCACGGGCGATCAAATTCGCGTGATGGGCGACAAAGCCGCCGCGCGAAAGGCGATGACGGCCGTCGGCGTCCCGATTGTTCCGGGCTCGCCGGGTCCCGTCGATGACGTCGACGAGGCATTAGAGTTCGCAAAACAGATCGGGTTCCCGGTCATCATCAAGGCCGCGGCCGGCGGCGGCGGCAAAGGCATGCGCGTCGCCAAGGACGTCGACGATTTCGCGCGATCGTTCCAGCTCGCGCGCTCCGAAGCGCTGTCCGCGTTCGGCAACGGCGAGGTCTACGTCGAGAAATACCTCGCGCGACCGCGCCACATCGAGTTTCAGATCCTCGGCGACATGTTCGGCCACGTCATCCATTTGGGCGAACGCGATTGTTCGGTGCAGCGCCGGCATCAAAAGCTCATCGAAGAAGCGCCGAGCCCAGCGGTCACGCCGGCGATGCGTCTCGAGATGGGCAACGCGGCCGTCGCGGGCGCGAAGGCGATCGAATATGTTGGCGCGGGCACGATCGAAATGCTGCTCGATGAAGACGGCTCCTACTACTTCATGGAGATGAACACCCGCATTCAGGTCGAGCATCCCGTGACGGAAATGCTCACGGGCATTGATCTCGTGAAGGAGCAGATTCGCGTGGCCTCGGGTGAACCGTTGAGCGTTCGTGAAATGCCGCCGCTTCGCGGACACGTCATCGAAGTGCGCGTCAACGCGGAAGATCCGGCGCGCAACTTCCAGCCGTCTCCGGGAAAGATCCTCGCGTTTCATCCGCCCGGTGGTCCAGGCGTTCGTCTTGACACGCATGTCTACGACGGCTACACCGTGCCACCGTATTACGATTCGCTGCTTGCCAAACTCATCTGCCAAGGCCGAGACAGAGAGGAAGCGATCGCGCGGATGCACGTTGCGCTCGATGGATTTATTATCGAGGGCGTGACGACCACGATTCCGTTCCTTGCGCGCGTGATGCAGAATCCGCGCTTCATTGCCGGCGAGGTCGACACGAAGTTCCTCGAACGCGAAACCGATCTCCTCAAGGAGCCGGTGTAGGTGCGCATCGATGTCGTGTTTGCCGGTGCGAGCGGCGCGCTCGCGCCGGCGGACCTTGCGGGCCGTGTCGTCGCCGTCATCGACGTGCTGCGCGCGTCGTCGTCCATCGCGACGGCCCTCGCCAACGGTGCGCGCGCGATCATCCCCCTCGAGAGCTCCGAAGAAGTCATCGACCGCGCGAAAGCGTTCGAGCGCCGCGAGATTCGTCTCGCCGGTGAGCGCAGAATGCTCGCGATCCCCGGATTCGACCTCGGTAACTCTCCGCGCGAGTTCACGCGCGAGGTCGTGAGCGGGCATACGATTCTGATGGCGACGACGAATGGTACGCCGGCCATCACAAATACCGCGGGCGCTCGTGACGTCGTTGTCGCGTCGTATGTCAATTTTACGCCGGTGCTGTCGATGCTCCGCGCTGCATTGCGCGGCGGAACCGATGTCACCATCGTCTGCGCCGGTCGCGACCGGCAGTTTGCGTTGGAAGACGCGGGCTGCGCCGGCCGATTCGTCACTCACGCGTCGAAGCGTCTGACGGGTGTGGTCACCGGCGATGCAGCGCAGGCGTGCGCGCTGATCGACAAGAAGTACGGCGACAACATTCTGCGGCTGTTCGACGCCGCCGAACACGGCCGGGCGCTCCGCGCCGCGGGGCTCGGTGAAGACTTGGAAGCATGTGCAGCCCTCGATTCCTACCCAGTCGTCCCGCTCTACCAGGATCGCCAGATCACCAAGCTCGGCCCCGACCGGGAGCGCTAACCGCGTGGGCAGTTCCTCTCTGAAGCGCGAGATCCTCGGGATCGCGCTCTTGCTGTTTGCCGTGTTTCTCGCCGGCGCGTTCGGCGCCCTGGCGCTTGCG
Organism: Gemmatimonadaceae bacterium; assembly: GCA_039924785.1. GTDB lineage: Bacteria > Gemmatimonadota > Gemmatimonadetes > Gemmatimonadales > Gemmatimonadaceae > JAQBQB01. Next base: position 35,948 of record JBDTAE010000130.1, on the reverse strand, counting down.
CCGCACGGTGCGGTGCAGGCGAGCGTCGGCGTCGTCGGCGAATTTCTGGCACAGCCGCTCGTCACGTTTTTCGGATGGCCCGCGGCGTGTCTCATTCCGCTCGTGCCGGGTGTGCATGCGTTGCGATTGTTCGGCCGGCTGGAGTCGTCGACCGATCGGTCGTGGATGATCTTCTTCGCGGGGCTCGTCGCGCTGTTGCCGATCGCGATCGCGCTCGTGCTGGCCATGCCCGCGCCCGGCGTCCGCAGCGAAGGCGCCGGCTTATGGGGCGAGTTCGTCGCGAACTCGTGGTGGCGCGGTTGGTTCGGCGGATTTGGCGCGTGGGTCGTGCTCGCGCTTGCGACGTCGGTGCTAATGGCCGCAACGCTCGCCTGGAATCCGATTCGCGCCATACTCGGCCGTCGTCCCGCGCGCGGCGTCGTCGAGACTGACGACGCAATCGGCGCGACCGCGACGAAGCGAAAGCGAGGCGCGAAGTCTGACGCCGGCAAGCTCGATCCGGTAAACCTCGCGCTGTCCCTCGAGCCGTCGCCGGACGAGATGCCGGCGATCGACCATCACGGCGGCGACTTGCTGTCGAGCGTCGGGGACGCGTATGAGCAAGGCTCCGACGCGAAAGCCGGAAAGCGAAAGAGGAAAACGAAGAACGATGAACCCTCGCAGCGCGACGCCGAGATTGCCGCGGCGATCGATGCGGCGGGCAGCAGCGATCTCGACGCCGACGAGATTCCGCCCACCGATCTGTTGACGCCGCCGCCCGTGCGCAATGCGGATCTCAGCAAGCGCGAGCTCGATGCGATGGGCCAGAAGCTCATGGACGCGCTGCGCACGTTCAAAGTCGACGGCGAGCTGAAGGATCGCACGACGGGTCCCGTCGTCACGCAGTATGAGATCGAGCCGGCGCCCGGCGTAAAGGTCCGCCAGTTCGCCAACCTCGCCAACGATCTCGCTCTGGCGATGCGCGCACAGTCGATTCGTATCGTCGCGCCGATTCCAGGCCGTGGGGCCGTTGGCGTCGAGGTGCCGAACCCGGTATCTGAAATGGTAGCGTTCCGAGAATTAGTCGAGCATCGCGACTTTCAGACCGCCCGGGCCGCGCTGCCCATCGCGCTCGGCAAGGATCTCGAAGGCAAACCGGTCATCGCCGATCTCGCGAAGATGCCGCATCTCCTCATCGCGGGCGCGACGGGATCGGGCAAATCCGTCTGTGTCAACACCATCATCACGAGTCTCGCCTATCGTCACACGCGAAAGACACTGCGCTTCTTGATGGTCGATCCGAAGATGGTGGAGTTGTCGGTGTACAACACGCTGCCGCACCTGCGTCACAAGGTGATCACCGACAATCGCGACGCCGCATCGGTGTTGAAGTGGGCCGTGACCGAGATGAACGAGCGCTACGAGCTGCTTGCCGCGAACGGGTGCCGCAACATTCAGGATTTCAACAAGCGCGTGCAGGACAACGTTCCGCTCAAGCGTCCCAAGAATGCCGCGGTCGCATTCGAGAATACTGAATATACTGACGGCATCGTGCCGTACATCGTCGTCGTGATCGACGAGATGGCGGATCTGATGATGACGGTGCCGGGCGAGGTCGAGACGCCGATCGCGATGCTGGCGCAGAAGGCGCGCGCGATCGGTATTCACCTGATCCTCGCGACGCAGCGTCCGAGCGTGAACGTCATCACCGGCTTGATCAAGGCCAATTTTCCGAGCCGCATCGCGTTTCGCGTCGCGTCGCAGATCGACAGCCGAACCATCATCGACGGCGCCGGCGCCGAAATGTTGCTCGGCAACGGCGACATGCTGTTCATCCCGCCGGGGAAGTCGGAGCCGTCGCGCCTTCAGGGCGCGTATCTCTCGAGTGAGGACACCGAGCGTTTGATGAACTGGTACACGAAGCGTCGAGAGGCAAAGCGTGCGGCGCTCAACGCACAGGGTGTCGCGTTCGACGAGGCGTCGACCGAGCCGGACATTCTCGAAGCGGTGCGCGCGCGCGAGGCGCTCGAGGCAGGGCAGGCCGACGGCGATGCGGCCGATGCGAGCGACCGCGACAAACTGTTCCGCGAGGCCGCCGAACTCGTCGTGCAAAATCAGCAGGGCTCGACGTCGCTCCTGCAGCGCCGCCTCAAAGTCGGCTACGGCCGGGCGGCTCGCATCATCGATCAGCTGCACGCCGCCGGCGTGTTGGGTCCGCCCGACGGATCCAAGCCTCGAGACGTGCTGGTCGGACTCGATCAACTGGATCACATCTGTGGCCCGCGTTCATAGATTTCTAACAGGCGTAGCGGCGCTCGCGGTCGCGCTGCTTCCGGTCCGCTCGGCCCACGCTCAGGCCGACGCCGGTCCGCATCGGTTCCGCATCGACGCGACGGCGCTCACCCCGTCGCAGTTCGTTTACCAAACCACGCTCGAACGCGACGTCGGCACCGTCGTCCTCGGTACGCGGACCATCACCGTATCGTCGGCGCAGTACAACGGCGCGAACACTTGGCTGTTGCTCGAAACGCGAACTGGCGACGGCATTGCCGCCGCCGACTCGCTCTTTGCCGGCATCGGCGATCTCCATCCCATCCACTGGGCGTCGGCCCTCGGCGAAGCCCGACTTGCCGCGGAGTTCCGGAGCGACTCGGCATTCGGCGGGACGATTGCGCCCGCTGGCCGGCGATCGATCGTCGCAAGCGTGCCGAGTGGCACGCTCGTCAGCGGAGCAATGCTGGAGACGGCCCTTCGCTTCCTTCCGCTGCAGGGCGGTTGGGAAGATTCGACTCTCACGTTGTCGATCACGCTCAACGGCAACTTCGTCTTTCCGACGCGGCTCGCGGTGATCGGCGAGGATCGCATTCGCGTCCCCGCCGGCACGTTCGACTGTTGGGTCGTCGCCGCGCATGCGGATCCGGCGCGCGGCCTCTACTGGGTCACCAAGCAAGATCCAATTGTCGTTCGCAGCTCGATCGACGTCCCGTCACTCGGGCGCGGCACCGACGGCGGGGGAGCGCAGTTGATCAGCGTCCTCGCGCGGATCGGTCGCTAATCGAACCGTTCGGAGAGCGGCAGGCTGAGCGTGAAGGTACTGCCCGTGCCGAGGGTGCTCGCGGCCTCGAGCGTTCCGTTCATCGCCGTTGCGAGCTCGCTTGTAATAGCGAGGCCGAGTCCGACGCCTGACTCTCCCCGCGCGTCGACCTGGACGAAGGGTTCGAAGATCGCTTCCAACTTGTCGGCGGGAATACCTCGCCCCGTGTCGCGCACCTGGATGCGCCCGCGGCCGTCGCCCGCGTCGCAGGCCACAGTAATCCGACCGCCCGACGACGTGAACTTGTACGCGTTCGTGAGAAGGTTAATGAGTATTTGATCAAGCTTCTCGCGGTCGGCCAAAACGCGCAGATCCCGAGCGCACGTTTCGATGCAAAGCGTGATGCCCTTGGCATTCATCTGCGGCGCGACGAACAGTTCCACGTTGCCGAGGACGTCGCGCAGGAGAAGCGGCTCGATGTCGAACACCAGGCCGCCGGCTTCCATCTTCGAAAAATTGAGCACGTTGTTGATGAGCCCCATCAAATGCCGACCGCTGCGCTTGATGCGAACCAGGTCAGTGACCTGCGCGTCGGTCACTGGGCCGTGCGCTCCGGCCTCCATCAGATCGGCATACCCGCTGATGGCGTTGAGCGGCGTTCGGAGCTCATGGCTCATCCGCGCGAGAAAATCGCTCTTGGCCCGATTCGCGTCCTCGGCTTCTTGCGTTCGGTCGAGCAGCTGGCGATGCGCCTCTTCGAGCTCCAGGGCGTGATCGTGAAGGAGCCGCGCCGACGTTTGCAACTCCGCTCTTTGCGTTTCGAGGGTCTTGTTCTGCTCTTCCAGTTGCCGCACGAGGCGTTCCTGCGCCGCGGCGTACCGGCTCAGCATGAGATTCAGCACCAGGGCAATCGCGATCGCGCTGGCGGTTCCGGACACGATCACGACGAGCACCGTGCGCGCATGGGCGGCGGCGTTCGCGTGGCGCTCCTCCATTAGACGGTCCTCATGCATTTCGATTCGATGCGCCACGCCGCGAATCGAGTCCATCGTGGCTTCGCCGATGCCCAGCGCCAAAACGGCCTTCGCCGCGCCGAAGCCGGCGCGCTTTCTCGCCTCGACCCTCGTCGACAGCGACGCAAGACGATTTGCGACCAGGGTGCCCAGGGTGTCGACGCGCGCGCGCAGTGTCAGGTCGTCGTCCGCGAGATCACGGAGGTGCGCGATGGTGGCGTGTGCGTCGGCACCCGCGCCTTCATAGGGTGCGAGGTAGTGTTGGTCGCCCGTGATGATGTAGCCGCGCTCTCCAGTCTCCGCGTCGACGACGCGGGCGAGCAGCGCCTGATTGCCGTCGATCATCTCGTGCGTTCGCTCGACCAGCGCCGTGCTTTCCGCTTCTCGCCGGCTGCTGTAGTAGGCGACGACGCCAACGACGAATACGATGGCCGCGGTAGCGAACGGCGTGAGCGTGCGGAGCCACGAAGGCCCACGCGTGACGAGCGCAGCGGAAAACGGGGGCATGGACGACGACAAAGAATACTCCTGCACGACGGTCGAATTGCTGAGGCCCCCCACAGAGTTACGCGTGTTTCTCGGCGACTGTTGGTCGCGGTGGCCGGCGTCGGAAGCGTCGGCGGGGATATGGTCCTGGTTGTTGCGTTTTGGTGATGGAGGGCCGATCGCTCGGGTCTAGGTTGTCGCCCATGTCAGCGGCCACGCAGGAGTTTGGAGAACTGGGGGAGCGGATCGCGGAGCGGTGGCTCAGGCGGCAGGGATGGCGCGTGGTGCAGCGCCGGTTCCGGAGCGGTCACCGGGACATCGATTTGGTGGTGGAGCGAGAGGGCACGGTAGCGTTCGTCGAGGTCAAAGCGCGGCGAGGTCGACAGTTTGGAGATCCGGTCGAGGCGGTTAACTGGAGTAAACAGAAAGAGTTAGCTAGGTCCGCTTCAGTATGGATCGACCGGCACGGGCGGCCGAGCGATTCGTATCGGTTCGACGTCGTCGGGATTTTGGTGGAGGGCGACCGGGTCCGGGTTCGTCATGTACCGAACGCATTCTCGTTGCAACAGTCGGCTTGAACATCCGAAGGGTCTTTCGTATTTTATTCGGGTATCGAAGCGATGTCTTTCCCAGTACGATTACGCTGCATGGCCAGAGCGGAGCATGACCAACCGAAAGGATGCGTGGAACATGGCTGTGTCAACTATGCAGGATGAGAAGAAGAAGGCGCTGAATCTGGCCATCGCGCAGATCGAGAAGAGCTGCGGGAAGGGCTCGATTATGCGGCTGGGCGCCGATCACAAGGTCCGGGTCGACGTCATTTCGACCGGTGCGATCAACCTGGATGCGGCCATCGGCGTCGGCGGTATTCCCCGGGGTCGCGTCACCGAAATCTACGGGCCGGAGTCCAGCGGTAAGACGACGCTCTGTCTGCATGTCGTCGCGAATGCTCAACGGAATGGCGGGGTCGCGGCGTACATCGACGCGGAGCACGCGCTCGATACCGAATATGCCCGAAAGCTAGGCGTCGACGTTGAAGCGATGTTGATTTCACAACCGGATACTGGAGAGCAGGCTCTCGAGATCTGCGAGATCCTGGTTCGGTCCGGCGCGGTAGATGTAGTGGTGATCGATTCGGTGGCGGCGCTGGTGCCGAAAGCCGAAATTGAAGGAGACATGGGTGACTCGCACATGGGCCTGCAGGCTCGGCTCATGAGTCAGGCACTTCGGAAGCTGACGGGTGGCATTGCGCGTTCGAATACCGCGGTCGTGTTCATCAATCAGTTGCGTGAAAAAATCGGCGTCATGTTCGGCAATCCCGAAACGACGACTGGTGGCAAAGCACTCAAGTTTTACGCGTCGCTGCGACTGGACATTCGTCGCATCGGCCCGGTAAAGGACAAGGAAGACGTGGTGGGTTCGCACGTCCGCGTGAAGGTGGTGAAGAACAAGGTTGCCGCACCGTTCAAGCAAGCCGAGTTCGACATCATGTACGCGGAGGGAATTAGTCATGCGAGCCTCGTGCTCGACATCGCGGCGGAAGCGGGCATCATCGACAAGTCCGGCGCGTGGTACAGCTACAACGGTCAGAAGATTGGACAGGGCCGAGAGAATGCGAAGTTGTATCTCAAGGACAGTCCGACGTTGATGGCCGAAGTCGAAGAAAAGGTGAAAGTCCTCCTCGGTGTGGGGCCGCGCGAAGTGATCGGCGAGGCCGAAGCAGAACCGACGGACGAGCAGGAATAGAGAGCACGGTTGCACCCCAACCGGCAGCGAAATGAGCCGGGGAGAAGTAGTCTTGCGACGATGGGACCCGGAAACTCCCTTCGGAACAAGCTACGGCTCCCCGGCTTTTCGTTTCTCTCATGAGTGAATCATCCAGCGTGCGCTCGACATACGAGCGCGCGCTCGACATGCTCGAGGCGCGCGCGCGTGGCTCCGATGAGCTTCGCCGCCGTCTGCTGCGCAAGGGCGAACCGGAGGCCGAGGTCGATGCCGCAATCGCTCGACTGACCGAAGCCGGGTTGCTCGACGACGCCAACTATGCGCGTCAGATGGCGCGGTCGAAGGCGCTCGGATCGGGGCAGTCTCGCCGGCGCATCCAGCAGGATCTCGCTCGTCGTGGCGTCGATCGCGAGATCGCGTCGGACGCGATCGATCAGGTGTTCGCCGACGAAGGTGTCGATGACGCGATCACCATCGAACGTGTTGCACGAAAGAAGTTTCGTACCCTCTCGAAGCTCGACGCTGTCGCGCAGAAGCAGCGGCTGTACGGATTCTTGGCGCGGCGTGGCTACGATGGCGACGACATCGCCCGCGTGCTTCGTGTAATCCTCGTCGAACGCGACACGACCACCGAGAGCGAATGAGGTGGGGTGCGGTTCGCGCACACGCGAGCCGACCCTCTTTCGCGGTGCTCGAACAGTCCTCCGCAGCAACGCCACCCCGATCCCTTCGGTGCTCAGCTCGGATTTGCTCGAGGCAAGCGCTTACTCTCGAGTGAGCTGTCGCCGCTCTCTGTGAGTCAGCCCGTACCGTCTGAACGGTGACAGGCTTTTCGTCGACCGCGAAAGCATCTGTTCGATGGGCGGCGACTACCCGGTTCTGGCGGGTCGGTACAGATGCGGGCACAGCGCCCTCGCGAACGGCGCGAGACACTACCGCGGTCACACCGGGTGCTGCCGCCACGACGTGACGAGCAACCGCTCCCACGCGAGACGCAACCGACGTCACGCAAGACGCTTCTGCAGCGTCGTCGAGTTGCTCATACCAGGCGCCAGTTTGCTCATACCAGCGGCCCCTTTGCCCGAACCGACGGTCGCACTCGACGCACCGACCGTCGGTTTCGGGCCATCCGGAGTCGCATTGCTCAGACTCACCGGCACTTCGCCGATTCCATTGAGTGGCTGTGTGCTCGTGCCGGTCCGTTTCCTCGTTCCGCTCGCCGATTCCGTCCAACCGATGCGCGCTTCCTGACTAGCCTCCGCCGGACTGCTCATACCAAGCGCCGCATGCACCGCAGCGGTCGTTCGGTTTTCCAAAGGAGTCGGCAGATTCGGTCTGACCGGCGGCTGGGCCTCTCAGACCGTCAGTCCGAACGGGCGCAGGGTTCGTCAGCATCCACAAACCCATTGCCAGTCTTCGTCGAACGGCCGTCGCTCTGGTCACACCGAACGGCGGGTCGGCGATACGGCCGGAATGCCTGCGCCTCCGCGACCTCACGTCGTGTCGCGCCGCAGCGATGCGCTCGAAGACCTCACCAGCATCAGCGTCGGCCGATTTCGTCGCGCGAGCGGCTGATTCTACCTCTGTGCCGTCATATATTCCGAGCATGCTCGCATCGGAAATCCGCTCCCGCTTCCTCCAATACTTCGCGCGCAACGGCCATGCCGTGCGCCCGAGCTCGTCGCTCGTGCCTGGCGACGACCCGACGCTGCTCTTCACCAACGCCGGGATGGTGCAGTTCAAGAAGGTCTTCCTCGGCATGGAAGAACCTCCGCACGGCAATCGTCGAGCTACGACATCGCAGAAATGCGTTCGCGCCGGTGGCAAGCACAACGACCTCGAGCAGGTCGGCCACACCGCGCGGCATCACACGTTCTTCGAGATGCTCGGCAACTTCTCGTTCGGCGACTACTTCAAGCGCGACGCGATCACGTTTGCGTGGGAGTTCGTCACGAAGGAGTTGGGCGTCGATCCGAAGGTGCTGCGCGTCACGGTGCACCACACCGACGACGAAGCGCGCGCCCTGTGGCGTGAGATCTCCGGGCTCCCGGAGTCGCGCATTTACGGGCTCGGCGACGCCGACAATTTCTGGCAGATGGCCGACACCGGTCCGTGTGGACCGTGCTCGGAGATTTACATTGACCTTGCGCACATCGCGAAGGATTGGGCGTTCCCGGCGGGCGCCACCGGCGAGTGGACCGAAGTCGATCGCGAAGACTTCTCGAAAGACGCGTTCGTCGAAGGCTCCGAGGCCGGCCGCTTTTTAGAGTTCTGGAATCTCGTGTTCATGCAGTACGACCGGCAGTCCGACGGGACGATGATCCCCCTGCCCAGGCCGTCGGTCGATACGGGCGCGGGACTCGAGCGCATCGCGGCCTTCATGCAGGGCGTCACCGCGAACTATCACGCCGATCTCTTTCGACCGCTGCTGGCGGCGGTCGAGAACGTCGTCGGCATTCCGTACTGGGGACGCGAGAGCAGTGAGCATCGCACCGGCGTTACGGTTCGTGGGCCGAAGGGTGAAATCACTGTCGTTCCGAACGCGGTGGATCCTGCGTCGTTCCGCGTGCTGGCGGATCACGCGCGCGCGGTCGCGTTCCTTCTCGCTGACGGGGTGTTTCCGTCGAACGAAGGTCGCGGATATGTTCTGCGCCGAATCCTGCGGCGCGCGGTCCGTCACGCGTGGCTGCTCGGTCGCAAGGAGCCGACCCTCGTTGCCGTCGTGCAGGCGGTGATCGACTCGATGAGCGATGTCTATCCTGAGCTCTCTCAACGTGCGCAGCACATTCTGAACACCACTCGCATCGAGGAGCAGAGTTTTCTCGATACGATCGACGGGGGATTGGCGCGCTTCGACCAGCTCGCGCCGACGCGTCACGCAACGGGCGGTGCGGAGATTCGCGGCACGATCGCGGGCGAAGACGCCTTCCGTCTGTACGACACGTTTGGATTCCCGATCGATCTCACGGAATTGATGGCGCGCGAGCGCGGCTACACCGTGGACATCGCGGGCTTCGAAAGCGCGCTCGATGCGCAACGCAAGCGCTCGCAGGACGAGCGAAAGGCGCGCAAGCTCGGTGTCACGGCGGAAGCCATCGACGATCCGGCGAGCTGGGAGCTCGCGCCGGGCGCTGATACGGGCTCCGCTCAGTTTGTCGGCTATGATACCGTGGAGATCGACACACAGGTCACCGCGATTCGTCATCTGAGCGACGGTCGTGCGGCGGTGCTGCTGCTCGAATCGCCGTTCTACGCCGAGTCTGGCGGACAGATCTCGGATCAGGGTGAGATCGTCGGCGACGGATGGCAGCTCACCGTCGACGACGTGAAGAAGATCGACGGACGACCAGCGGCCCTCGGCACACTCACTGGCCGTTTTCGTTTCGGCCGGGTGAAGGCCCTCGTTCCAAGCGACCGTCGTCGCGACACGGAGCGGAACCATACCGCGACGCACCTCCTCCAGGCTGCGCTGCGCCAGGTGCTCGGGGAGAGCGTGCACCAGGCGGGGTCGCTCGTTGCGCCCGATCGGCTGCGTTTCGACTTTACGCATCACGGTCCGGTGAGCTCCGATCGCTTGACGGAAATTGAGTCGATCGTGAACCGCGAGATTTGGCGCGGCACTGGTGTAACCACGCGCGAGATGGCGTATCCGGAGGCGCGCGCTGCGGGCGCAATGGCGTTGTTCGGCGAGAAGTACGGTGATGTCGTGCGCGTCGTGACGGTGCCTGATTTCTCGATGGAGCTGTGCGGCGGTACACACGTCAGCAACACCGGTCAGATCGGGCTGTTCAAGATCGTCGCCGAAACTGGCGTCGCCGCCGGCGTGCGTCGAATCGAGGCCGTGACCGGTCCAGGTGCGTATGAACTGCTGCGCGCCGACGGACAGACGTTGCATCGCATTGCCGATTCTCTGAGGACGACGCCAGCCGGCGTCGAGCATCGAGTATCAGCATTGGTGGAGGAACGGCGCGGCCTCGAGCGTCGTCTCGATGAAGCAATGCGCGGCGGCGGCGATCAGCTTCAGGCATTGTTGCAGCGCGCGGAATCGATAGGTAGCAATGGAGCGCGACTCGTGGCCAGCGTGGTTCGCGCGGGCGACGTCAAGGAACTTCAAGCGTTCGGCGACGCCGTGCGCGAAAAGCTTGGCAGCGGCGTCGGTGTGCTCGCGGCGAGCTTCGAGGACGGCAAGAACACGCTGCTCGTGGTCGTGACCGACGATCTTCGCGAGAAGGGAATTCGCGCGGATGCGTTGATCAAGGACATCGCCGCGGCAGCCGGTGGGCGGGGTGGTGGTAAAGCGCACATGGCGCAGGCAGGGATTCCCGACGCCGCTCGATTGGGCGACGCGATCGCCAGCGCGCCGGCTTTGGTTCGCAACGCGCTCTCGAATCAATCGTGACCGTCAACGGGTGGCTGGCCTCGCGAACGCAGGAGCCGCCACCCGCGCTCGCGGCTCGCATCGACGAAGCGGTCGGCGGCCGCGCCGAGCGCTCCGTCGCTAATACTGCGTTGATGCTCGTCGACTCGGCGGACGCGATGCTTCGCGAATTGCTGAACCGTGAATCCGAGGGGCGCGACTCGGCGCTCGATCTGTTGACCGTTGACGCGCTCGCGACATACGCATTCGAGGCGGCGAGCGCAGATCCGGCCACTCTCACCGAACGAGCGGAGGACGCCATGCGTCGATTCGCGGCGGCGGCTCGCGCATGAGCTCCGAGACTCGCGCGCATTTCGCTTCAGGCCTTCGCGATCTCGCGGCGCTGGCCACGACCGTTGCCGAGACGATGGGCGACGACATGGACCGCGCGCTCGAGATGGTTCAGAAAACTGTAAAGTCGGGCGGCACGTTGTTCTTCTGCGGCAACGGCGGCAGCGCGGCCGATGCGCAGCACATCGCGACGGAGTATGTCGTCCGCTACACCCGCGACCGGAGAGCGTATCCGGCGGTTGCGTTGACGACGGATACGTCGCTGTTGACCGCGGCCGGCAATGACTTCGGCTTTGCGCGGGTATTTGCACGACAGGTCGAAGCTTTGGTCCGACCGGGCGATTTGCTCGTGATTCATTCGACGAGCGGCAACTCGGAAAACGTGATTCTCGCGGCGGAAGCGGCGCGGGCAAAGGGAGTTTCGGTCCTTGCGTTCAGTGCGCGCGACGGCGGTGCGTTGCGCGCGCTCGCGGACCACTCGGTGATCATTCCAACCCCGCGCACCGACCGCGCGCAGGAACTCCATCTTTGCATCGAACACCTGATCTGCGATTGGGTGGAACAGGAACTGTGACCGGGCCACTATGATCGGATTGCAAGGCAAGCGCGCGCTCGTGACGGGCGGTTCGCGCGGCATTGGCGCGGCGACGGTAGAACTCTTCGCCGAGTATGGAGTTCACGTCGCGATTGGGTATCGGAGCCGCCATGCCGATGCCGAAGCGCTCGCGCGGTCAGTGCACGATAAGTACGGCGTAACGGCGGTCGCGCATGCCTCGGACATCTCGACGGTCGCGGGCGCCGACGAGCTCGTCGATCGCGCCGTCGCGGACCTTGGCGGTATTGATTTCTTCGTCGCGAACGCCGGGATCTGGCCGGTCGAAGAAGCGTCGGTCGACCACATGGCGGATGAACGGTGGCGCCGAACCATGGCGGAGAACGTCGATTCGATGTTCTACACGACGCGCGCGGCGTTGCGCCGCATGTCCGCGGGTGGCCGCGTCGTTATCGTTTCGAGTACGGCCGGTCAGCGCGGCGAGGCGTTTCACGCGGACTACGCCGCGTCGAAGGGCGCGGCGATCTCGTTCGTGAAATCGCTCGCGCCGGAATTGGGAAGACGCGGTATCACCGCGAACAGCGTCGCGCCGGGTTGGGTGGACACCGAGATGTGCGACGAGCCGTTCGCCAATGGAGGACGCGACCGGATCGCTGCTGGAATTCCGATTGGCCGGATTGCATCGCCGCGCGACATCGCCGGACCGATTGTCTTCCTTTGTTCAGAACTGGCGCGCCACATCACTGGGGAAATCCTGAATGTGAATGGCGGCAGCGTTCTCGCGGGCTGAGCGACGATGAGCGTTCTCTTATTCAGCGGCGGAACAATCGGCATGCGAAACGACCTGACCGCGCTTGGATCCGGAATGTCCGTGGCGGCGGCGCGGGAACTACTCGAAAGCGACTGACGACGCGGGTTCGCCGCTCGGCTGCCAGCGCTCGAAACATTGCCAATCGTACTCTTGCGCCGCGCGAATCTGGTCGGGGAAGCCGAAGCAATCCGTCCAACCTTCCTGCTCCGCGCGCCAACGACAGTCCCACGCAAACTCGAAAACGTGTGTGTCGGTGGCCGTGTGCACTTCGATCGTTCCGACGAAATCCGAGCAGCCGGATCTCGCGCGAAGGGAAACGCGTTCGATGGGAAGATGGGATTCGTTCGTGAGCATCTGCGTGAGCAGACGCTTCACCTTGACGGCGGGCGCGTGTCCTTCGACACGAATGTGATCCGTCCACCGATTCGCGCAGTAGTTCCGGACGGCGGCTTTGAAGCTTTCGGCGGCCCGCGACCTGTCGAGAATCTGTTCCATCTCCCTCACAGCGGTTTCTCTCCTCTTGGGGCTTACGTTGATATGAACCTCAGCGCCGAAATATCATGACCTTCGCGCCTCAGTTGTAGTATCGCGTTGATTATCGGCAGCTTACGCAAACGACTTTCACGGTCTGCATCAATTCGACTAACCTCCGCGGCAGCGTGGCGCCAACACCCCCTCGAGGACTCACCAATGTTCCGTTTGCAACCACCTCGCCCCGTGCTCGAGATCGCCGAGAAATTGGAATCGGCGGGCTTCGAGGCATGGTGCGTCGGTGGTGCAATTCGCGATGTGCTCCTTGGTCATCCGCACTTGGACTGGGACCTCGCGACCTCCGCGAAGCCGGCACAGGTGCGCGAGTTGTTCGGCGCGAAGCGGACTATTCCGGTCGGCATCGACTTCGGTACGGTAGGCGTGCTCGACCGGCACGGGAAGATGCACGAGGTGACGACGTTTCGACGCGACGTCGACACCGACGGTCGACACGCAATCGTGGAATTCGGAGTGTCGCTCGACGATGACCTGGCGCGCCGCGACTTCACGATCAACGCGATCGCCTTCTCGCCGAAGACCGGCGAACTGCGCGACCCGTTCGGCGGGCAACAGGATATCGCGCGCAAGCTGGTGCGTGCCGTCGGCGACGCGGATGCCCGGATGCGCGAAGATCGTCTCCGGGCTCTGCGAGCGATTCGCTTCGCCGCGCGCTTTGACTTCGAGATCGAACCGGCGACGCTGCGAGCGATTCAGGCGAGCGCGCCGTACCTCGGGCGACTATCGCCGGAGCGGGTGAAGCAGGAGCTCGACAAGACGTTGGAGCAAGTGCGGTGTCCGAGCACGGCCTTTCGCGTCTGGAAATCGTCAGGCGCGTTTCGGTCGCTGGTTCCGACGCTCGCCGAGCTCAGCGACGAAGCGCTCGCGGCCGCCGATCACGTGGCCATTCCCGGGACTCTTGCCCGACCCGCGCGCCGAGCGATTCGCTTTGCGGCCGTTTTCTCGTCGTTGCCAGCCCGGCAAGCGGAGGCCGCATTGGTTCGCCTTCGCGCGTCGAAGCACGAAACGCAGGCGGTGTCGGGATTGGTCAACGGATGGCACACACTCGGTCCGACCATCGACGCTGCGCTGTGCGATTCGACACCGGTCACCGACGCGCAGGTTCGACGCTGGGTGGCCGAAATCGGGCGGCTTCGGGTCGGCGGATTCATGCGCCTCGCGAATGCGCTATGGGCGGTGGATCGATTGGCGGGCCGGACGGCGCCGACGACGTCGGCGACACGTGCACTGTATCGTCGGATGCTCTGGAGCGCGTTCAACGAAGCCATCGACCTCGGCTCACTCGCGATCGACGGCGACGACCTGCGCCGCATCGGCATTTCGCCTGGGCCGGACCTCGGTAAGATTCTTCACCTATTGCTCGCCGAGGTGCTGGAAGACCCGGCGAAAAACACGACGGACTGGCTGTTGCAAGAAGCTCATCGATTCGCCGGCGGCGCCAGCGGCGCGAGCGACGAAACCCGGGGCTGACGGAGCAACATGTTTTTTCGTGGACGACAACCGGAAGCATCGATTTGGCGGCGGTTTCGTACGAGCGAGGACGGATTCACGTTCGCGCAGGAAGGCGACGTGTACACCGCGCACATCGTTGCGAACGCGGAGCGTGTCGTCGATCTGTTTCATTCGTTCACCGAACAGTTTCCCGCAGCGGTGGACGTCGTGATGGACGATCTGCGCAGCGGACGTTCGTGGAAGGGCGAAGGCGTCGCGCTTCTAGAAGCCCGCGAGGCGATCGCGCGTCTCAAGATTCTGCTCGCGCGGTACGGCGGAGTGGAATTGTCGGTGTACACCGGCGACGATCAACTCACATTGAATCCGAATCTCGAGTTATTCATGTACGCCCGCAGCGATCGCTGGCTGTATCTCCTCGAGGGCCGTGGCCTCGAGGAACAGCAGCAGATCTATTCGAAAAGTTGGAAAACCAACCGGGGGCAATTTCCCGCGGCGCCTGATCTCGTGAATGCGGTGACCGCCGCCGCCGATCGACTGGGGCTTTCGCCAGCGTGAACAGCGCGGCACTCTGGTACGGTGTGGCGGCCGCTGTGGCGAACGTGCTCGGCGCCATCGCGGTGACGTCGCACGATCGCTGGAGCGTTCGCGCGCTCGACGCGATGTTGTCGTTCGCGGCCGGCTTTCTCATCTCCGTGTCGCTCGTCGACCTGTTTCCCGATTCGATCAAAGCCGTTGGCCCAATCGCGCCTGCGGTCGTTCTCGGATCGTACCTGCTGGTGCATTTGACGCAGCATACGATCGGACGCCATTTCCATTTCGGCGAAGAGACGCACTCCGTGTCCGAGCTCGTGAGCGCGTCTGCTCTCGTGGGTTTGCTCATGCATACGTTCGTCGACGGCGTCGCGGTCGCCAGCGGACTTCAGGTCAGCAACGGACTCGGTGCGCTCGTGTTCGTTGCGGTCCTGCTCCACAAATTTCCCGAAGGACTGGCGATCTCGAGTTTGTTTCTCGCGTCGGGTGCGTCGCGAACGAAGGCGATTCTTGCGGCAGGGGCACTCGGCTTGACGACGATCGCCGGCGTGCTGATCACCGACCAATGGACCTTGCTACGAACGTACGGGCTCGCCGTATCGGCCGGAGTGACGCTATATGTCGGCGCGTCCAATTTGGTACCGGAGTTTCAGGATCGACCCGGCCTTCGTATTCCATTGAGCTTCATCGCGGGCTGCGGCCTGTATTTCGCGGCCCGCAGTCTCGCCTTCGCGTAGAGGACATTGTGGCGCAGCGAAACAAGCGCGGCGGTGACGAAATGGAAACACGATCGGGAGGCACGGCCTCGTTGTTCGAGCACACGATGCCGCAGCCGCTCGCCGCGCGCATGCGTCCGCGAACGTTGGACGAAATCGTGGGGCAGCGTCACCTGCTTGCACCAGGTAAGCCGTTGCGCGAAGCGATCGAGAAGGGAACGGTCAGCTCCATGGTATTCTGGGGACCGCCAGGCACCGGGAAGACGACGATCGCTCGCGTCATCGCGCAGTACACAGATCGCGAGTTCGTGCCGTTCTCGGCGGTGACCGAAGGCGTGCCGCGCGTGCGAGAAATTGTCGCCGAGGCGGAAGGGCGTCGCCGGTTGGGTCGTGGGACGATTCTGTTTGCGGACGAGATCCATCGTTTCAACAAGGCGCAGCAGGACGCGTTTCTTCCGCACGTCGAGGCGGGTACGATCACGCTCATTGGTGCGACGACGGAAAATCCGTCATTCGAGATCAATGGCGCGCTGCTCTCTCGCGTTCGCGTTTTCGTGCTGCAATCGCTGTCGCAGGACGATATTCGCGGCGTGATCGCGCGCGCGTTGAGCGATTCCGAACGCGGACTCGGCGACTGGGGTCTCGAGGTCGATGCGGACGCGATGGAGCTTTTGTCGCGCGAGGCGGATGGGGACGCGCGCCGGTCGCTGACCGTGCTCGAAGCGGCGGCGGAGCACGTCGGACGCAATGGGCGCATCACGGTCGAAGTCGCGCGCGATGCGCTACAGCTTCGTTTCGCCAAGTACGACAAAGGCGGCGAAGAGACGTACAACATGCTCAGCGCGTTTCACAAAAGCTTGCGTGGCAGCGATCCGCAGGGAGCGTTGTATTGGATGGCGCGAATGATCGAAGGTGGCGCAGATCCGATGATCATGTTTCGTCGTTCGCTGGCGATGGCGGCGGAGGACATTGGGCTCGCCGATCCCGAAGCACTCAAGCTCGCCGTGGCCGCGCGCGACGCGTACCACATGCTCGGTCCGCCGGAAGGCTACCTTCCCTTGGCACAAATGATTGTCTATCTGGCGACGGCTCCCAAGTCGGCCAGCACGAAGAACGCACTCGGAGCGGCCATCGCCGCTGCGCGCGCTCATCCGTCAGAAGGCGTGCCCCTGCATATCCGGAACGCCCCAACGGCGCTTATGAAGGAACTGGGCTATGGGGCGGGGTATCAGTACGCGCATGACGCTCCTGAGGCCTACATCCCGCAGGAATACTTGCCGGAGGCATTGTCGGGCGCGCGGTTTTACGAGCCGGGACCGTTTGGTTTCGAGAAGGAGATCGCAAAGCGGCTGGCGTGGTGGGAAGAACTTCGACGCAGAAGCAAGGACGGCGGGAATGATGCGACATGACTGAGCAATTCTTTGGGAGGAAGGGGATGAGAAGACTCGCACTGGTGGTGGCGGGCTCGGTGGCGTTAGCGGCCGGGGGATGCTCGGTGCTCGGCAAGGCGGCGTTTCAGCAGCCGGTCGTGGAGTTGAAGGATGTTCGTGTGCGCGGGCTCGGACTGACCGGCGGCAGCCTGGATGTGCTGCTGAGCGTGTACAATCCGAATCACTACCGGCTCGACGCCACGCGACTGACCTATAAGGTCGCGCTCGAGGGCGACAGCGTGACCCTCGCGGCGGGCGAGGTCGACAATAAGTTCACTGTGCAGGATACCAAGACGGATACCGTGACGATTCCGGTGTCATTCACGTACGCGGCACTGGGCGCCGCGGGCCGGAGTATCTTGAATACCGGCGCGGTGAGTTATCACGTGGCGGGCGAGGTTACAGTCGGAACGACGGTCGGCAGCTTCAACGTGCCGTACTCGTCGCACGGCCGCTTCACCACGACCGGCGTCGCACGCTAACATCAGCGCACTAGACCCCCATTGAGGATTGTCTCATAAGCCGCACTCCGATTGACGTCAAGCTGCCAGTGGAGCGAGCGCTCCTCGTTGGCGTTCCGCTCAAGCGTCCGGGTGCCCGGCGCGTCACCGACGACCATCTCCGCGAGCTCGCCGAGCTCGCGGACACCGCCGGCGCGGTCGTCGTCGGCACCATGACGCAGCAGATCGAGCGCCCGCATCCTGGGACCTACCTGGGCTCCGGGAAACTGGAAGAACTGCGTCAGCAAGCGCTGGACGAGGAGGCCACACTCGTGCTGTTCGACGACGAGCTGTCGCCGAGCCAAGGGAAGAACATCGAGGATGCCATCGGTGTTCGCGTGATGGACCGCGCCGAGCTCATTCTCGACATCTTCGCCACGCGCGCGCGAAGCGCCGAGGCCAAGATGCAGGTCGAACTCGCGCAACTTGAGTACATGCTGCCGCGGCTCACTCGGATGTGGACGCACCTCGAGAAATTCCGCGGCGGCATCGGCATGCGCGGTCCCGGTGAAACTCAGCTCGAGACCGACCGTCGTCTCATCAATCAGCGGATCAAGATTCTTCGTCAGCGACTGCGTGACGTGCAGCGCGGCCGCGAGATCCAGCGTCAGTCGCGCCAATCAGAATTCAAGGCGTCGCTCGTGGGCTATACGAATACTGGAAAGTCGTCAATTCTGCGCGCGCTGTCGGGCGCCAGCGAAGTATTCGTCGAGAATCGATTGTTCGCCACGCTCGATCCGCTCACGCGCGACGTGCCGCTCGGCGACCACGCGCACGTGTTGGTGACGGACACCGTCGGATTCATTCGCAAACTGCCTCACCACTTGGTTGCATCGTTTCGCGCCACGTTGGAAGAAACGCGCGACGCCGATCTCTTGCTGCATGTGATCGACGCAAGTTCGACGACGTGGCAGGAGCAGCGCGTCGTTGTCGAACAGGTGCTGGATGAACTTGGCGTGAACGAAGCGACGAAAGTGCTCGTCTTCAACAAGATCGATCTGCTCGACACCGATTCGTTGCTTGCGCTTCAGGAACGGATTGGTGCGCTGTCACCATCGTCGATCTTTGTCTCGACCGTGACCGAAGGTGGTCTCGAACCCCTGCGCCGCGTTCTGGAAGCCTCTGTTCGGTCGCGCCGCACCCTGTCGCACATCCGCATGTCGCCGAGCGACGGCAAGTTGCTCGCGGAGATCCATCGCGCGGGGCAGGTGCAGGATCAGCGCATGGACGGCGACCTATTGCTTGTCGAAGCGCGAATCGACGCGGCGCTCGCGGGCCGAATCCGGCGAGCCGGCGCGAAAGTCAGCGTCGCGACGGCGGCCACCGCGCAGCTCGCGGTCACAAGCCACGAATAACAAAAACGCCGGCGCGCAACTGCGCCGGCGAAAATGGTCACGCACGGACTCGAACCGTGGACCTCTGCTGTGTGAAAGCAGCGCTCTAACCAGCTGAGCTACGCGACCGGGAACAGGAAACTAATCGAGTGGAAGTGGGCCCGGCAGGGCTCGAACCTGCGACCGTAGGATTATGAGTCCTCTGCTCTAACCAACTGAGCTACGGGCCCGGTACCGCTCCAAATCTAGCTGGCCATGAAGGCGTCGTAGGCCTCGAGCACTTCGTCGGGCGAAACCGTCGCCGCGCCGAGCTTTCCGACCTCCACGCCAGCCGCAAAGTTCGCGATGATCGCCGCTTCCGTCGGCGTGCCGCCCGCCGCGAGCGCGAGCGCGAGATACGCCGTCACTGTGTCGCCCGCGCCGACGACATCGTATACCTCACGCGCCGCCGTTGGCACATGCTTGATCGAACCGCCCGACGAGATCAGCACCATGCCGCGTTCGCCGAGCGTGAGGAGGAGGTTGTCGACACCGAGGCGTTCGAACGTAGCCGGGAGCGCCTCGGGATGTTCCAGGTCGACCGCCGCGCCGAGCGCGGCTTCGAGCTCGCGGCGATTCGGCTTGAAAATGGTGGCGCCGCGGTAGAGAAAGAAATTGCGATACTTGGGGTCGACGACGATGGGAATCCCTTTTGCCTTGGCGGCGTCGATTGCCGACTCGATGACGCGCGACACCAACACGCCTTTGTTGTAATCCTCTAGGACGAGTGCGTCCGCGTTTTCGACGGCGGCCGCGACCGACCGAAGCAGCAGCGCGACCTCCTCCCCCGCGAAATCGGAGTCGTCTTCCTCATCGACCCGAACGACCTGCTGCGACCGCGCGACGACTCGTGTTTTCGTCGTCGTCGGGCGATTCACCGTGACGAGCGAACCCAAGCCGGCGTCGATCGCGTCGAGCATCGACGAGAGCTGTCGGCCCCCGGCGTCGTCGCCAATGGCTGCAACGAGGTCGCAGCGTGCGCCCACGGCTCTGACGTTTTGCGCGACGTTTCCGGCGCCGCCGAGGGCGTACCGACGCTCCCTGACGCGCATGACCGGCACCGGCGCCTCCGGCGAGATGCGTTCGACGTCACCGCGAAGGTAGACGTCGAGCATGGCGTCGCCCACGACGGCCACCCGGCGGGAGCCGGCAGCTTGGAGCAGCGAGGTAAGGCGGTCGCGCGAAAGTGAACGTGGCATCGGCGCTCAAGCTAGCCGTGCCTTTGACATGAGGTCAACCGAAAGGGCGAGGTTCGGCACAGCCCTTGCCCATTCCGAACTCGACCGTCGCAGGCACGCCCATACCACCAATCGAATTGTCATCGTTCCCAACGCGGCTCAACGACGCGGCAAAATCGAAAGTCCTGGTCATTCAGGATTATTTCACGCTCGCCGGGAAAGCACTCCGGTTCATCTTCTCGCGTCCGTTCTACGGCCAGGACGTCATTCAGCAGATGGACGAGATCGGCGTAAAGTCGCTCGGGATCGTGTTGCTGACAGGATTGTTTACGGGCATGGTGCTCGCGCTTCAGGCTTCGCTGCAGCTCAAGGCGTTCGGGGCGACGATGTACGTCGGTAACCTGGTGTCGGCCTCGATGATTCGGGAGTTGGGGCCGGTGCTCGCGGGACTGATGGTGGCGGGTCGGGTCGGATCGGGCATCGCCGCCGAGCTTGGCTCGATGCGCGTGACCGAGCAGATCGACGCCCTGAACACGCTCGGCACCGACCCGATCAAGAAACTCGTCACGCCGCGCGTCGTGGCGGCGCTGATCATGTTGCCCGTGCTGACCATCATCAACGATTTCGTCGGCATCCTCGGCGGCAACATCATCGCCACGGTCAACATGGGACTGCCGAGCGCGCAGTATTGGCGCACGATCTGGGAGCAACTCGCAACCGACGGATTTGCGTTTCGGTACATCCCGAACGACTTCATTCAAGGACTCTCAAAGCCGCTCGTATTCGGCGCGATCATCTCGATCACGGCGTGCTATTTTGGCCTCGGCACGACCGGGGGAACGGAAGGCGTCGGACAGAGCACAACGAAGACGGTCGTGTCGGCGAGCATTCTGATTCTCATCGTGGACTATTTCATCACGCAGTTGCTGCTCTCGGTGTTGTCGTATGGCTAATGATTCGATGACCCCGAAGGTGCCGCCGGTGCCGCCGGTGCCGAACGATTCATCGGACCTGGAGCGGCGTACCGGACCGACGCAGCCGGGCGGCAGGAAGACCGCCGCGGTTCGGGCGGCGATTCGCAACGAACTGGCGGCGGAGGTCGCCGCTGGGCGCGAAGACCGGGAGGTCGAGAGCGATCACGCGCCGGTCGCGGAGCTTCAAAACGTTTGGCTCGCGTTCGATCAACCCATTCTCGAAGACGTGTCATTCATCGCTCGGCGCGGCGAAACCACGGCAATGGTCGGCGAATCGGGCACTGGAAAATCGACGACGCTCAAGCTCCTCCTTCGCCTTTTGGTTCCGGACCGCGGCAAAGTGCTCATCGACGGCGAAGACATCACTACGCTGTCGTTCGACGAAGCGCTCAAGGTTCGTCAGAAAATGGGTATGGTGTTTCAAGGCGCCGCGCTGTTCGACTCGATGACGATTTTCGAGAACGTCGCCTATCCGTTGCGCGAGCACACGGACATGGACGAAGACGAAATCGAGCAGCGCGTTCGCGAAAAGCTCCAGATCGTGGACCTCGATCCGGACCAGATCATGGAGCAATTGCCGTCGGAGCTGTCGGGCGGTATGCGGAAACGCGTGGGGGTCGCGCGAGGGATCGCGAACAACCCCGAGATCATTTTGTACGACGAGCCGACGTCAGGTCTCGATCCGCTGTCGACGGGCACGATCGCGCGGCTCATCATGAAACTGCAGCGCGAGCTCGGCGTGACCAGCATCGTCGTGTCGCACGACATTCGAGCGGTGTTTCGCATGGCCAACAAGGTCGCGCTGCTCCACGACCACCACATTCCGTTCTTCGGAACGCCCGAGGAAATGGCCGGCAGTGAAGATCCGTACATCAAAGACTTTTTGGGCGGGCACTAACCGATGAAACGCTCATGAAACGATCGTCGTTCATCACGTGGGATCAACTGAAGGTCGGCGGCGTGATACTCGCCGCGATCGCGGTGCTCACGGTCGCCATGTTTAAACTCGGGCAAGCGACGAATCTTTTTCACAAGCGATATGAGCTCGTCGTGTATTTGCCGGACGCTAACGGGCTGCGCGCCGGCGGAGCCGTCTTTCTCGCGGGGCAGTTTGCCGGCACCATCGAGTCGATCGATTTCATGCCGGTCGACAACGATACGACGCGCAACCTCAAGCTCCAGCTCGCCGTCGACGCAACGTACAAAGACCAGATTCGCAGCGATTCCCGCGCGAAAGTGCGCACGCTCGGGCTGCTCGGCGACAAGGTGATCGACATCTCGATCGGCACGCCGAGGTATGCCGTGCTGACTCCCGGAGATACCGTGACGGTTGCTCCGGCGGTCGACTACGAGCAGGTGCTCGCGCAGGCGGCTGGCGCCGTGACGGAGATGGTCGCGCTCACCCACGACCTGCGCGAGATCACCGGCGGGATCGCGCATGGTCAGGGAACGATCGGCCAGCTCATGACCAACCGCGGACTGTACGATCAGTTCGTGGGCACGATGGGTCGTGCAGACAAGATGCTGACGAAATTCGAGAATCCTAATGGCAGCTTCGCCAAGATGCTCGATGATCCAACGATGTATAACCGGTTTGTGACCGTCATTGGGTCGGCGGATTCGCTCATCGTCTCGTTGAACAACAAGAACGGGACGCTCGGCAAATTGTTGCGCGACGATACGCTCTATACCCACATCGTGGGCATGGCCGTCGCCGGCGATTCCCTCATGCGCGCCTTGTCGAACGGAAAGGGTTCGGCGAGCAAGATGCTGAACGATCCCGCGCTCTACGATCGCTTGAACAAGCTCACGACGGATTTGGGTGGCATGCTCGAGGACATTCAGAAAGACCCGCACAAATACTTCAAAGGCGTGGTCTGCGTGTTCCGATGCAAATAGTTCGGCGGTGCGACGCGTGCGAAAACACATGACATAGCGCGGAAGTGCGCCGCATTGACGCGTTGGATGCGGCGGCATACACTCCCGCGCCATGCCGGCATCGTTCGTCCTCGCGCTCGCGCTGATCGGGATTTCGTTCGCGGGGCCGTTGGTGCGTCTCTCGCACGCGCATCCGCTCGCGATCGCGATCTGGCGCCTCGGTTTCTCGCTCGTCGCGATCGCCGTCGCACTCGCGTTGAGCGGCTCGTGGAGACAGTGGAAACGTCTCGACCGCGGGGCTGTGCTCATTGCCGTCGGCGCAGGTGCGCTGCTCGCAGTGCATTTCTGGAGTTGGAACGCGTCCATCGGTCTCACGACCGTTGCCGCGTCGGTCGTGCTGGTGAACATGCAGCCCGCGATCGTCGCGCTACTCTCGGTCTTCTGGTTGCGCGAGCCGCCGACGGCCAAGCAGTGGTTCGGCATCGCCGTCGCGATGATCGGCGCGCTCATCGTCGCCGTTCCTGATTTTCGCAACGTTTCCGGCGATGCGGCGCGTCACGCCATTCTCGGCGACCTGCTTGCACTCCTCGGCGCGATCACGGCGGCGTGCTATTTCGTGGCGGGACGGCGATTGCGCGCGACGCTCGACCTATGGCCGTATGTCGGGCTTGTGTACGGCACGTGCTTCGTCGTGCTGATTGCGTTCGCGGTGGTCGTGCATGCGCCGGTGATCGACCAGCCACCGCGCGAGATTGCGATATTTGCCGCGCTCGCCGCCGGGCCAATGCTCCTAGGTCATACGGGACTCAACTGGGCGCTGAAGTACTTGCCCGCGTATGTCGTCAATCTCACGCTGCTCGGCGAACCGGTCGGCGCGACCGTGCTCGCCGCAATCCTTCCCGGCATTCGAGAGCTTCCGGGCCCGCTGACCATCATCGGCGGCGGATTGATCCTCGGCGGCGTGTTTGTGACCGCGCGAGCTAATAGAATCATTGCTGCCGAAATCGAGGTGGCGGCACCTCCACTTTCGCCCTGAACGCCTCATTAGGTTTCTGACAGCGTGCTGGGGAGGGGCGATGCCCGTTCTGCAATCGCTGCTCGAAAACGCGAACCGATGATTATGGCATGAAATCGCTCCAGCTGGATGTCGTAGCAACACGAGGCGCGGATGTTGAATCACGCCACCGCGTCCACGCGGTCATTGTTGGAGCGGACGATACGGTCATCGCGTCGGCGCACGACACAACGCTGGTGAGCTCATGGCGATCGTGCGCGAAGCCGTTCCAGGTCATGCCCCTGCTGGAATCAGGCGGCTTCGACGGCGTTGGTTGGGGAGACGACCAACTTGCTCTGTCGGTGGCGTCGCACGGCGGCGAGCCGGAGCACGTGGCGTTGGCCGGCCGAATGCTTCAGGACATCGGCCTTGAAGAGGGCGACCTCGCCTGCGGCCCCCACGATCCGCTGTCGTCGCGCGGATTGAAGTTGTTGCGCGAATCCGGCGCGCGCCTCACCCGGCTTCACAACAATTGCTCCGGCAAACACGCTGCGATGCTGGCGCGCGCGCACACGGCCGGCTGGCCGACGTATGGCTACGAGCGTCGTGAACATCCCGTGCAGAAATGCTGCTTGGAGACGATCGCGAAATGGTCGGGCCTCGACGAGAGGTCGATCGGGCAAGCCGTCGATGGTTGTGGTGTGGTGGCCGTCTCGCTGCCGCTCGAGAACATGGCTCGCGCCTGGTCACGCCTTGCGCGCGCGGTGCGCGACGGAGATGAGGTTCCGTCGCGCATTTTGCATGCGATGCAAACGCGGCCATTTCTCATCGGCGGCACTGATCGATTCGACTCTGTTTTGATCGAAGAGACCGAAGGCCGAGCGGTGGCGAAGATCGGCGCGGAGGGGGTGCATTCGGTGGCGGTGCCGGAACAGGGCATTGGCTTCGCGGTGAAGGTCGACGACGGCGCGCAGCGCGCGCAGTTTCCCGCGGTCATTCGAATTCTGCAGATGCTCGACGTGCTTCCGTCGAACCTGCCGCCGCGGCTCGAGGAATACTTCCGGCGCCCGGTCCGCAACACGCGCGGCGAGATCGTCGGCGAAATTCGCTTGGCATCCTGAGTCAACCGCGACGGGCGCACGCCTCTCGCAATCCTTTGCACCATCTCGCCGCCGAACGATGACGTCGCCGACGACAGAGCGTAGTAACTTGCTTGTGCTCGATGACGAGACCCGCGTCCTGGCGCGACTGTCCGCGGTGATCACGGCGGGCACCGAGTTGCAAACGCGCGACGAACTGGCGCGAGCCGTTGGCAGAGTGCCGGTACCGTGGGTCGAAGAGTTATTGCTGCAGACGTATCTGTTCGCGGGGTTCCCTCGGGCACTCAACGCGACTCGCGAATGGCGGCGAGTGCAGCCGGAGCCGGTCGTGGGTGAAGTGCCGGGCACGATCGAGCAGAATCGCGCGAACGGCGAAGTGACGTGCGCGGCGGTGTATGGGGAGCTGTATGAGCGGTTGCGACGAAACATTCGGTCGCTGCATCCGCTGCTCGACGAGTGGATGATCGTAGAAGGGTACGGGAAGGTGCTGTCGCGATCGGGGCTCGACCTGGGCCGCAGAGAACTGTGCGTGCTGGCCGCGTGCGCGGCAGCGGGACAAGACCGACAGCTGCATTCACATTTACTCGGCGCGCTGAATGTTGGAGTAGACGCTTCGGTCGTCGACGGAGTCATTGAAGAGATTTCTGATTTTCTGGGTCCCGATCGCGCACATTCGGTGCGGCTGTTGTGGGCTCGAGTTCGAGGCAAGTAGCGAGCGCTGAATGTTCATCGATCGTGTGGTAGTCAACGTCAAAGCGGGCGACGGCGGATCCGGGATCATCTCGTTCCGCCGCGAAAAGTTCGTGGCCATGGGCGGGCCCGACGGCGGTGACGGTGGCCGGGGCGGTGACATCATCGTCGTTGGCGACAGCAACCTCGCGACGCTGCTCGACTATACCTATCGCGACTTCTGGAAGGCGCCCAGCGGGGACCATGGATCCGGGTCGAACTGCAGCGGGAAGTCGGGCGAAGACGTGGTCATGCCGGTACCGGTCGGCACCGTTATTAGAGATATGGAAACGTCGCAGTTGCTCGGCGAAGTGCTCGAACACGGCGACCGAATCGTCATCGCGGCGGGCGGCCGCGGTGGAAAGGGCAACGCGTTCTTCACACGGGCCACGCACCAATCGCCACGCGAGTATCAGCCCGGCGAAGACGGCCAGATTCGCTCGCTCGAGCTCGAGCTCAAGCTCATTGCCGACGTTGGTCTCGTCGGTCAGCCCAACGCGGGCAAGTCCACGCTTCTCTCGGTCATCTCCGCGGCGCGGCCGAAGATCGGCGACTATCCGTTCACGACGCTCAGCCCAAACCTCGGCGTCGTTCAGCTGACCGACGGACGCACGTTCGTCGTCGCCGATCTTCCGGGCATCATCGATGGCGCGCACGAGGGAAAGGGACTCGGGCTTCAGTTCCTTCGGCACATCGAGCGCACGCGTCTTCTCGCGTTCCTGATTCCAATCGACGCCGACGACTGGCAAGCCGAGTACGACGGTCTTCGCGCGGAAATCGCGGCGTACTCGCCGGAGCTCGCCGCCAAGCCCCACTGCGTCGTGTTCACCAAGATGGATTTGCTCGGTGACGATGAAACGCCGCCGATTGAAACGCCCGACGCGTTCGGGGTCTTCGCGATCAGCGCCGCGGCCAGAACCGGTCTCGAGCCGCTCCTCGCCGCTTGGTGGTCGCGTCTGCTCGACATGAAGAAATCGAGTGTCAAGCGAATCGAGACGCTCGAGCTCCCCTGACGAACGTCGCGCGATTCTCGCGCTCACGCTCGTCGCCAATGTCGGCAGCGTCACTCACAAACAACTGATTGCGCGATTTGGGTCCGCTTCGCGGGCTTTGAACGAAGCGATTCCGCCGGCGGTGGCAACGGTGGCGCGCGCCGACGCCGTCGCGATGCTCGCGGACTCGGAGAAGTCCGGTCTTACGCTGATCGCGATCGGCGATGAAGCATACCCGGAGCAATTGACCCAACTTTACGATCCACCGCCGGTGGTATGGTCGCGGGGCGACTCCGGCATCGGCTCGTTGGAGACACTCGTCGCCGTGGTCGGAACGCGTCGCGCGACGAGCTACGGATTGCGGGTCACGCATGAAATCGTCGGCGCGTTGGCGCGCGCGGGAGCGACGATCGTGAGCGGAATGGCGCTCGGGATCGACGCCGCGGCGCATCGCGCGGCCCTCGACGCAAACGCGCGCACAATCGCGGTTCTCGGCACAGGCGCAGACGTCGCATATCCGCGCGCGCATACGTCGCTCCATCGTGAGATCGCCGCGAAAGGACTCATCCTGTCCGAATTGCCGCCGGGTGCGCGATCGGACGCCGGCTCATTCCCACGCCGTAACCGAATCATCGCCGGCCTGGCATCGCTTACGATTGTGATCGAGGCGCCGCTGAAGAGTGGCGCGCTCATCACGTCTCGCTGCGCGCTCGACCTCGGCCGCGACGTCGCCGCGGTGCCGGGGCCGATCGACTCGCCGCAAAGCGTCGGATCGAACGAGCTCATTCGCGACGGCGCGCATGCGATCACGTCAATCGCCGACGCACTCTGCCTCGTCGGACTCGATGCGCCAGTCAAACTGCGCCCCGTCATCACGGTGCCCGCGGAAATTTGCGTCTTCGACGCGCTGTCGCGTTCCGCGGCGTCGCTGGACGAATTGTGCACCCGTTCAGGCTTGCCCGTCGCCGAATGCCTCGCGGCGGTTACGGCGCTCGAGGTGCGAGGGATCATTGAATGCCCCCTCACGGGTGAAGTCCGTCGGCGCTGAGCGAGGGCGATCCGTATCTTACACGAGTGCGTCCTCGCCATATCTACGTCCACGTCCCCTTCTGCAGCCGCCGCTGTTCCTACTGCGATTTTTCGATCGCGGTTCGCAAGTCCGTTCCGGTGGGCGACTTCGTTCGCGGGCTTCGCGGGGAACTGGCGCTGCGTTTTCCGGGCGATGAACCGTGGCCCGTGGACACGCTCTATTTGGGCGGAGGAACGCCGTCGCGTCTCGGCGGGGCAGGCGTCGCTGCAGCGATTGACGCTATTAGAGAGCGCATATCGCTTGCACCCGACGGCGAGGTCACGATCGAAGCCAACCCAGAGGATATCTCCGCGGAATCCGTTGCCGGATGGCGCGCCGCCGGCGTCAACCGATTGTCGATCGGTTCGCAGTCATTTGACGACGACGTCTTGCGATGGATGCATCGCTCGCACGACGCGGCGGCGATCGCGCGGTCGGTGAACACTGCACGGAGCGGCGGCATCGAAAACGTGTCGCTCGACTTGATTTTCGCCCTGCCCGAGTCTGTTCCGCGCGATTGGGCGGCTGACGTGAATCGCGCGCTCGAGCTCGAGCCGTCGCACGTGTCGCTCTACGGTCTAACGGTCGAGCCGCACACGCCCCTCGGTAAGCAGACCGCCCGGGGCGAATTGGCAACGCCGGAGGACCATCGCTACGAGGCAGAGTTCCTGTTCGCCCATCAGGCAATGACGTCGGCCGGTTTTGACCATTATGAGGTTTCGAATTTTGGTCGACCGGGGCGTTGGTCGCGGCACAATTCCTCGTATTGGACCGGCGCTGCGTACGCCGGCCTCGGGCCTTCTGCCCACGAGTTTGACGGCAGCACCCGCCGCTGGAACCGCGCGCCGTACGCCGAGTGGCTGCAACTGGTCGACCAACGTACCGACCCGATCGCCGATCAGGAGTTACTGACGCCGGAGAATCGGGTCGCCGAGGCAGTCTATCTGGGTTTGCGGACCTCCGGCGGACTTTCGGTGAATCCCAGCGACCTCGGACGCGTGCAGCCGTGGATCGACGCTGGCTGGGCCGCGCGAAACGAAACCGGCGCGCTGGTGCTCACTGCGCTCGGCTGGCTGCGTCTGGACGCGCTTGCCACAGACTTGACAGTGGTCCGAAGTCGTTACTAGCTTTGAAGTTATGGCATCCGAGGAGCTCAGCAAGCGCGAGCGACGAGTGCTCGAAGCGGTAATTCGAAGCTACGTCGAAACTGCCGAGCCCGCGGGATCACGCACCCTGTCGCGTCGATTCGGGCTCGGTGTGTCGCCCGCGACCATCCGCAACACGATGAGCGATCTTGAAGAGAAGGGTTTTCTCTTTCATCCGCACACCTCTGCCGGTCGTATCCCGACCAACAAGGCATACCGCGTGTATGTCGACTCGCTGCTGAGCTATCCGCCTCTTCCGCAACCCGAGACCGATCGCCTTGCCGAGGAGATTTCCGGGCGTAACGGCGGTTCGCCGATCGAGACGATTCTGCGACGCGCGGCGCAGACGCTTGGCGTGCTGACGCAGGAGCTTGGCGTGGCCCTTGGACCGCGTTTCGATCAATCGATCCTCCGTCGCCTTGGGCTCGTTCCGGTAAGCAGTGAGCGTTTGCTCATGGTGCTGACGTTGGACGGCGGTGTGATGCGCACGGTGTTCGTCGAAGTCCCGGGGGAGATTGCCGCGCATGCGCTCGACTCGGTCACGTCGGTGCTCAATGAACGACTCGCCGGACTTTCGCTGGCCGAGATTCGGAATTCGTTGCCTGCGCGTTTGCGCGACGCGAACGCCGATCGACGCGCCGCCGAGCTGCTCAATATCTTTGTGCAGGAAGGCGAACAACTGTTCGACGCGGCCATGCCGATGTCCGAGGGACAACTCGTCCTCGGCGCGGCATCGGTCTTGGCGGAGCAACCGGAGTTCTCCGGCGCCGAGCCGCTGCGAAGGTTGCTCGCCCTCACGGAAACTCCACAGGCGCTCGGTGAGACGATTCGAAAGCGTGGTCACGCTCAGGGTATTTCCATTACGATCGGGGCGGAGCACGACGATCCCCGCCTTGAAGACTTCACCGTCATCACGGCGGAATACCACGTTGGCACGTTGGCCGGCGTCATCGGCGTCATCGGGCCGACGCGAATGTCGTATGAAAAAGTCATTTCGCTGGTCGGACATACCTCGCAACTCTTGAGCGACCTGCTCGAATAGGTTGCTCACACTCGAATATTAGAAAATTATGGCGGACTATTATGTAGTCCTCGAATGCGCCCGCACGGCGTCGGACGAGGAGATCAAAAAGGCGTATCGCAAGCTGGCGATGGTGAACCACCCGGATAAGAACAACGGGTCGAAGGAGGCGGAGGAGCGCTTCAAGGACATCACCGAAGCCTACGACGTGCTTCGCGATCCGCAGAAGCGCGCGGCATATGACCGGTATGGCGAGGCGGGACTGCGGCGCAGCGGCGGCGTGCATCATGTCGATCTGTCCGAAGCGCTCAGCATTTTCATGCGGGACTTCGGCGGGTTCGGCGGAAGCCTGGAAGACCTTCTCGGCGGACGCCAGCCGAGCAATGGTCCGCGCGCCGGCGCAGACGTCAAGATCAACGTGCCGATCACGCTCGCCGACGTCGTCACCGGCGTCGAGAAGAAAATTGTCATTAAACTTCTCGATCCCTGCGATCGCTGCGAGGGAAAAGGCGCCGAGCCCGGCTCCAAGTCGTCCACCTGCGCGACGTGCTCCGGCCTCGGCGAAGTGCGCCGCATGCAGCGGTCGTTCTTTGGCCAGGTCGTGACGGTCGCGACGTGCCCGACCTGCCGCGGCGAAGGTCGCGTCGTGCAGTTGCCATGCAAGAAGTGTAAAGGCGACGGCCAAATGCGTTCCGACCACGAAATCACGGTGAAAATTCCGCCGGGTGTTGCGACAGGGCAGTACATGACGTTGCGCGGCGTCGGCAATGCCGGAACGCGCGGCGGTCCGCGCGGAGACGTCCACGTGCTCTTCGATGTCGCCGATGATCCTCACTTCGAGCGCGACGGCGACGATCTCTACACCGAAGTCCTCGTCACGTACTCACAGCTCGTCATTGGGGCGGAGTTGAGTGCGCCAACGGTGACGGCGCATGCAATGCTCGAGATGCCGGCATCAACGCAAAGCGGCCACGTGTTCCACCTTCGCGGTAAAGGTCTGCCGCGCGTGAACGGCGGCGGCAGCGGAGATCTGCACGTGCGCGTGCAGCTGTGGACGCCGGAACGTGTCACCGACGAAGAGCGCCAGCTCATCGAGCGACTCGGCGAGATTCAGCCCGGCGTTCCCGCCGACGGCCGCGGCAAGGGGTTCTGGGCGAAGATGAAAGAAGCGCTCGGCGCGTGAGCAACGACCCGGCAGCAGGGTGGGTTACTGTACGAATCGTTCCGGGTGCCGATCGCGATGGTGTCAGTGGCTCGCTGTTCGACGCCGGCGCAATGGGCGTGCAGGAGATCGGCGATGCGCTGCTGACGCAGGTCGCGTCGCAAGACGAAGCCGACGAGATCGTGCGCGCTGTGCTCGCCCAGCATCCGGATGCGCGCGCGACGACCGAGCTGTTGCCGAGCGTCGATTGGTCGGAGCAGTGGAAGCGGGGAATTCGCGCCCAGGAGTTGGGCAGACTCACGGTTGCGCCGCCGTGGCTCGCCGAGGGCCTCGACCCGGCGCGTACGATCGTCATCGAGCCCGCGATGGCGTTCGGCACCGGCGAACACGCAACGACGCGCGGCGTCATTAGACTTCTCCAAAATGTCATTCGCCCCGGCGATCGGGTGGCGGATCTTGGAGCGGGCAGTGCCGTGCTGGCGATCGCCGCCGCGAAATTGGGTGCGTCGCGCGTCGCAGCGATCGAATTGGATCACGACGCGATCGAGAACGCGGAGGAGAATGTCCTGCGCAATGGCGTCGCCGATCGTGTCTCGGTCATCGAGGGAGATGCGGCGGCACTCGTGATGCTCGTCGCTCCCGTGCGCGTCGTGACGGCCAACATCATCTCATCGGTGCTCGTCGAGTTGCTGCCGTTGATCGAGTTCGCGCTGGAAGACGACGGCCGCGCCATTCTCAGCGGAATACTCGCCGCCGAACGCGACGAGATGGTCGGCGTGCTCACGAACACCGGATGGCGAATCGAAGCCGAGGACAGCGAGGACATTTGGTGGAGCGCCACGATCGCACGCCGGTAGCCACGTTCTTTTCCGAGACGCCGTTCGTCGCCGGAGAAACCGTTGGGCTGAGCGAAGGGGCCGCGCATCACGCGCGAGTGAAGCGACTCGAGATTGGCGATCTCATTCGGCTCACCGACGGTGCCGGACATCGCGCCATCGGGGCAATTCAAGCCCTGGACAAGAAGGCGGCGACGGTGAGTATCGACGAGGTCGAAACCGTCCCGTCTCTTGGAAAAATTCACCTCCGCGTGCCGGTCGCCGACCGCGACCGCATGTTGTGGCTGGCCGAGAAATCGACCGAGCTCGGGATTTCGTCGTGGCAAGCTGTTCGCTTCACGCGGTCGCTCAGCGTGAACCCACGTGGCGAGGGCGAGGCATTCCGCGAAAAGGTTCGCGCTCGCATGGTCAGCGCGCTCGAGCAGTCGGGAGGCGCGTGGCTGCCTTCGCTTCTCGCCGACACGTCGGTTGAGGCATTGGCCGCGACGCTGAGCGAGAAACGCATCCTGCTCGACGTTGGCGGCGAACCGCTGGCGTGCATCGCACGCGGGATCGCCGACGGGGAAACAACGATTGTGATGGGGCCTGAGGGAGGCTTCGAGTCCTCGGAGCAGCAACTGTTCGTGCAGGCGGGATGGACCCGTGCGCGGCTTGCCACGAACGTTCTACGTTTCGAAACAGCGGGAATTGCCGCGGTTGCCGCATTGCGTGCGGCCGAGTGAACATTGAAAATGAACATCGAAAGGGAAGCCCCATGGCCGACGACTGTCTTTTTTGCCGAATCGTACGTGGCGAAATTCCAGCAACGCTGGTGCTCGACAACGCCGATTGCGTGGCGTTTCGAGACATCGATCCGAAGGCGCCGACCCACGTGCTCGTCGTCCCGCGCGAGCATGTGGCCTCTTTAAATGAGGCAACCGACGTCTCCATGTTGGGAAAGCTGCTCCTCGCGGCCGCGGAGATCGCGAAAAACGAAGGGCTCGCCGAGGGCGGCTATCGGACGGTGATCAATACGAACCGCGACGGAGGTCAAACGGTGTTCCACCTCCACGTGCATTTACTCGGCGGCCGCTCGCTCGCTTGGCCGCCAGGTTAGGCGCGCAGCAGCTTCGGCCCTTCTTAGACAGCCCGTTACACTTAAACAGACGTCGTGTGCACGGAGCGAAAGCTGCTTGTCCGAAATCATTTTCAGGGATGAAGCACCGTTACTCCTAAAACCCAGTGAACGCCGAAAGCGCAAAATGAACGAAGCCGCACGAAAGACCCGTCGTCCCAAGTACGCCTGATGCCCGCCCTCATGACGCGGCTCGAGGGCGACCTCACCTCCGCACGCAGGGCCCAGGAGCGCGCTCGACTGACGCTGCTCGGCAGCATCATCACCGACGTGCGCAACCGCGAGATCGAAGTTCGGCGCGACCTGACCGACGAGGACGTCGTCGAGGTGCTTCGTCGGGGCGTCAAACGCCGTCGCGAATCGATCGAGATGTACGACAAGGGCGGACGTCCCGAGCTTGCGGCGGTCGAACGCGCCGAGGTCGACTTTCTCGGCGCGTACCTGCCCGCTGGGGTGAGCGACGACGAAATTCGCGCGGCCGCGGTGGCGGCGATCGATGGTGGCGCCTCGAATGTCGGCGCAGTGATGGGCAAAGTGATGGGGCAGTTCAAGGGGCGCGCGGAAGGGGGCACCATCAACGCCATCGTCCGCGAGGAGCTCGCCAAACGAGCGTGACGTTTGCGGCAGGGGTCGTGAGATCGGTGGCTTTGTGAACGCGCATGCACTGTCAGTTCTCGAGCTCTCACGTGTGCTCGAGGTAGTGGCGGGGTTTTCGACGTCGAACTTGGGCGGCGCGAGGATTCGTGCGCTCGCGCCGGTGGCGGACGTCGCGGTGATCGAACGCGAGCACGCGCGAGTAGCCGCGGTGCGCGCCGCTATCTCGGGCGACGACGCGTGGCACCCCGATCCGATTCCCGACCTCACCGACGCGCTTGGGCGTCTTCGCGTCGAGGGAAGCTTATGGAGCGGCGTCGAGCTGATGGCGGCAGCAACGTTGTTGCGTTCGTCGCGTCGAACCGGCTCGCGCCTGCGCGATCCGAAGCGCCCATCGATCGTCCGCGCGCTGTTGTCGCCATTGCTCGATGCACTGATTTCCGCGCCGGCGCTGGAGACGCGGATCGAGCGAACGATTCTCGAAGACGGCACGGTGAAGGATGATGCGTCGGCGGCGCTTCGACGCATTCGTCGCGAGCTTCGCGCGGCGCAGGGCGAGCTCATTAGAATTCTCGAACGCGAGATGGCGCGGCTCGAGCCGCACCATCGTGTGGCGGACATGTCGGTGACGGTCCGCAATGGCCGCTTCGTGATTCCCGTGCGTCGTGAAGGACGGGTAGTCGCCGGCGGAATCGTCCACGACACATCGAGCTCGGGCGGAACGTTGTTCGTTGAACCGCCGGCGGCCGTCGAGTTCGGAAATCGTATGCGCGAGCTCGAGTCCGACGAGATCGAGGAAGTCGAACGCATTCTCCGCGAGTTGACCGACGAGCTTCGCCCACACCGGGACGAGATGATCGCCACGTTGGAGGCGCTCGTCGCGTTGGACTCGCTGTATGCGCGTGCGCGATTCGCCCACGTTTATGCGTGTTCTCCCGCGACGCTCGTGCCCGCGAGCGAGGGTTTCGACATCAGGAATGGGCGCCATCCGTTGCTGCTCTCGCAGGGCGCCGATGTCGTTCCCTTCGACCTAGCGATGGCGCCGGACGAGCGAACGTTGCTCGTCTCCGGCCCCAATACGGGCGGCAAGACTGTCTTGCTCAAAGCCCTGGGGCTCATGTCGGCGCTGGTCCAGTGCGGAATTCCCGCGACGGTTGGCCCGGGGAGTCGCGTGGCGATCTTCGACAACGCGTTCGCCGACGTGGGCGATGAGCAGTCGATCGAAGCGAGCCTGTCGACCTTCAGCGCGCACCTCAAGAATCTCGCCGAGATTCTCCGTAAGGCGACCGCCGATTCGCTGGTCCTCATCGACGAGCTTGGCTCCGGCACCGATCCGATCGAAGGCGCCGCGCTCGGCTGGGCGATTCTCGAGAGCCTCACAACGCGGGGCACAATGACGGTCGCCACGACGCACCTTGGGACGTTGAAAGAGCTCGCAACGCAGGTGCCGAGCGTGATCAACGCGTCGCTGCAGTTCGACGCGGTGGCGTTGGCGCCGACA
Source organism: Gemmatimonadaceae bacterium (assembly GCA_039924785.1). GTDB lineage: Bacteria > Gemmatimonadota > Gemmatimonadetes > Gemmatimonadales > Gemmatimonadaceae > JAQBQB01. Next base: position 801 of record JBDTAE010000130.1, on the reverse strand, counting down.
TACAAGCTGATCAAGGGAATTCCCGGGCGGTCATACGGCATCTCGATTGCCCGTCGTCTGAAATTGCCCGACGATGTCGTGGCGCGGGCCGAGGAGCGTCTGCCGCAGCATGAGCGCGACGTCGCGGCGCTCATCGAGCAATTAGAGAAGCGTGAAGGCGAGCTGGAGATCCGCGAGCGCGAAGCGACGGCCGTCCTCGAGGACGCGCGAGCGCGCGTCGCGAACCTGACGTCGCGCGAGAAGGCGGTGCGCGAACGCGAGCGAGTCGCGGAAAAAGAATCGCGACAGGAAGCCCGCCGGTATTTGCTCGACGCGCGTGCGGAGATCGATCGCACGATCAAATCGCTCAAGTCGGTCAACACCGAGGCGCTGGACCAAGCGGCGCGCGATGCGCGTCACAAAGCGGAGGAACTCGCGTCGAAGCAGAGCGCGGAGTTGGAGCGTCTCGACCGCGAGGATACGAACGTTCAACGGCGCAGCACCGCCGCCGTGTCGCGAAAAGAGACACCGGTCGCCGTCGGCGATACGGTCACAGTCACGACGCTTGGCGGCAAGACCGGTCGCGTGCTCGAACTGCGCGACACCGATGCGGTTGTCGCGGTCGGCGTGATGAAGCTGACGGTCCCTCGGAAGTCGCTGGTGAAGACTGACGCGCCCGAGGCGACCGCCGGAACCTGGACACGTGATCTCCCTGAAGTGCACGTTCCAACCGAGATCGATCTCCGCGGCATGCGCCCCGACGAAGCGGAAGGCGCAATGCTCAACGCTCTCGACGCCGCGATTCACGCCGATATGCGAACG
>JBDTAE010000129.1:0-3334 GCA_039924785.1 Gemmatimonadaceae bacterium | reverse complement strand
TACAAACCATGATCGATCGACCTTCCGAAGCGACACTCACGCTCACACTTCCCGACGGATCTGAGCGCGTTGTGCCGGTCGGCACCTTGCCGTCCGAAGTCGTCAAGTCCATTGGCGAACGCCTGTTCCTGGCCGCGGTTGCGGTCGAGGTGAACGGCGTTCTCCAGGATCTCGTCACGCCGATGCGCACGGGTGGGTCTTTCCGCGTGCTCACCGATCGCGACACCCACGCCCTCAACGTGCTTCGCCATTCGGCAGCCCACATTCTCGCGACGGCCGTCCGACGCCTGCGACCCGACGCCAAGATCGGCTTCGGCCCTTCGATCGACGACGGCTTTTACTACGACTTCGAAGTCGCCGAACCGTTCACTCCGGAAGATCTTGCTGCGTTCGAAAAGGAAATGCAGAAGGTCATCCTCGACAAGTATCCGTTTGTGCGCCACGAGGTAAGTCGGGGAGAAGCGCAAAAGCGTTTCGTCGACGACCCGCTCAAGCTGGAGCGCCTGTCCGAGCTCGGAGACGACGAGATCATCTCGACGTACACCGACGGACCGTTCATCGATCTCTGTCGCGGCCCGCACGTCCCCGACACATCGCGGCTCAAGCACTTCAAGCTGACGCACACCGCAGGGGCGTATTGGCGCGGTGACTCCAAGCGTCAGATGCTGCAGCGCATCTACGGCACGGCTTTCTTCAAGAAGGACGAGCTGGACGCGCATCTCGCGCGCATCGAAGAGGCCAAGAAGCGTGACCATCGTCTCGTTGGGCGGCAGCTCGACCTGTTCATGATGCATCAGTTCTCGCCCGGTAGCGTCTTCTGGACCGAGCGCGGAACGATCGTCTACAACACGCTGCTCGACTTCATTCGCGAGCGACAGCGCCGGGACTTCAACGAGATTCGCACGCCGCTGTTGTACAACAAGGGGCTGTGGGAAATCTCGGGGCACTGGGGCAAGTACCGGGAGAACATGTTCCTCGTGCTCGACGCCGAAACGGGCGAGCACGACGTGTCGCTCAAGCCGATGAACTGCCCGTCGCACTACCTGTTGTATCAATCGAAGAAGCACTCCTATCGCGAGATGCCGTTGCGCTACGTCACGTTCGACGTGCTGCATCGCAACGAGCCGACCGGCGCGCTCTCTGGTCTCACACGCGTGCGTCAATTCCAGCAGGACGACTGTCACGTCTTCATTCGCGAAGATCAAATCGCGAGCGAAGTCAAATTCCTGCTCGACTTCATCCTCGGCTACTATCAGACGTTCGGTCTTACCGCGTCGCTCAAGTTCGCCACGCGTCCGGAAACCCGCATCGGCACCGACGAGATGTGGGACCGCGCGGAGGGTGCGCTACGTGCCGCACTCGACGCGACCGGTCACGTGTATGAGCTCAAGGCGGGCGACGGCGCGTTCTACGGTCCGAAGATCGACTTCGACGTCGCCGATTCGATCGGTCGTCACTGGCAGCTCGGCACCATTCAGCTCGACTACAACGCGCCCGAACGGTTCGACCTCACCTACGTCGGCGAGGACAACGCCGCGCATCGTCCGGTGGTGATTCACCGCGCGGTGAGCGGATCGCTCGAGCGATTCATTGCGATTCTCATCGAGCATTTCGCCGGTGCGTTCCCGGTGTGGCTCGCGCCGGAACAGGTGCGCGTGCTGCCGATCACCGACGAGTACAATGGATTCGCCGAGCAGGTGACGAAGCAGTTGTATGACGCCGGGGTTCGCGTGCATCTCGACGATCGTTCAGAAACGCTCAAGTACCGCGTTGCCGAAGGCGCGCGCATGAAGATTCCGTACATGGTGGTTGTCGGAAAGCGCGAGGCGGAGCAGGGAACGGTCGCCGTGAACGTGCGAGGTGCGGGCGAGAAGCAGAAGCCGAACTCGCTGCCGCTTGCCGATTTCGTTTCGCGGGTGGTTGAGGAGAACGAGACGCGATCGTTGGTGCTCGCCGCGCACGGGTAATCGTCTAACGACCGGCAGGTAGGCCCGCAACTGCTTCAACACGAATCACACAAAATAGAACGAATCGAACCTTCGCCGGAGCGATTAGCCGCTCATGGCGAGGGTTCGATTCGTTCGATTCGTACCATTCATGCTCAATCAAGTTTGACTTCGCGATGCGGCGATACAGCAAGTTCACTAGTACTAGTCCGCGCGAATCGCCGCGATCGGGTCCACCGCAAGCGCGCGTCGCGTCGGAACGATGCACGCCAACAGCGCGACCGCACCGAGAACGGCGCCCGCCAGAACGAACGAAATAGTGTCCGACCGCGCAACCCGAAAGAGTTCGTGCTCGAATCAGCTTCGTTCCCCACGCGGCTGATGCGAGTCCAATTGCCGAGCCCAACACCGTAAGTGCAGCTCCGCGGAGCAGCACGCCCGCGGCGATTCGTTCACTCGACGCCTCAAGCGCGACGCGAATGCCGATCTCGCGCGTCTTCTGCGTGACCGTGTACGCCATCACGCCGTACATGCCGACCGCGGCGAGAATGAGCGCGAGCCCCGTAAGAGTCATTAGCAATAGTGTCACGAAGCGCGGCGCGGCAATGGCGCGCGAGAGCCCGCCTTCCACGCTCGAAAGCTCGAAAGTCGCACGCGGGCTCATGCTTCGTGCAAGCTCTCGAATCGGAACGAGAATCTTGACGTCGCCTGTCGTTCGAATCATGATCGACGACCGCTGTACGGTTCGCGCCGGCGAGTAGGGAATTGGCATGCTCGCGTCCAGCATCGGCCCGCTCGTTGACGCGTCGTTCGCCACGCCGACGATCGTGAGCCACGGCTCCTTGTCGCTACTGGCAAAAACGCGAACGTGCTGTCCCACGGCGTGCCCGTTCGGCCGATGCAGACGTGCGAAGCTCGCGTTGACGATCACCTGCCCGGCGGCCTCGGTTGTATCCGTGAACATTGTGCCCTCGGTCAACGGCATCCCCATCACGCGAAAGAACGCGCCGTCGATCGCATTGACATCGATGAAGGAAGCCTTATTCGTCGACACCACGGGTTCGCCTTGGACTTGCTGCTGCCCGACCGAAACGTTCCGCCGGCCCGGTGGCGTCGACGTAATCGCCATGCCGGTGATTCCATGTACTTCGCGGAGCCGCGCGGCAAGGTCGCGCACGAACGCCGCGCACGAACGCTGCGCACGAACGCCGCGCACGAACGCCGCGCACGAACGCCGCGCGAGCTTAGCCCAGCCATCAGCTATTGGCTATCTGCACAGCTAACAGCTATCGGCAGAATCGGTGGGTCGCTTCGCTCCCTTTATTTGTGAAATCGCGCCGCGTCGGGCAACGGTGGCCGCGCGTGCCGCGCTTCAAATCGTGGCGTCT
>JBDTAE010000128.1:0-19919 GCA_039924785.1 Gemmatimonadaceae bacterium | reverse complement strand
TCATCTTCCGTTCGGCGAGCAGCTTGTCGAGTCGCACAAGTTGCAAGTCGACGATTTTCATGATCTCCTCGGTGCCGAGCGGGTGGAAGACGATGATGTCGTCGACCCGGTTGAGGAATTCCGGTTTGAAGTGTTGCCGAAGCGATGCCATCACCTGCGTTTCCACCAGCGCCCAGTCGCCTCGCGCATGCTCGAGAATGAAGCCCGAACCTACGTTCGACGTCATGATGATCACGGAGTTTCTGAAATCGACGGTGCGCCCCTGCGAATCGGTCAAGCGTCCGTCGTCAAGAATTTGTAAAAGAATGTTGAACACGTCCGGATGCGCCTTTTCGATTTCGTCGAAGAGGATCACCGAGTAGGGGCGGCGACGCACAGCTTCAGTGAGTTGTCCGCCTTCCTCGTAGCCGACGTACCCGGGCGGCGCGCCGATGAGTCGCGCGACGGCGTGCTTCTCCATGTATTCGGACATGTCGATGCGCACCATCGCGTGTTCGTCGTCGAACAGGAATTCGGCGAGGGCGCGAGCGGTCTCCGTTTTTCCAACGCCGGTTGGCCCGAGGAAGATGAACGAGCCGATCGGACGATTAGGATCCTGCAAACCGGCGCGCGAGCGACGAACCGCATTCGCCACCGCCTCGACCGCCTCTTCCTGGCCGATCACGCGACGCGCGAGCTCCTCGCCGAGCTTCGTCAGCCGCTCACGCTCGCTCTCGAGCATGCGCGTCACCGGAATACCTGTCCAGCGCGCGACGACGTCGGCGATGTCCTCGGCGGTGACTTCCTCCTTCAAGAACTGCGGACGCCCCTCGCTGCTCGACAACTTGTTCTCCGTCTCGCGCATGCGGCGTTCGAGGTCAGGAATACGACCATAGGTGATCTCCGCCGATTTCGCGAGATCGCCCTTGCGCGTCGCCTGCTCCGCCTCGATGCGCGCCTGATCGATCTCCTGCTTGATCTTGCCGACGCCGCCGAGCATTTCCTTTTCCTGCTGCCATTGCGCTTTCATGCCCTGAGAGCGTTCGCGCAGACCAGCGAGATCACGCTCGAGCTCCTCGCGCCGCGCGATGGCGGCAGGATCTTTTTCTTTCTGTAGCGCGGTGCGCTCAATCTCGAGCTGCATGATGCGGCGCTCGACTTCGTCGATCTCTTGCGGCATCGAATCGATCTCGATGCGCAAGCGCGACGCCGCCTCATCGACGAGGTCGATCGCTTTGTCGGGCAGGAAGCGATCGCCGATATAGCGGTGCGAGAGTGTCGCCGCGGCGATGACTGCGTCGTCGGTGATTCGCACGCCGTGATGCGCCTCGTAGCGTTCCTTCAACCCACGCAGAATCGCGATCGTGTTCTCGACGGTCGGCTCACCTACGTATACCGGCTGAAATCGTCGCTCGAGGGCCGCGTCCTTTTCGACGTGCAACCGGTATTCGTCCAGCGTTGTGGCGCCGACGACACGCAACTCGCCGCGCGCAAGCATCGGCTTGAGCATGTTGCCGGCGTCCATCGAGCCTTCGGCTTTGCCCGCGCCAACGATCGTATGCATCTCGTCGATGAACACGATGAACAGTCCGTTCGCGTCGATGATTTCCTTGAGGACGGCCTTGAGCCGCTCCTCGAATTCGCCGCGGAACTTGGCACCGGCGATGAGCGCGCCCATGTCGAGCGACACGAGGCGTTTATTCTTGAGGCCTTCGGGCACGTCGCCGTTGACGATGCGTTGCGCCAGGCCTTCGACGATGGCCGTCTTGCCCACCCCCGGCTCGCCGATGAGCACGGGATTGTTCTTGGTGCGTCGTGAGAGAACTTGAATGACGCGTCGGATTTCCTCGTCACGGCCGATCACCGGATCGAGCTTTCCCTTCCGAGCCGCTTCGGTGAGGTCCCGCGTGTACCGCTGCAGCGCCTGGTACTGATTCTCGGGCGTTTGGTCGGTAACGCGGTGCGATCCACGAACCGCCTCGAGCGCGGAGACGAGCGCCTCGTGATCCGCGCCGACGTTTCGGAGCAGCGTGCGCGTCTCGGTGCCCTTCGTATCGGAGAGCGCGAGCAGCAAATGTTCGGTCGACACATACTCGTCGCCGAGGCGTTTGGCTTCGTCCTCGGCTTTGTCGAATACCGCGTTGAGCTCGCGCGACATCGTCGGCTGTGCGTCGCTCTGCTTTGGATAGCGGTCAGTTTCGCGCGTCACCTGCTCTCGCAAGGCTGCCACGCTGGCGCCGAGCTTTTGCAGAATTGGCACAACGATCCCTTCGTCCTGCTCGAGCAGTGCGGCGAGAAGGTGGAGGTCGTAGACCACGGGATTGCCGATGCGCCTTGCGGCACTCACGGCATCGTTCAAGGCCTCGCCGGCCTTTACAGTAAGTCTGTCTGAGTTGATCATGGCTCTCTGGGAAGCAACGACAGTGCCTCACGATAATGCCAAATCGGCGTATTGCGTGAGAGAATTGCCAAGCGAGTTGTACGGAAAGGTCCGAAAAAAAAGCAAAGCGCCGACAGCGGAAGCCGTCGGCGCTTTGCACGAGATCGCTTGATAGCGATTTCTACTTCTTGTTGAACATGCGAATCGTACCCATCGGCGTTCCGTCGATGAACAGACTTGCAAAGACGATACCGGAAGCAGCTTCCCTACCGGTGTTGAGCACGTTGCCATTCCAGTACGCTTGATACGCACCGCATGTCAGCTTGAGATTTGACATGGGCAACCCGCCCAGTGAGCTAGGAGCGCTCGTCGTCACATACGTCGACGGACCCTGCAGAACCGGAATGGCAATCAACTGCGACAGCACATTCCGAATCTGGATGGTCACTACGTGTTGCACGCGGTCATCCGCGCAGTGGTTGGTCGTATCGCCAACCGAGAACGGAATGAACGTTTCAGGATTGAAGGGATTCGGAAAATTCTTTCCGATTCCCCCACTGGTGCCTCGGGGCTTTGATGCAGTTGATTGCCCCGCCGCGTTCTTTGGCGACATCGCACAAAGGGCGAGCACGGACACCAGTGCTGCCCAGCGGTGGAACATATTTTCTCCGCGCTAACGAAACAGGACCGTAACGGGACTCCTGAAGGGGTGAACTGGAATACTGCTCTTACCAGGGAAATTATGACTGGCGCTGCAACCTGTCAAGCGAGCCGCTGCGTGCATTGCTATGCCCTGTATCCGTTTACGCGCCTCGCCAGATCCTGCCTGTCGCGGTTCTCGCCGTGTAACCGATCCTGTCACAATGTTCGAGGAACGGTATCAGGTATTTCCGCGACAGCCCAAAGGCATCTCGCAAGTCCGCCGGACTGAGCTCTTTACCCCCTGTCATCACTTGCCGGGCCCGATCGACGAGACGCTCGAGCTGACCATTGGTATAGTATCGGCCGTGCTCGACTTGCACGAGATCCCCACGCCGCTCCAGGTAACGGAACAGATCACCCAAATCGAACCCCATAGTTGCGGAAAGCTCATCCGCCGACGGCGGCTCCGCGCCCGCCGACTCGAGAGCGGCAACCATACGTTCAACCGTCGCCGCCTGATCCGCCGTAAGCGTGGGCGCCCACCCCGCAATCGTTACCACCCCAGCGGCGTTCACGACGGCCCCGCGCTCCGCCTGGGCGGCAAGCGCACCTTCGACGGTTTCGGGCGCTCCACGAAATGTCGCCCGGAGCAACTGGGCAGAGATCCCGGGTTCGAGTGGGTGCTCGGCATGATACGCTTTGACCACTTCGACGAGCTCACGGCCCAACGCATCCACCAATGCAGCGTCCACCAGCTTGGTCCCGAGGCGACGCGTTTTGCCGGCGCAGGACCCCACCAGGCGATCACACTCCTTGAGTGAAGCGCCAAGCCGAACGGGGAGAGTTCCGATTTCCAGCCCCGCGCTGCCGGACTCGGCGACGAGGCGATCCAGACGCTCCGGGAGGCCCAAGCCGGCCGGCCAGTGTGCGGCTCGCTTCGGCGCGTAGGGATCGGTGATAATGCCACCGGCGATCGTGTTCAGCGGAGCACTCGTTCGAAGCACGAAGCGATCCCCCGCCCGACACACGACGGGCTCATCGAACACAACGCGCGCGGAGAACGGTGCCGAAGCGTCGGCAGCGCGCGCGACAATGCGAGCCCCGACCTCCGACGTGCCGATATGCAGGCGATACCACACGCGCGGACGGATCGGCGCGTCCACGCCTGGAACCAGCGTGATGTCCGCGCGTGCAAGCCCCGTGGCGTGCCATGAGAGATCGCTAACGACGGTCGACCCACGCTGGACGTCAGCCACATCGACGCCGGCCAACGCTACCGCCGCGCGCCCCCCTGCTACGGCGACGTCCAGCTTCGCGCCATGCCCCTGAATGCCGCGCACTCTCGCGGACCGGTCGCCGGGAAGGATGCGAATTGTCTCATCGCGCTCGAGACTCCCCGACCACACGGTGCCGGTGACAACGGTCCCCGTTCCTTTGATCGTGAAGACGCGATCGATCGGAAGACGAAAGAGGTCATCGTCAGATCGCGGCGCTATCGATCTCGCGGCGCGCGCCAGCGCGGCGCGAAGCTCGTCGATTCCGGCGCCCGTTCGCGCTGACGTGGCGACAATGGCCGCACCTGGCAACGCGCGAGACGTAGCCTCTCGAACATCCTCCTCTACCAGCGCGAGCCAGTCTGGCTCGACAAGATCCGACTTCGTCAGCGCGACTACCCCGGCGCGCACACCGAGGATCTCGAGAATCGCGAGGTGTTCGCGCGTTTGCGGCATCACTCCCTCATCTGCCGCCACGACGACAAGTGCGAGATCGACGCCCGTCGCGCCCGCGACCATCGTGCGAACGAATGCTTCGTGGCCCGGCACATCGACGACGCCAATCGTGCCGACACCGTCGAGCACGAGCGGCGCAAAGCCAAGCTCGATGGTAATGCCGCGACGCCGCTCTTCGGGAAGTCGATCGGTATCGACGCCGGTCAACGCGCGGACGAGCGTCGTCTTTCCATGATCGATGTGCCCAGCAGTTCCGAGGATCACGCGTCGTTCCTCGCTGCCGGCGCAGGGCTGGACCAAACGCCGGCCGCCCACACATCGAACGCGCGCATGGGTCGATCGTCGGCGAGATGTTCGCGCAAGAACTCCCGCAGCAAGCGTTGATGTGCGCGAATCTCCTGCGGGTCGGCGAGCGCGTGCTCGTCGCCGCTCAACCATCCGCGTAACGCGTCGCGAGCGGATGAAGGGAGAGTGCGCCCGCCGCGAGCGAGATGCGCGCATCGCGCACACACTACGCCGCCCGCGGGATGGCTGAACACCGCGCGCTCGGACGCATCGACCGCGTCATGGCACTCGGCGCAATTGTCGATCGTGGGCGCCACGCCCAACTCGCCGAGCACACGCCATGCTCCGCCGAGCGTCATGTCGGGCGCGCGTGAGCCGGAAGCAGATCCAATTCGATCGAGCGCAGTCGCAACGGCTTCATACAACCCTGCTTCCGCCGCGTCACCTGCAAAGCGAAGCGTCAACTCGGCGATCGTCGCGGCGCCCGTAAAGCGCGAAAGCTCGCCGGCAATTTCAGGCCGCGCCCGATTGACGTCGAACGCAGCCAGCGTATCGAGGTCACGGCCGGTTTTCGAATGCAGTTCTGCGCTCCCCTCGGCATAAAGATCGATCGCGGCGCCGAACCGACGTTTCGACTTCCGCATGCCACGCGCGAGCACGGAGCGTACTCCGCCGTCGCGCGTGACCAGCTTCAGAATCCGCGAGGATTCCAGATAGTCGAAGGCGTGCAGGACGATCGCGTCGGTGACGAGGACCATCCGTGAAAGCTAATCCTCAGAAGCTGGCGCGCGCTCCCACGAGTACCGTTCTGCGCGGCGAAAGAAAGTTGAAGACACTGTTGTAGTTCTTGTCGAACAGGTTCTCGACGTGCAGCGTGAGCTCGGCGCCCTTCGCGTCGGGCCAGACACTGGCGAGCGGAAGCGAGCCGCCAACGTCGACACGGGAGTACGCCGGATCGACGACGGGCAATGCGGGGTACGGGCGAAAATCACGATCGGTGCGCGCGCCAACATGGATTACGCGGAGGTCCAGACTTCCACCGATGCTCGCATAGACGCCGCCGAGATTCCATGTGGTGGTTGGGCGGCGAATCAGACTCTCGCCCTGGTGATAGAGACCGCCGCTCGTCGAGTCGAAGCCGGGCTGGAGCACCTTCGTTTCAAGATGCGTGAGATTCGCGTCGAACGACAGCGCGTTGGTCGCGGCGAATTGCAACTCGAACTCGTTGCCGAGTGCGCGCGCCCGCGCCACGTTGCAGTAACTGGCGCCGCATGCCGTCGTTGCGCCGGTGTAGTCGATCATGTTGCGGAAGCGCTGGTCGAAATGCGTTGCGCCGACCGTCACGCGATCCGCGAAGAGCGACTGGTGCGCGCCGGCTTCCCAGGTCACCGACCGCTCGGGCGACAGATTCTCGTTTCCGGTGACGTAGCCCGTGCTGTAGTTCTCGAGAAAGGTCGGCTCGCGGAACGCGGTTCCGGCGGACGCACGAAGATGCAGCCCCGGCAGCGCGCGCCAGCTTCCTCCGACGCGATAAGTGTCGAACTTGCCAAAACGCTCATTGTCGTCGCGGCGACCGCCGAGCGTGACCACGACTGAATCCGGCAGTGTGCTGAGAGACTGGAGGTAGTAAGCTGCGTTGCGGCGCGAGGCGTCGAAGATCGAGGTCGACTGAAACGTGCCGAACACGCTTTGCGTCTCGTTGCGTTCGTCCTCTTGTTCCGCTTGAACTCCGGCCGTGATCGTCGCGATGCTCAACACGCCGGCGGCCCCCGGAAGAACGAAGTTTGCGCGAAGGTCGGTGCCGCGACGGCGCGTGCGATCGAGCGACTGGAGTCCGCTCGCCGCTGCATTGTCCGGCATGTCGTTCGTTCCGCCCGACGTTTCCTCGGACGTCAACGCAAGATGCGCATCGATGTGCTGAGAGAATATGTGGCTCAGCTCGACCGACAGCGTCGTTCGGTCTTGCGTCGAATGTGCATTCGTGTCGACTACCGTGCCGCCGCCGTTCGTCGGATAATGATAGACGTCGTCGTTGTAGCGAAGCGATGCGCGGATGTCGGTGGTCGCATTGATCAGCGTATGTGCCTCGCCGCTGACGACCGAGTTCGCGAACGCGTTGTTGTATGCGTAGATGCCCTTCGTGTCGTGTCGCGCTACGCTGAACGAATATCCGCCGGTACCCAAACCGCCGAGCACCGTCGCATCCTCGTCGGATGTGCCGAACGATCCGCCGCGCGCCGACACGATGGCGCGCGCATCGCCGCTTCCGCGGCGGGTGAAGATCTGAATGACGCCGGTGACGGCGTCCGCGCCGTACAACACGCTCGCCGGGCCGCGCACGATCTCGATCCGCTCCACATTATCCGTGGTGAGCGCACCGAAGTCGATCGCACCGCCGGGATCGTTGACCGACACGCCGTCGACGAGCACTTTCACATATTTGCTCTCACCGCCGCGCAGAAACAGCGACGTCGCACCGCCGGTCGAACCGGACTGCGCGAAGACCACGCCCGGCACCATCTGAAGCGCGGCCGCGATCGACATCGCGCCGCGCAAGCGTAGCTCATCGCCGGTGATCACGGACACTGTGGCCGGCGACGACGTGCTGCTGATCGGAATCCGCGTCGCCGTGACGACAACTGGCGCGACCTTCGCGGTGTCGGACTGCTGCTGCGCAGCGGCGGTGGCGAATGCGACGGCGAGCAGGAAGGCCGCCGCGATGGTATTTTGAAGTTTGACGCGCATTATAGTATTAGAAGTCAACATGTGCGATGGCAGACGTTTGGCTCAGCCGCCGCTCTGCTGTCATTCTCATTTTCCACCTGACCGCCCCCTCAACGGCACGAGCGCTGGCGCGCCGATCGCCGGGTCCCGCGTGACAACGAGTGGCCACTCGTACACGCGCTCCAGGATATCGGCACGCATCACGGCAGCGGGATCGCCGGCGGCGGCGACCGTCCCGTGATGGAACAACACCATATGGTCGGCGAACCGCGCCACGAGATTCAACTGGTGGCTCACCAGGAGAACCGCCTGTCCCTCGCGCGCCTGGCGGCTGAGCAGCTCGAAGACCGCCATCTCGTGTCCGACGTCGAGGAACGTCGTCGGCTCGTCGAGCACCAACGCGTCTCCGCCTTGCGCGAGGGCTCGCGCGAGACGGACCCGCTGCCATTCTCCGCCGGACAGTGTATCGATGCGACGATCGCCCAGGGCGTGCACGCCCGCCGCGGTCATCGCATCGTTCACCGCGAGGCGGTCCGTCGCTCCCGCCACATGCCAGATCCCTAAATGCGGAAACCGGCCGAGTGCCACGTACTCTGACACGGCCGCCGGAAACGCCAACTCCTCTCGTTGGGTGACGACCGCAACGCGCCGGGCGAGATCGGCGCGATCGAATGCGCTGACATCGGTGCCGTCGACCGCGATGCGCCCGCGCGCGACGCCGATCCGGCCAATCAGTGCGCGCACCAGTGTGCTTTTGCCGCTCCCGTTCGGTCCGACGATCGCCGTGAGCTTACCGCGGCCCGCCTCGAGTGAGACGCCGCTGAGCGCATCCGCGGCGCTCCTCGGATACCGCACGACCACGTCGTCGAAACGGATCATGCGAGTTTTCGCAACTTGACGAGAAAGAACGGAACGCCGATCAGCGCGGTGACGGCGCCAAGCGGTAGCTCCGCGGGCGGACGCAACACACGTCCGAGCAGATCGGCGAGCACCACGAGCGTCGCACCGGCGAGCGCGCTGCCGACGAGCAACGACCGATGTCGTCGTACGCCGGCACCGCGAACGATGTGCGGCACGACCAGGCCAACGAATCCGACCAACCCCGCTGCGGCCACCGTTGCAGCGGCGATGAGCGACGAGAGCACGAAGACGTTGCGCAACGCGCGGTCAACGTCGAGACCAAGACCGGCGGCCGCGTCTTCACCGAGCGCGAGGATGTCGATCTGTCGCCCCAGCGCGACGAGCCCGCCGCCGCCAATCGCGATATAGGCGGCGAGCACTCCGATCTGAGTCCACGTCGCGTCGGCAACCGATCCCATCATCCACCACAACGCGTTGCGCACCGCGTTCGCCTCGGCGTTCGCGAGAATAACCATGATCGCCGCATTCGCGAAAGCACCGACAACGACGCCGGCCATAAGGAGCACTCGCGGGTCGCCCCGCGCGCCGGCCGCTCGCGCAACGGAGAACGCGGCAACCACGGCGGCGAGCGCGCCGCCGAACGCTGCCAGCGGAAGAAACGCGACGCCGAGGCGAAACGTTATCGCGATCACGGCGCCCACCGCCGCGCCGCCGGACACACCGAGCAGATACGGTTCGGCAAGCGGGTTGCGCATCGCGCCTTGCAGCGCTGCACCGGACATGCCGAGCCCCGCTCCGACAAGAATAGCGAGCGTGACCCGCGGCAGTCGCAGGGTTCGCACGACCATCGCCGGCACGCTGTCGGTGCGCCCGCACAGCGCGTCCCACAGCGCCCACATCGGAACGTGAATCGTGCCCACCACCGTCGCGAGCAGCGACGCCGTGAGCAGCACCAATACGAGGCAGATCCACCGCGTTGCCGACATTCGCTATCGGACCGAGCCGGGGTGAAGCAACTCCGCGAGCCGCACGGCGGCTGCACCCAGCTGCACCGACGGCCTCGTAGTAATATCCTCATCGATCGTGACGATGTGCCCGGCGCGAACCGCGGCGACGGCGCGCCACATTGCGCTCGCTTTCATCCGCTCCGCGCCCGCGCGGCTCGACAGTACGAAGTCGGGATCGCGCTGCACCACGTCTTCCAGCGCCACCGCGGCGCTTGGCGCGTGTACTTCCGCATAGATGTTGCGGGCACCGGCGATCTCGAAGAGCTCGCTCATGAAGCTGCCGCCGCCGATCGTGATGATTGGCTTATCCCACGTCGGGTAGAACACCGTGGGATGCGGCAGCGACGCGGTCGCCTTGCGAACGCGATCGAGTGTTGCCGACACCGTGTCGACGAGCGTCTTGGCCGCGACGGAATCGCCGGTCAGCGCGCCAATGAGCCGCGCGTCGCGCTTGAATTGCGCGATGCTGTCGATCTTGAATGCAACGGTTGTGATGCCCGCGGCGCGCAGTCGATCGTACGCGGCCCGATTGTCCTGACTGGCGTAGAGCAGGACGAGGTCGGGATGCACCGCAAGAATCGCTTCGACGCTCGGGCGGAGCGCCGGTCCAACGCTCTCGACGGATTTCACGGAATCAGGAAACGTGTCGTACTGCGACCGACCGACCAGGCGCGGCATCGCCCCGATCGCGACGAGAATTTCCGTGGTCGTCGGGTTGAGGGACACGATGCGTTTCGGGGATTTCGGCACCACGATGGCGACGCCGAAATCGTCGTGCGATTCGCCGGCGGACGCCGACGGCGTTTCCGACGAGCGGCACGCCGCCAACAACGGCGGGACGGTGAGCAGAAGCGCGGCTATGACATGGCGGAAACGAAACACGGGCACCTTCGTCCGTGGAGGAGAGATGCCCGCAACGCGTCGGCGCGATTCAGAAAACACTCATGCGCCCGTGTTGCCACCAGTCCTCCCCCGAGGAGCTGTCAAATGTGGCGCGAACGCGGGTCGTCTCCTGACTCCGGGCCGCGCTGCTCGCCTTCCCGACCGAACTCCTCTGGTCAGTGGCTGGTATTGAGCAGGCATACATCGCCCGTTACAGTGGCGGGGCCGCACCGGCATTTCACCGGTTTCCGTGTCCCGCGGTCGCAAATCAATTGTCTGGCCGCCTCGCAGCGACCTCGCCGAATCTACGTGCGACTTCGTTCGGCGGCAAGCACTTCCGACAACTCTGATTTCAGCCTAGCCCGCTCGGACTGATACTGCGCCCTGGCAGCGTCGTCACCGGCACCAGTCCGCTCGAACGTGTCGTCGAGCATCGCCAATTCGCGCAGCAGCCGTTGCGATTTCGTTTCGACGACGGGCGCGGCGAACGGCGGCCCGGCAAACTGCGCCCCAGCGAACCGCGCGCGCGGACGGCCGCGACGGAACGCCACGAACGCCGCAGCGAGCATCACGGCCAGCAGCGTCGCGGCCACGACGAGATATCCACTGTCCCGCGCCCCGCCGATCGCTCGCGGCATGTCGACGTTGACGATGGAGTTCGCCGGCACGTCCTGCGCGAGAAAGCGCCGAAACATTCGACCGTCGGGATTGACCGGCGCCATTTCGCGAAGCGTCGTGCCAGTCGCGTGCACCCGCGCCGTCTGTTCCTGGACCAGCAGTTCGAACACGCCCGTCGCGCGCTCGACAGGTACCGCCAGCGGAAATGCATCCGCAGGCAGTTCATAAGTAAACGCAAATTGACGAATGCCGGGGCTCAGCGGCGCGAACAGCTGAACGGTGTTGCCGCTGCGGCCGACCGCCCCGGCGGCGATATCGCCATTCGTGTTGAGCTGAAACGCAACTGCCGACGACGGCAGGTGAGTGCTCCAGACCGGCGTCACACTGTCGCGCGCGATGAGGGTTACCGTGCTGTCGTTCTGAAGATCATACACTTCGGCGATCGCGCGACGACCATTGGCCTGCGGTTCGCCGATGACCACGTGCCTGCCGCCGATCGCGATCTTGACGGGACCCGACGTCGTATCGAACACCGTGAGGGTCGCCGGATCGCCGCTCACGACCTCGCCGCGCAACGGCGACGTGAAATATGCGACCCCGCCATATGATGTCGAGACGAAGTACACCGCGGCCGTGTCGCCTGACGTTTTATAATGAACGCTAAAGCGGCCGTCGCTGGTGGTTCGCGTCGAGTCGAGCGGGCCGGCGCGGTCCGCGCCGACGCGATGCAGCACGATCCACTGGTTGGCAACCGGCTTTGGGCCTTCGCGCGTCCCGCGCATGATGCGTCCGTCAACGCGGCGTAATTCGCTGCCCGGATCGCCTCGCTGGTTACCGCCAGTTCCCTGATCGATCACAGCTTGAACTTGCCGAAATCCTCAGGGGGAAGATGCTCGAGATATTCCTTCAACCGGTCGGCGCTGCCGTCCCGCGGCGGAGGTTCGCTCGGCACGACCGAATCGGCCGACTCCTCGTCCGCGTCTTCGGCCGGATCGACAAGCAGGCGCTCGGCGGCGAAAATCGGAGCGTTCAGGCGAATCGCGACGGCGATAGCATCGGACGGACGCGAGTCGACGATCACCGGCACGCCGCCGCGGTCGAGGTGCAGCTCGCCGAAGTACGTATTGTCTTCGACGCGCGTGATCTGCGCACGGCGCAACGTGCTTCCGGCGGCGATGATGATGTTGCTGCAGAGGTCATGTGTCATCGGACGCGGGTGCTTGATCCCCTGAATGTGCACGACGATCGCGTCCGCCTCAGCCTGTCCAATCCAAATCGGAAGCAGTCGCGTTCCTCCTTTCTCCTGGAGCACGACGACATACGACTGCGTCGATGGATCCATGCCGAGCCGGGAAATGAC
Organism: Gemmatimonadaceae bacterium; assembly: GCA_039924785.1. Lineage (GTDB taxonomy): Bacteria > Gemmatimonadota > Gemmatimonadetes > Gemmatimonadales > Gemmatimonadaceae > JAQBQB01. The sequence goes on along the minus strand of JBDTAE010000128.1, from coordinate 7,451 downwards.
GACTTCGATCATGCCTCACCTCCCTCAGTCCTGGGGCTGCCGACTACCGCGCGGCGCGCGCCAACTTCGCGGCGCGATCGGTACGTTCCCATGTGAATTCTGTAATCGCCTTGCGGCCCGACCCGATCGTGCGCGGCTTGCGTCCAAAGTGACCGTACGACGACGTGGCACTGTAAATCGGCTTGCGAAGATCGAGCGCATCGATGATGCCGCGCGGCGTGAGATCGAACGTGTCGCGAACCGCCCGCATGATGTCGGCCTCAGGCACGGTCGACGTTCCGAACGTATCGACCATGACCGACACGGGCTCCGCAACACCGATCGCGTACGCGAGTTGAACTTCGCAACGACGCGCCAGCCCAGCGGAAACGATATTCTTGGCGACCCACCGCGCGGCGTAGCACGCCGACCGATCGACTTTGGACGGATCCTTGCCGCTGAATGCGCCGCCGCCGTGCCGACCCATGCCGCCGTACGTGTCAACGATGATCTTGCGCCCGGTGAGGCCGGCATCGCCCTGCGGTCCGCCGATCACGAAGCGACCGGTCGGGTTCACGTGGTACGTGACCTTCTTGTTGCGGAGCTCCTCGGGAATGATCGGCTCGATGATCTCTTTAATGATCGTTCCTCGAATTGTCTTCGCGGAAGCGCTATCCGCGTGCTGCGTCGACACGACGACGGTGTCGACAGCAACCGGCCGTTTGTCTTCATAAATGACCGTGACTTGCGCCTTGCCATCGGGGCGAAGCCATTTGATGTTGCCGCTCTTGCGACGCGCGGCGAGTTCCGCGCAAATGCGATGCGCGAGCAGAATCGGCATCGGCATCAGCTCTTCGGTCTCATCGGTGGCGTAACCGAACATCATGCCCTGGTCGCCCGCGCCGCCGGTGTCGACGCCCATCGCGATATCGGGCGACTGCCGGTCGATCGTGCTGATCACCGCGCACGTCTTCGAGTCGAACCCGAAGGTCGGATCGTTGTATCCGATTCGCTCGATCGTCGAACGCACGATGTCAGAGACGCTGACGTACGTCGACGTCGTAATCTCGCCCGCCACGAGCGCGAGGCCCGTCGTCACCAGCGTCTCACACGCGACACGTGCTTTCGGATCATCGGTGAGAATCGCGTCGAGCACCGCGTCGGAGATCGCGTCGGCAACCTTGTCGGGATGCCCTTCTGTAACCGACTCGGACGTGAACAGATGACGATCGTACATGACGGTTCCTAGAGAATCGGTGAACCAGCGATCTGCGCCGGGACTCGGCTCAGTGGTCGTTCGTGTTCGCGACGCGTGCACAAATGTACTGCTACGCACCGCTGCCGAGCAGCGCTTCTCCGCCAGGAATGGATGCGAGTCGCCGACGAAGTTCTGACTCGGCGTCGGCAGCAGTCTTCGCTTCGACGGCCGCCATCGCCGCTTCTTCCGCGATTTCGACGGAGATGCCGCGCACGATGCGCTTGACGAGCGGCACCGATCGCGCGCCGACGCTCAACTCACGCACACCAAGCCCGATGAGCGCAAAAGCCATGAGCGGCTGAGATGCCATCTCGCCGCACACCGCGACATCGAGCGAATGCCGATGCGCGATCGACACGGTTCGGCGAATCAATTTCAACACCGCGGGATGCAGCGGGGTGAATCGGCTCGCGAGATTCGCATTGCCGCGATCGACGGCCAGCGTGTACTGCACGAGGTCGTTGGTGCCAATGCTGAAGAACGACACGTCGTCGACGAACGTGTCGGCGGCGAGCGCGGCCGCCGGCGTTTCGATCATGACACCCAGACGCACGTCTCTCCGGAATTCAGCGCCGCGCGCCGCCAGCGCGCGCGCGGCCTCGTCGAGCAGTTCGCGCGCTTGATGCACTTCATCGAGGGTAATGACGAGCGGTAGCATGATGCGAACGTCGCCGTGGACCGCGGCACGCAGCAGCGCGCGCAACTGAACGCCGAACATTTCCGGCTGGTCGAGACACATCCGGATCGCGCGCCAGCCGAGGAACGGATTCGGCTCGGTCGGAAATCCGCCAACGGGGAGCTTGTCGCCGCCGACGTCAAAGGTGCGAATCGTGACGGGATGTCCGCCGAACGCCTCGACCACTCGCTTATACGCGCGGTACTGTTCCTCCTCGTTCGGCATCGTCGCGCGGCCAACGACGAGAAACTCGGTGCGCATCAGCCCGACGCCATGCGCGCCGCTCTTCGCGGCAAGATCGGCCTCTTCCGGGAGGTCGACGTTCGCGCGCAGCGTGACGCGAACGCCGTCGGTTGTCACCGCATCGAGCGACGCGAGATCCTTGAGCTCCGCGCCAAGCGCTTCGTCGAGCCGCGCGCGTTCGCGGTAGGATTCGATGTCGGCAGCGGATGGATTGATGGCGAGAAGTCCGGTTGAGCCGTCGAGAATGGCCATTTCTCTCCCGGTCAGATCCTGCGTCGCGGTGCGAAGTCCGACGATTGCGGGCAGCCCAAGCGAGCGCGCGAGGATGGCGACGTGGGACGTGCGAGTACCGGCATCGGTCGCGATACCCGCAATGGCGCTGCGATCGAGCTGCACCGTAAGACTCGGCGTCAGATCGTGCGTGACGAGAATCGCGTTCGCGCCCTTGGGCAGGTCGACGGGGTCGTGATCGGGAAGATCGAGCAGCAATGTGAGAACGCGAATTTCAATGTCCTTGAGGTCGCCGACGCGCTCGCGCAACATTGGATGGGCGGCCCGACCGAACCGCTGCGTCCACTCGATCATCACGATCTCGAACGCCTTCTCCGCGCCGAGGTTCTGTCGAATCAACTCTTCGACCGATTTGATCAACTCGCCGTCTTCGAGGATCGATCGCTGGACGTCGAAGATCGCGGCTTCCTGCGGACCCGCGGACAGCTCGACGCGCTCGCGCACCTGGCGCAAGCGCTCCTTCGCGCGATCGAGCACGTCGTGAAATCGACGGAGCTCACCGGGAATGGCCTCGTCCGGGATGATGCGATGTTTGACCTCGGGAATCTCCCATCGCAGGAGATGCACGGGACCCACCGCGATTCCGGGCGACGCCGGAATGCCGAGCAGTTTGCGATCCACTCAACGCTCTCCGAATTTGTTGGCGACGAGGGCCGACAGCGCTTCGAGCGCCTCGTCCGCATCTGGGCCTTCCGCCTTCAACATAATCATCGAGCCGTGTTCGGCGGCCAGCATCATGACACCCATGATGCTCTTGCCGTTCACGTCGAGATCGTCGCGCACGATCGTGATTTCGCTCTGGAACTTTGCCGCGAGCTTTACGATTTCGGCGGCGGGCCGCGCGTGCAAGCCGTTCTTGTTCACGATCTGGACGGTACGTTCGGGCATTAGCGAATCACCGAGATGAGGATGAAAGCAGCGAGCAGCCACAGGGACAACCGCCAGCCTTCAATGCGACGCTGAAGACGTACGACGAGCAACGAGCCAACCGCAACGGCGAGCAACACAGTTCCGATGTACCCGCGTCCTGGACCAATGACTCTGCCGAGAGCGAGCGGAATCGCAATCCCGGTGGCCAACGCGGCCAATCGCCCAATTTCCTGCGGGCCGCGTCGCAGGACGGGGTTTCCGAGCGCCGACGCCACGCGAAGCCCGTGATTCCAGCCGGTGTTCAACCCCCAAATGCGAAGACCGAAATGGCCAATGTTGTACGAGATCAGGAAGAACCCGACGACCGCCAACGGCCCACCGCCGATCCCAAAGATCGCCAGTGAAGCAAGAGAGCAGAACGGCAGCCACCCCGCCCACACCAGGCGATCGCCCACGCTGCCGAGCGGACCGCACAAAGCCGTTCGAAAACGCTCAATGCGTTCCGGCGGCTCGCCGTCGAGCTCCGCGCGCGCCAGCGCGCCAACCGCGACCGACGCGAGGTACGGATGTGCGTTGAAATAGCGGCTCTCGCGAGCAAGCGCTTGGTGAAACTGCGGAGAATGCACACCCCCCGGCAAAAGCCGCAACGCAGGCTCGAGGCAAAAGCCGATTCCGTTCCCAAGCAGCGTCTCGTAGTTCCACGCGCCCTGGATCGCGAGGAGGCGGGCGAATATCGAGATGCGGGTCCCGATCGGAAGTTCGGTCATTTCACGAAGAGCACGAACGCACCCACCGCCAATCCGCCGATGAAGAACCATCGGGCGCCGGACGTGGAGTGAAAGAGCTTCCATGCCGCGCCACCGGCAACGCTCGCCGCCGCGGTCACGACGACACAGCGAGACACGCGCGCATCGACCGACCAGAGCATCATGAGCATATTCGAAAGCGGCGCCAGGATCGCGTACGCAACCGCCGTCAGCAGCAGTCCGCGCGCGAGATCCGCCGTCATGCCTTTGAGCTGAAGGGACACAACCGATCCTCTCGCGCCCGCCTCGAGCGCGACGCGATTCTTCCCCGCCCATACAGCGTTGAGCTGACGGAGCTTCACCATCGTCCAACCGCCCACCCACGTCGTCGCAAGCGCCGCGACGACCGACACGGTCATTGCCCCGGCCGGATGGTCTGGATGCGACGCGAAGATCGCTCCGCCGACCACCGACGCCGATCCCCATTCCGGATATCGCGACGCGCCGAACGGTAGCGTCTCGAGCGCGATCAACTCCAACGCCGCACCGATCAGCACACCGCTCAAGGGTTGTCCAATCAAGGCACCGCTCAGCGTTGCCGCGACGATCGGGCGCGAGATCATTGCTTGCGGAAAGCTGACGACGTCGAGCCCGAGCACGCCGCCCAGAATGGCGATCGGCAAGAGATCGACGAGCATCACGGCTCGACTCCACGCAACACGTCAGTGAGCGCCACGGGACGCGCCCCGGGCACGTCCTGCGCGGTGACCGCGGCGCCGCGTGCCGCGAGCGCTCGAAGCTCGGCCTCCTCCTCCGGCGACAGAAACACATAGCGAAGACGCGGTGTGCGGCCCGCCTTCGAATGAAGGCCGCCGATGTTCACAGCGTCAACGCCGCCGGCGTCGACGAGATGCCGCATCGTCGCGATGTCGCCCGTAACGAGAATGCCGTGCCGCTTGTCCGCGCGATACTTCGGCAATGCGGCAATGACGTCCGACGACGAGTGAAAATACACGTCCATCTCGGGCGGAACGCCCATGCGGTAGAGCTCTTGCTCCCAATCGCTCGCGGCCACCATGTCGTCGACAAGAATGATGAAACCGACGTTCAGCGGCTGTCCCCAGCCAACGACGACCTGCCCATGAATCAGGCGGTCGTCGATGCGATACAGCACGAGCGTCACGCGCCGGCTCCGTGGACCGCGATCGCCGCCCGCCCGCGCTCAGCGGCATGTCGCGCGGCACTCGGCGGAGGAACGTCTTCAGCAAACACGAAATCCAGGAGCATTGGCAGATTGGCGCCGGCGATCAGCACGGCGTCGTCCAAGCCGCGAAGGATTCGGCGCGATGCCATCGTGCAACTTCCCGCCTGAAGATCGGTGAAGATCACGCGCACGCCGGTTTCCATCATCTTGGCGCGCAGCAGGGCTTCGATACCTTCGACCCCGAGCGTCTGAACGGAAATGGGGACGAGTCGTCCACCGCGCCCAGTGATCTGCTCGACCGCGGACACCAGGCCCGCGGCGAACTCGCCATGACCGGCAACGATCGCCGAGGGAGCGTGCACCGTTCCGGGCATCGGGCTGGATCCAGATTCGCTTGAGAGATTACTCATCGTCGTCCTGAAGATAGCGCGTGACGTCGGGCTGTTTGGTCATCTGCCCCAGCAAATGCTCATTGAAACGTTCGGCGGTGCTGATGCCGCTGTACTTCAAAAGATGATTCATCGCGATCACTTCGGCGATGACGGTGATGTTCTTGCCGGGATTCAGCGGAACGCGAACCATCGGGATCTTGACGTCGAGAATCGTCCGAAACTCGGTGTCGAGCCCGGTTCGCTCGATCGCTGCCGCTTGATCCCATTCTTCGAGCTGCACCACGACCTCGATGCGTTTCTGCTGGCGCACCGAGCGAATGCCGAAGATCGAAGGAATATCGACCAGCCCGACGCCACGAATCTCCATATGATGACGCTGGCGCTCGTGACCGCGACCGATGAGCACGTCAGTTCCGCGACGACGCGCGATGACGAGATCGTCCGCGACGAGACGATGACCGCGCTCGACGAGATCGAGCACGCACTCTGACTTTCCGATACCGCTCTTGCCGACCATCAATAGCCCAACCCCGAACACATCGGCGAGCGAGCCATGGAGATTGGTCGTCGGCGCGAATTCGTCCTCGAGCCACGGTTTGATTCTGGTGTAGAACTCGTTCGTCTTCAGCTGCGAGATGATCAGCGCGATACCGGCCTTTGTCGCAAGCTCCACGAGGTCCGGCGTCGGCGTTTGGCCTTTCGTGATGAAGACGCACGGAATCGGAAACGAAAAGAACGACTCGAGATGCCGCCGGCGCACTGCGGGGTCGAGGGACCGGAGGTACAGGATCTCGGTTTCGCCGAGCACCTGAAGTCGCTGCGACGGGAACCGCTCCACGTACCCGGCGACCGCAAGGCCCGGACTCGATACATCGGGATTCTCTATCAGCCGATCGAGACCGCCGGTGACCGTGATGTGCTCCAACTGCAGCGCGTCGCGCATATTGTCGATGAGACGGCCGGCGGTCAGCTTCGGGGTCATCCTCGGGTTCCTCCCACGACGTGCGTCAGGTGAGCGGCGGTCTCTGCCGCCGCGCGTTCCCACGTAAAGCTCTCCGCGAAGGTCCTCGCCGCAACGCCGAGCGAGGCGACCAGCCCGCGCGACTCCGCGAGTCGTTTCATCGCCGCAGCCATCGCGTTGACGTCGCCGTGCGGGACGAGAAAGCCCGTCGTGCCATCTCGCACGGACTCGCGAATGCCCGGTGAATTCGACGCGACCACCGGCGTCGCGCACGCAGCCGCCTCGAGATTCGTGATACCCCAGCCCTCCTTGGGCGACGCGAAGGCCAATCCCCACGACCGGCGCAGCAGCGACAGCTTCTCGGCCTCGGAGACCCGCCCAAGAAACCTCACGCGTTCGCCAAGGTCAAGCGACTTGGCGAGCGCCTCCAGCTCCGGTCGATAGTCTCCCGCCCCCGCGATCTCGAGCGTCGCCTCCGAAACGGCCATCGCGTCAAACGCGCGAATGACGAGGTGCACGCCTTTATACTTCTTTAAACGGCCGAGGTACGAGAAGAGCGGCGCCGCGGCCCGTTCCGCCGGGTTGGGTGTGTACGCCACGGTGTCGATGCCGGGATAAATTACCGTGACCGAACCGCGCGGGATATGTCGCTCCGCCAAATCGTCGGCCGTGCTCTCGCTGATCGCTTGGAACGGCACATTGCGATACGCTCTGCCAAGCGGTCGCTCCGCCAACCAGACGGCCGCCGCAAGCGGCGCCGGGAATTCCTGAAACGCCGTGGCGCCGAACAAATGTGGCACGAGCGCGACGACACGCTTTGCGCCCCACCGC
>JBDTAE010000127.1:0-4043 GCA_039924785.1 Gemmatimonadaceae bacterium | reverse complement strand
TTTCGTAGACGTACCCCTCCGTCGCGTAGCGATACTGCTTCAGGAGCAGTAATTGAGGATCGTCGCCCCGGGGGTCGGTCAAGAACGGAACGATCGCGCTCGCGCCGGGATGGCGAACCATCTCCAGCTCACCTGTCGTTCCGTTTGGAAAGCGAACGGTGTCGACGTCGAGGTTGATGATGCGACCCGTGTACGCGCGCCGGCTGCTGATTTTTCCCGGCGTCTCGCCACCACTTTCCGGCGGCGCGGTCATACGGTTGGATTGCCCGACGTGTCGTAGAGCGCGAGCGGACCGAAGCCGAGTGCTTCGAGCGGTCCCCGGACCGTTGCCGGGTCCCCGACCACGACCATCTGCAGTGCGTTCGCGTGCAGATATTGCTGCGCGGCCGTTAGAACCTGCTCAACAGTGACGGAGCGCACGCGCTCGCGATACCGATCGTAATAGTCGTCGGGCAATCCGTGCACGACGAGCACCGACAGAGCCGCCGCGATTGCCGCCGTCGTCTCGAACCGAATCGGGAAGACACCGTCGAGATAGCTCGTGGCGAGCGACAACTCTTCCGGCGCGATCTTCGCAGCGCGAATGCGATCGATCTCGCCGAGGACTTCGCGCGCGGCCGCGTCGGTGATGTCGGACTTCACCGCCGTCGACACGACGAACGGGCCGGCCTGTCGACGCCAATCGAACGCGGAGAACGCTCCGTACGTGTACCCGTGCACTTCGCGGAGATTCAGATTGATTCGCGAATTGAACAGGCCGCCGAGCACGGCGTTCATCACGTTGACGGGGAAGAAGTCGGGATGATTGCGCGCGATGCCAACGTGTCCGATGCGAAGCTCCGACTGCGGGGCGTCGCTCTTGGCGATGAGATGCACGGCACGGTCGAGTCGCGCCGGCTTGTCGTCAACGACGACACGCGTCGGTGCTCCGCCGGTCCACGCGCCGAGCGCGCGACGCGTCAGCTCTTCGGCCTTGTCTGCCGTCACGTCGCCAACGACGATCACCGTCGTGCCGCCCGGCAGATAGCGCGATTCATAGAATGAGAGAATGTGGTCGCGGTCGATGACGTTTACACTTTTCTCATCGCCGTCCTGCGGCCGCGCAAACCGCGACTCCGGCGAATACACAAATCGGGAAAAGAGCTCGTCGGCAAGCCCGCGCGGTTCGGCACGGAGCTGAAGCAGTTCCGCCATTCGTTCGCCTTTGAGGCGCTCGACCTCGCGCGCGTTGAACGCCGGCGTGCAAAGCACTTCGCCGAGGAGGTCGAAAGCGGGCGCGATGTGCTCGGAGAGCGCGGTCATGGTCACCGCGGCTGCGTCCCAGTCGGCATGCGCATCGATCGACGCGCCGAGCTGCTCGAACCGCTCCGCCAGTTCAGCGCCGTCGCTGGTCGCCGTGCCTTCGAGCAACAGCTTGGCTGTGAGATGCGCCGTGCCTTCGCGTCCAAGCTGGTCGCACACGCCCCCGGCGTCGGACAATATCGCAACCGTAACGAGCGGCAACTTCGCGACGTGCGCGACGACGATTTGAATGCCGTTGTCGAGTTTGCGGCGTTCGAAACGAGGAAACTTGTATTCGCGCGGCGGACCGGGAATCGGTCGTGGGGCTTTGACAGTTGCGGAGGCGGTCATTCGGCGTTCGCCAGTGATCCCGCGGCCACCAGCTCGTCCGCCGCGGGCTCGCGCGGGACGTACAACAAACTCGCGCGATTGTTTTCGCCGAGGCGTTCGCGAATGAATGCGTTGACGGCGTTGGCGGTCACCGCGCGATACCTGTTGACTTCATCATTGATCAGCTCTGGGTTGCCCAGGTACGTCGCGAACAGGGAAAGTCGATCCGCTCGCTCGCCGGCCTCTTGCAGCGACGACACCAGCGACGTTTGCACGAGCGCAACCGCGCGAGCGACTTCCGCGTCGTCGATTCCGTCGCGCACGAGCGCGTCGATTTCCGTTGCCACCTCATGCTCGAGCTGCTCGGCCGAAATGCCTGGACGCGCGGTCACGTCGCAAACGAGAAGATCGCTGCCTTTCGCGAGATCGTACGTGAAGGCCGATGCGTCGGCAGCCACTTGCCGTTCGCGAACGAGCCGTCGTCGCAGGCGGCTGCCGTTGCGCAGGCCGAGAATCGCGCCGCACACGCTCGCTGCATGGTAGCCGTCGGTGCCGAACGCCGGCGTCCGAAACGCCAAAAACAACCGAGGCAGCATGATTTCGTCGGGCACGACCTCGCGCTTCCACTCGCCAAACACGGGCGGGAGCGACATGTCGGGCAGCGGCGGTTTTCCCTTTCCCCTCGGAATCGCGCCGAAATGCGCGTCGATCAGACGCTTCGCGTCAGCCGGATCGAAGTCGCCGGCGATCGACAGCACCGCGTTGTCCGGTGTGTAGTACGTCGCGAAGAACTGCGCGATGTCGTCGAGACTTGCCGCGGCGAGGTCGTCCATCGACCCCATCAAAGAATGATGAAACGGATGTTCCGGCGGGAAGCACAACGCCGGGAGCTTCTCCATCCATGTGCCGTACGGCTGGTTGTCCATCGACCAGCGGCGCTCGTTCATCACCACGGCGCGCTGCGTGTCGAGCTTCTGCTGCGTCATTGCCGGCAGCAGCTTGCCCATGCGATTCGCTTCGAGCCAGAGCGCGAGCTCGAGCTGGTTCGACGGCACCGTCTCGAAATAATTCGTTCGTTCGAGCCACGTCGACCCGTTGAGGGTGCCTCCCGCTCGTTGCACCAATTCAAAATGCTCATTGGCGTCGACGTCGGCCGACCCTTGAAAGAGCATGTGCTCGAAGAGATGAGCGAACCCCGTGCGGCCTGGGCGTTCGTTCGCGGAGCCTACGTGATACCACAGATTGACCGCAACGATGGGCGCGCTGTGATCCTCGGACAGCGTAACGAACAGCCCGTTCGGCAATCGAAAGGTTTCGATCGGAATTCTCATTGCTCTAAATTGCATTGATCGGCCGACCACAGGAACCCACAGGTGCCTTCCCGCGCACAGTCATACGTGAACCTCATCACTGCAGTCGCTCTGTGCGTCGTGGCCGGTTACCTCGGCGTGCTCGTCCTGATTTGGCTATTCCAGGAACGAGTGGTCTTTCAGCCGCCTGGCGTCCCGCCGCAACTCGTGACACAGGCCAAGAAGATTCCATATCGAACCGACGACGGCGTCGATTTGTTCGCCTACGTGGTCGGCGAGTGTTTGTCGGGTACTACCGTACTTCTCGCGTTTCATGGCAACGCCGACCTCGCTGCCTGGCTCGTTCCGTGGGCGCAAGATGTCGCGCGGTCAGCGGACGTGTGTGTCGTGCTTCCAGAGTATCGTGGTTATGACGGACTCCGCGGTCCGCCGACGTACGACGGATCCCGGCACGACGCCAACGCCGCGTTGAAGTACGTGCGCGATTCGCTGGGAGCCTCGCGCGACAACCTCGTGTATTTCGGACATTCACTCGGCAGCGCGGTTGCGGCAGAGCTCGCCGCGTCGGATCCGCCGCGAAGTTTGATCCTGCAATCGCCCTTCTCGTCGGCGAATGATATGTCACGCCGGTATCTCTTCGTCGCTCCGTCGTTCGTGCTTTCCCGCATCTCTCGAGTCCACTACAACACCGTCGCGCGAGTTGCCGCGCTGTCAGCGCCGGTCTGGGTCGCTCACGGCGAACAGGACGTGATCGTGCCCGTTTCTATGGGACGCGCGGTGTTTGCCGCCGCTCGCGAAAAGGGCGAGTTGCTCGTGCTACGAAATGCGGGGCACAACGACGTCGAGCGTGCCGGCGGAGCGGAGTACGCGGCGTGGTTGCGACGCGCGATCGGGCCGAGTGAGGCGCGAGACGCTACTGCGGACGCTCCAGCAAGAACACGATCGGAACCTTGATCGATTCGCCGATCACGTATTTCCACGACTCGCGCCGGCTGGTCGAGATGGGACTTGTTCGCGTCGGCGACGAATACGGCGTCATCCCAAGGCGTCGCGCCAGAATCGACAACCGCAGCATGTGAAACGGATCGCTCACGAGAATCACCGATCGCGTCGACTCGGCGC
>JBDTAE010000126.1:0-5083 GCA_039924785.1 Gemmatimonadaceae bacterium | reverse complement strand
GTCGAACCCCCGACGCGGTATACTTTGCTAAACCGTCGAAACCGTCGGCGGTTTCACCCCGCGGTCGTGTACCTACGAATGCCGCCTGACTGTCTTAATCAGTCCGACCACCTCTCCATGCGTCCCGCCGAATCCTGAGAGCGGTCGCGAAGGACACCGGAGCAGTCGGCGGGACGATTTCGATCGGCTCCCGACGGGATGAAGCCGAACGCGCGGTCCATTGGAGTCGCCGGTGCGCTCGGTTGCCCCGACCTCGAACTGCGTTGCGAATTCCTCCTCGACATATGAAATCGACGAGGACGAGCGCGGAGAGACGACTCCCGACTTGTTTGGTTAGTGTGGCTCAGGCGTCAGGTTCAAAATCCGCTGATCGCTCCTTCAATCGCGTCAGCGGTGACCGCGGGCAGTCGACGAAAGCCACCTGGCGTGGCGGTCGCGTAGGCCTCTACAGGCGAGCGGTCGCGCGCTGCTTGGCAAAGATGCGCTCGAGACGCGTCACCTCGGCGGCGGACAAGGCGGTCTCCGTCGCCAACCGCCGCCACTGGCCGAGAGCAGCGTCCACCTGGTCGATCACGTCCTTGGCGCGCGGCCAGGCAATGCTCGCCTCGGTAGCGATCGTTCGAAAATGCTCGAGCGTCGGCGACATGCCTTCACCGGCAATGCTCGTCGTGTGCTCCCCGTTCATGCCGCGCGAGTAGGTGAGGTCGTACGAGGGTGACAGTCGCCACGCTCCGTTCGCGTCCATCAGGAATGCGAAGTTTCTAACGTGGTCGTCGCGGTTATGCGCGAGAACGTTGAACACCATTCGACGAAATGCTTCCTCCACGGCTCGCATGTCCTTCGTAAGCCGCATGGTCACTCGAAGCAGCTCACGATAATCGCACGACGGAACGCGATAGTCGGCGTGAAGCACGCCGCCGAACGTGTGCATGTGCAGACGCTCGTTTCCGCCGGGCCCATGCCGATCGAATCGCCGAATTCCGAAATACCGGCGCTCGTTGTCTGCGGCAAAGAGATGTGTCAGCGGGACATCGATTCCGGCGTTCTTGGCCATCGTGGAATACACGGCTTCCACCACACCGGCCTCGGCGCCGTCTTCGTCCGTCGGAAATTTGATGATCCACGGATCGAATCCGTCGGGCCATTTCGGCGCCGCGCCGCGTAGGTCAGGCGCGGCTCCGGCGAATACCTCGGCGCTGCCGCCCGAACCAAAACGGACGGCCGCAAGAACCTTTGGTCGCGCTCCACCAGGCGAACCGCCGCCGGCGAGAAGCTGTGGCAACACGTCCTCCGCGCTGCCGTGGTACAATCGGTTTGCATGGTCGGCAATTGCGGCGAGGTCGGACGTCCACGTCCAATCGTCGTCACGAGACTCCAGTGACTCAGCCGGAGCGAACGTCAACGCGCCAATGGCCGACGATCCCACCGCGGCGAGTCGATCGAGCGGCGTGATGCGATCTCGCGCAACGCCGAGTCGTGCGAACCCGCGATCTTGCATCAGTCGTCCCCACCCATCCGGCATTGCGTCGTAGACAAAGCCGGGCAGATAGTCGAACGCCCGATCGGCGTGCTCCACCAATTGCTCGCTAGGCGCAATCGCGAATGGAGAGATCGGCAGGGGATTCGCGAGAAACGATGGATCGAACGAGAAGTACGTGCGCGGACCGTCGGCCACGAGCGTCCCAAGTGCCCGCGCGGCATGCACGCCGCCAAAATCGAGTTGGATTTCGAGTCGGTGCACGGGCTTACTTACTGTCCGTGAGATTGCGGTTCGTCCGTCTTGCGCGCGCGCGAGCGACCTGCGTCGCTTCGTTGCCCGCGGACGCGAGCCGGCCGCGTGTGTCGCACCTCCAATTCGGCGAGTGTCCGCGGGCCGCGGGTCTGAAACAGGCCGCTGACCTCGCCCAATACGCCGAGCACGAGGCAGATTCGAACCAACGTGTCGAGCGTGGCTCGGCCCGTGTGCTCAAACCTCTTGATCGTGTCGGCCGAGACTCGCGAGCGCTCGCCAAGGACCTCCCGGGTGAGGCCTTGCTCGAGACGGATGGCGCGGAGGCGGGCTCCAAGGAGCAAGAGTACGCCTCTCGGTGAGTCTGATATATCAGGGTATATCTTCACTGTAATATACTTTCGTGTCTGTAATACGTATAAATATACCCCGTTATCTCGTCAGCTCAAAGGCTCGTCAAATGCTTTGCAGCCCTGTGTGGGCTGGGCGATGCGCAACACCGTGGAAGTCGATCTGGCTCTGTGCGGGCTGCGCATGGCGCGCGAGAATCGGTGCGGCATTGTCGTTCATGGGCATAGTACACCGCCGTGCGCGACAGGCCGAGCAGCGGCGCTTGGCGCGTCACCGCGAGGTCGTGGTCGCGCTTCGACCACCGCGTAGGTCTCCGCGATTCAAAAAGAAACGAAGGCCCTCTCGTCACGCGACGGATCGGCCTTCGACTTTTGCAGGGGATGCTACCTCTCATGGTGGCGTTTTGAAGCACAGCAGTCGCACTCCCGACAATGGAAGATCGACATGACGCTCGACGAACAGTCAGTTGCAATTGCGATCAACGCGTGGAAGGGCGTCATCGCCCGTCTCGATGAAGTTGTTTCTGGCAGCACCGACGAGGGGCTGTCGGCCGAAGTTGCGCCTGGCCGCAATCGCGTCTCTTATGTGATTGGCCATCTCGCCGTAGTACACGACCGGATGCTCGCACTTCTCCGGCTCGGCGACCGTCTTCACTCGGAGCTCGACGCAGAGTTTTTAGAGAATCCTGATTCGCATGCTGCGGGCGGAGCATCGCTCGCGACGATTCGCGCAGTGTGGAGCGAAGTGAATGCGAAGCTTACCTCGTCGATGGAAGCGCTCACCACCGAGCAGTGGTTCGAACGACACGCGTCCGTCTCGGAAGAAGACTTTCAGAAGCAGCCGCTTCTCAATCGGTACAGCGTGCTGCTTAGCCGTACAAATCACGCGTCGTTCCATCAAGGCCAGATTCGTCTGACGAAGTAATCGTGGCTTCAGTGCGCGTTAAACTGTTGGTCATCATCGCGCTGGTGGTTGGCGGTTGCGAACGGCACGGCACGGCGCGCGATCTCGCCACGGCTCTGCGCGAGTGTCCTCCAGTCACGACCGACACACATTGGAGAGACATACGTTGGCGACCGGATCCAATTCAGGTCGGGAGCGTTAGCATCTCGAACGCGGCGCCGAGAATGCCGCCCGGGACAACGAGGAAACCCTACAATTCCGCAGGGGCATTTCTGCGCGGTTCGGGAGTCCGACTGAAATCAATCTGGTGCGTTAACGGCATTCACTCGCATACTCCGTTTCCCACCACGATCGTAAACAACTCACCAATCCGAGCCTGATTCTCGAATTTCAGATTTCCAATGACCAAATTCAAGAATGCAGCCACACTTGTGCTATTGCTCGCCGCACCCCTCTGCTCGCCCTGCCGGGCACAAGAGGCTACGAAGAAATTCATCGTCTATGAATTCATCCCTTACCACGCCCATGTCGTGGGCGGTGAACTTTCCAGTGTTCCATCCTTGAAGCAATATCTTGAATCTCTCGACATCCATTCCATCAAGGTGATTTACCTCCCGCGATTCATGACCAATGGGCACCCCGATGAGAAGAAGATTGAGGACATTGCCAAGTCAGCGATCGGAACTCCCGGCACTCCGGTCTCTTTTGATACCGAGTTCGGCAATCGTTCCCATCCAGAGACGATCATCCCGGGAGTAAGCGAGATCCTCCGCATTTACCATCGCTACAACACCGTCACCCCCGTTGGGGTCTATGCCACCGCGCCGCAAAATACCTATGCATGGAGGCAAGACATCGCCCGCTTTGATGCACTCAATCAGCGTTATGCGAGCATTGCAAATCAGGTCGACTTCCTCAGCCCCGTGCTCTACAACTACGAAGGTGCCGACACTGAGGCATGGAAGCGCGCCGCTGTTTACAACATTGCAGCCGCAAAGAAGTACAACACCGGCAAATCCATCGTCCCCTATATCAGCGTTACGATCCGCTTGACGTCTTCCGGTGTAAACGACCAGACGCAGCATGGGCCTGTCCGCATGCTGACTGAAGCAGAGATGCATACACGGCTGGAGACGCTGTATGACCTTGGCGCCGCTGGCTGCATCGTTTGGGCCAGCAGCGAGGACCGCACGCTCGATGGTAAAGTGCCTGTCTTTGATCGCAACAGCGGCTGGGGAAAGGCGCTCGCCGACTTTGCGCAGGCGCATCGGTAGACTGTTGAGCGACAGACGGTTGGGCCTGGCTGGGGCTACTGACCACCGCCACAGTGTCCCTGAGTGCGCATCGCGCGCGGAATCGCTTGGAGAGAGTTCACGGGTTTCACCGGCGGGCCCTTTCTACCCCTGTCTCTTGGTGCCGACGCCGTGGCATGCGGCACGAACGCGCCTGGGGGAGATGATGCGACAGACGGGGGCCAACGTGACACTCAAGATCGAATGTGACTGGAAATACGGAGAGGTGGTCGGACGATTTAAGACAGGGGCTTAGGTAGACACGGCCGCTCTCTCCGGCGAAGATATCGCCGGACCTCAGGAGCGTTTCTCATGCGACGGCCCCGTCGAAATCATTCTCCAGTGTTCAAGGCGAAAGTCGCCTTGGCCGCCCTCAAAGGCGAAGAGACGATCGCGCAGCTCGCCTCTCGCTTTGACGTACATCCGCATCAAATCACGCAGTGGAAGACGCAGTTGGTCGCCCAAGCCGCTGACGTATTCGACGCGGAGCCTTCACGACGGGAGGGCGCACCCCCGATCGACGTGAAGGCATTCCACGCGAAGATCGGCCAGCAGGCGCTAGAGATTGATTTTTTGGCCGGCGCGCTCGGGCAGTCTCCCGGCTCGAGCGCCAAGCGATGATCGATCGCGACCACGAGCTCGCGGTGACGCGACAAGCCTCGCTGCTCGGCCTGTCGCGCGCGTCGGTGTACTACGTGCCGCGCCCCGCAGCCGCCATCGACCTGGCGCTGATGAAACGACTCGACGCGCTGCATCTCGAACACCCCTTCGCGGGGAGTCGCATGCTGCGGGATCTCCTGCGACTCGA
>JBDTAE010000125.1:0-4610 GCA_039924785.1 Gemmatimonadaceae bacterium | reverse complement strand
CGCGTTATTTGCCAACGTCGTATTGCTATTTCGGGTACTCGAGCGCCGATTCGATTATGGCGCGCGCGGACTCCAACGGGTGCGCGGCGGGCGCGGTTTTGGAGGAAGCGGTTCTGCAAGGCGCGCTGGAATTGATCGAGCGAGACGCGGTGGCAATTTGGTGGTACAACCGAGTGAAGCGCCCCGGCGTGGACCTGGCATCGTTCGATGATCGGTACATCTCGGCGCTGCTGGATCGCTACGCCGAGCTGCGGCGCGAGATCTGGGCACTGGACGTGACGAGTGACCTTGGCGTTCCGACGTTCGCCGCCATCTCTCGCCGTGTGGACCAACCGGAACAGGACATCATCTACGGGTTTGGCGCTCACCTCGATCCGCGCGTCGCGCTCATTCGCGCATTGACGGAAGTGAACCAATCGCTGGAAGCGGTGCCGGTCGCCGCTGGCCCGGCGTCGCATCGCACTTACCTGGCCGATAGCGACGCCATACGTTGGTGGCGCCACACGACGGTGGAAGATGATGCGTACTTGGCCCCTGACCCCGCCGTCGCGCCGCGTCGTTGTACGAGCTTTAGAGAGCTCGCATCCGACGACCTGCATCAAGACATTCTCACGTGCACCGCACTCGCCGCGGCCAGTGGCATCGAGCTTCTCGTTCTCGATCAAACGCGCCCCGACGTTGGCCTGCCCGTCGTTCGCGTCGTGGCGCCCGGCCTCCGCCACTTTTGGGCGCGCTACGGTCCGGGTCGTTTGTACGACGTTCCCGTCAAACTCGGCTGGTTTCCGGAGCCGCTCACCGAATCGGAGCTGAACCACTCCGTCATCCAGTTCTGAGAATACTCAACTGCACGAGGGCTCAATGACATACGTCACTCCATCATTCGACTTTTCCGTCCCATTCGACATCATGATCGGCGCGTGGGCGGGAACCACGACTTCGTACAGCGAGGATGGCACCTACCGGTCGACCGTACCGAGTCAGGTGTTCATCTACTGGAAGGTGCCGGGAGAGGTGATGCATTTCGAGCAGGAAGAGCTGCCGGATTTGGACGCGCTGCTCGACAAGGACCACCCTCATCGCGCGGCGTTCAAGAAGATCATCTCGAGCGACTTCGATCTTCGAATCACCGGCAAGAGCTGCGTGTCCGAGAAAAACGCTGATGACGTCATCGTGAATGGCGCGGAGACCATGCCGGGCACCTACCTGTTCCATTTGCATTTCATGAAGTTCGGACATTTTTACAACAACCAGTATTTCGTCAGCCCGAACGAACGACACATCGTTGGACCCTACCTGCCGAACAACTCGCACGACATTGGGTTGCTCGTGTCTCAGACGTGGGTGCGTCTTTCGTATTCGGTGAACCCAAAACGCGTCCCGAAGAGCGGCGCCGACAAAAAGGCCCGCTGACCCCGGGCCACGGGGCTCTCGCGATGAACGGCCGCGCAGTCATCGTTGGCGGAGGCATCGGCGGCCTTCTCGCCGCCCATGCGCTGGCGCGACGCTTCGGTCGCGTGAGCATTCTCGAACGCGATCGGTACCCAACGTCGATACACACCTCGCGGCCGCTACCGCGCAAAGGCGCGCCTCAGAGCCGATGTCTCCATATGCTGACTGCGGCCGGCATCGAGGCGATCAACGAGTTGGTTCCGGGTTGGAGCGCCGAGCTCGTCGCGAGCGGCGCAATTGCGTTTGACGTGTCTGCGGACGCCGCGATGCGATTTCCCGCCGGATGGTTGCCGCGGGGCCCGTCGGGAATCACGAGCTACGCGTCGTCCCGCGCGCTGCTCGAGCGAGTCTTGCGCGAAACCCTGTGGGCCCACGCCTCGATAGAAATTCTTGAAAACGCCTCAGTGGTTGGTCTATCGTATGATGAACCGCGCAATCGCGTTACCGGCGTTCGCGCGCGCATTGGCAAAACGGAGAGCGCAGACATCGAAGCGGATCTGGTCATCGATGCAAGCGGAAGTGCCTCGGCGCTTCCGAAATGGCTCGGTACACTGCCGTCGTCGCCTGGCGTGATCGACGAAACGCTGTGCTGGTCCGGCACGCACTGCGTTTCTCGCTGGTTTCACATTCCGCCGCCAGCGGTGCCCGACTGGATCTGTCTGTCCATCGCGCCAGTACCCGCCCGCCCGCTCCACTCGGCAATGATGTTGCGGGCCGAAAACGATTGTTGGGGGGTCGTGTTGATCGCGCCGGCCGACGAGCCGTTGCCGGCAAGCGACGCGTCCTTCCTCGACGTCGCGGCCGCACTTGGCGAAGGCCAACTACGAGACGCGCTGGCACACGCAACGCCAATATCCCCGATTTATCAGTATGGACCGGCGTTCAGTCGGATGCGTCATTTCGAGCGCATGACCTTGTGGCCGAGTGGTTTGGTGGCTCTGGGTGACGCGGTGTGCACGCTGGACCCGTTCTTCGGACTCGGAATGACCTTAACGGCTCGCGGTGCAGCGCTCCTCGGGCGGCATGTGGATGCGACGGTGAGCGGCTCGACGCTCGCCTTTCAACAGGAACTCTCATTCTTGAATGCGGAGCCGTGGAGCATTGCGACCGGCCTCGCGCTCGACGGCGGAGATCACGCAGCCCATCGTCGGGTGGATGAGCTCAACGACAAGGCGCACACCGGACCAGCGGCAGCACGCGCCGCTCTCGAAGCACGCCATCTACTGCACTCGCGGGAGCGCGCGCCTGCGGAGCGTGCACCATGAAGGTCGTTATTCTCGGCGGTGGGACTGCCGGATTCATCGCGGCCGCGCACTTCACGCGGTACCTGCCCGACGCCGAGCTCCTGCACATTTTCGATCCGTCCATCCCGACGATCGGCGTTGGCGAAGGCACAACACCCCGTTTTCCCGGTTGGTTTGAAGAGGTGACGGGCCTCGGCTTCTCGGTGTTGGCGGAGAGGTGTGGCGCGACGATGAAGAAGGGATCGCGGTATGAAAACTGGGGGCGCTACGGACAACCGTTCACACATCGGTTCCAACCGATTCACCTATTCGCATATCACTTCGACGCCGGTCCGCTCGTCGACATACTCGGCGAACACGTGCGAGCGACGCGAATCGCCGGCCGCGTCGAAGCAATGCACACGACGGAAGTGCGAGTCGATCTTCGGCTCGCGGACGGTAGCGCGATCACGTGCGACTACGTGTTCGATGCGCGAGGATTTCCACGAGCCACGAATGCCGATGGAAAGCCCATGGACGACATCCTTCGGCTCGACTGGATTCCGACGAATCGGGTCATGATTCGCCGGCTGGCGCCCGGAGCACCGTCGGAATTCTCGCGGGCGGTGGCCCGGCCGCACGGATGGATCTTTCAGGTTCCGCTTCGGGACTGGACGTCGTGCGGCTACATCTTCAACGCCCAGCTCAGCACCGACGAGGCCGTGGAGGAGGATTTCACGTCGTTCCTGCACGGCGAGGGTGTGACAACGTGGGAGCCGCGCGTGAAGCTTGATTTTCCGAACTTCGTTCGGCGGCGGTCGTTCGACGGACGCGTGTTCCGTGGCGGCAACGCGGCCTCGTTCATCGAACCGCTGGAAGCGACCGCGATCGGCACCGCGATTCTTCAATCGCGCGCCGCCGCGAGCTGGATGTTGGAGCACGTACGTGACGCCGAGCTCGATGTGGGGGAGATCGACGAGTTCAACGATGCGATGCTCACGTACATCTGCAAGGACTCGCTGTTCGTTGCGTGGCACTACGCCGGAGGATCGCAATGGGATACGCCATTCTGGCGCTATGCGGCGAAGGCGATCGATCGCGCGCGAGCCAG
Source organism: Gemmatimonadaceae bacterium (assembly GCA_039924785.1). Taxonomy (GTDB): domain Bacteria; phylum Gemmatimonadota; class Gemmatimonadetes; order Gemmatimonadales; family Gemmatimonadaceae; genus JAQBQB01. Next base: position 827 of record JBDTAE010000125.1, on the reverse strand, counting down.
CGACGTGGCGCGGGAGTACGTCGAGGAAATGCAAGAATACATCGAGGCGGCACGTACGCTGCCCGGCGGTGCGATCGCATCGTATGAGGATCAAGACGCCTGGGATCGCGATGTCTATCCGTTATTGCGACTGTTTCTCCCGTTTGGCAACTTCTCCGAGCTCAACTTCGCGCAGGTGGGGCACGGCATCGGATACTATGATTCGCGTCATGATGTGGCGGCGCAGCCAACATCGATGAACAGCTGAGGTGTCGCATGTCCTTCGTCCAGGGGTTTCAGGTCCGAGAGCGGCTCTCCGAGAGCAAGCACTCCGTCGTCCTGCGTGCCCTTCGCGACAGCGACGGCATGCCCGTCGTGCTCAAGATCCTGAAGAACGATTTCCCGACGGCATCGGAGCTCGCGCGCTACCGGCGCGAATTCGAGATTTCTCATAGCCTCAACCTTCCCGGCGTTATTTGCGGCTACGAGCTGCGCCGACACGACAAGACGTTCCTGATGGTGTTCGAGGATTTCGGCGGCATGTCCATCGCGAACTTGCTGCGGCAGCGAAAGCTGTCGACCGAAGAGTTTTTCGAAACGGCGACGCAGGTCGCAACGGCACTCGGGCGCGTCCACGACGCGCAAATCATTCACAAGGACATCAACCCTGGCAACCTCGTCATCAACCCGGGCACGGGCGAGGTCAAGATCATCGACTTCGGCATCTCGACACGCTTCTCCGTCGAGCACCCGACGTTGAAGAGTCCGGAGGTTCTCGAGGGAACGCTGGCGTATATGTCGCCCGAGCAAACCGGGCGGATGAATCGCTCGCTCGACTATCGGACCGA
>JBDTAE010000124.1:0-3820 GCA_039924785.1 Gemmatimonadaceae bacterium | reverse complement strand
TGGACGAATACGCCGCCGGGGACGATGAGCTTCGTGTTCAACATGCTCGATCCCGACGTGAGCGTGCAGAAGGGGACGGAAGCGCAGCCGCACTGGATTGTCTGGAACATTCCGGCGACGTCGACCGGTTTGCCCGAGGGCGTGAAGCCTGGCGCGGAGTTGCCGGATGGCGCGCATCAGATTAGCGCGTCGGGACGGACCTATCGCGGACCGGGTGCGGCGGCGACCGGGCCGCTGCATCACTACACCTTCGAGGTCTACGCGCTGGACATCACGCTCGACGTACCGGCTTCAACGAACTCTCAATCCATGGGCGCGGCGTTGGAGACGCGTGCTGCCGTGATGAAAGCCATGCAGGGTCACGTAATCGGCAAGGCGGTATACGTCGGGTTGTTTCGACGGCCGCAGCGAGTGCATGGCGAATCGCGAGCGCTATAACTCAGTAAACAGTAAACAGTAAATAGTGCACAGTACACAAGAGGCGCGGCGCCGCGCACTAAACGACGCTTAAACGGCCCGTGTACGCATCGAGCTCGTCCGCAGAGGTCCCTTGCCTCCGCTCGCGTCACGTCGTTGCATTGACGTGAGAGCCGGACGCGCCAAGCACCAACAACTCTGCCGAGATCGATTTCATGAATCAGAGTTTGCTCATTGTTCGACGCTGTAGGTCGCTGGCGGCCGCCGCCGCCCTGATGGCGTGCTCCACGCGTGGTGGGTCGGACGGAAGCATCGAGACACACGTGGATTCTACCCCGGCCTCGACGACAATCGCGAGCACGCATGACTGGACGCGGTTCGGGTGGGACGCCGCACATTCGAGCGCGTCGCGCGATTCCACCGGGATCACGCCCGCGAACGTCGCAACGCTCCGCCGCCAACAAGTCCCGATCGATGGCACTGTAGACGCGTCGGCGATCTACCTCCACGGCGTGGCGACGAGCGGCGCGACGCACGACGTGTTCTTCGTCACGACCACGTACGGCAAGACCTATGCGATCGATGCCGGCAACGGCGCGATTCTCTGGCGCTTCGATCCGCCCGAGCTCAGTACCTTTGCCGGTTCGTATCGAATCACGAATTCCACACCGGTGGCGGATCCGGGCCGTCAGGCGATCTACGCGGCCGCGCCCGACGGGAACATTCGGAAGTTGAGCGTCGCCGACGGTCACGTGCTGTGGAGTACGTCGATCACCAGCCTTCCGACGCGAGAAAAGATTGCGTCGCCGCTGAACTTCGATCGCGGCCACGTCATCGCGGTTACCGGTGGGTACATCGGCGATGCGCCTCCGTATCAAGGGCACGTTGCCATTCTCGACGCGGCCACGGGCAATCTGCTTGACGTCTGGAACTCGTTGTGCAGCGATCGCACGGGAATCATCGATCCAACAACCTGCGGCGAAAGCGATTCCGCCATCTGGGGCCGCGCCGGCGCGGTGATCGATACGACGACCGGCGACATTTTCGTGACCACCGGCAACGGCCGGTGGGACGGCAAAACCAACTGGGGCGACGCCACGCTCGAGCTCAGCTCCGATGCGACAGCGCTTCTGGGCAACTACACGCCGACGAACACGGATGCACTGAACGCTCGCGACGCCGACCTGGGGTCCACGTCACCCGTTCTCCTGGACGGTGGATTCGTCGCGCAGGGGGGGAAGGACGGGCAAATTAGACTTCTCGAATGGAGCACCATGCGCGGCACGACGCCGCACAAAGGCCTCGAAACTGAAATCGATGGGACGCCCTCCGGCTCGATGCTCTTTACCGCGCCCGCGGTCGCACATCTCGCCTTGGCGACGTGGTTGTTCGCGGCCGATAACGGCGCCACATCCGCCTGGACGGTGGCGAATGGACATCTTCATCCCGAATGGCAGAACAAAAACGGCGGAACGAGCCCCGTGGTCGCAGGAGGACTTGTGTACGTCTACGATCCGGGCGGGGGAATTCGCGTCTATAATCCAACGACGGGCGTAGCGTTGACCACGCTCGCGTCAGGAGGCGGGCATTGGAATAGTCCGATCGTCGTCGACGGCCGCGTGGCGCTGCCCGAGGGGAATGCCAACAGCCACTCGACCACCGGAATCTTCAACATCTATCGACTGCCATAGCTGTCATCGGCGCGCGGACTTCGTTCGCAATGGGTCGCGCACGTCGACGACCGTTACGACGGTTGTTGATACAGCCCGATGATGTTGCCGCCCGGGTCGCGAAAGCGTGCGGTGATTTCGGGCGCGTCGACCCCGATTGGTTGAGTCAGTTCGCCGCCGTGGGCCACGGCCTGCTCGATGGATGCTGCAACGCTATCGCACATGATGTAAATCATGAAACCAGCGTGCGACGCGGGCGGTCGGCCGGTGACCCACGTGCCGCTCACGACACCGGTGGTGTCATCAAACGCGGTTGACCCGTTGCTGCGTGTTCGAACTGTCCAGCCGAAGACATCCGCGTAGAACTTGGCGGAGACTTGAATGTCGACGGCGGGAATTTCGATATAGCAGATCTTGCCGTTGGGATAATCGGACATGGTCAAGTTGGGGAAAATGATGCTCTGGGAGTCACGGGCTACGACAGCGGCACGCCTACTGACTACTGACTACTGACTACTGACTACTCAAGCTACCGCGGAAATCGTCGAGCCACGTAAAAGTTTGATAAGAATACCATCGTGGGACAACCGGCGGTTGAGATCGCGGCACCGAGGTGGACCTGATAAGTGCGTCTTCGAATGCGTCGGCGTCGCAGACCGCGCGGTGTGCGTTGTTGCGTTGCCCGTTCGTCCGTCGCGCGTTGCGTTTGGACCCCGACAGCCCGGTGCGGCGTACAGGCACACCGGCAGTACGCCACTACTCAACTGTCGGGGTCCAAGCTCGACGCACAACGCGCAAACGCATGACGCAATAACGCACACCGCGCTGTCCGCCAGTGGTCCTGTCCGAAGACACCACATCAGATCCATCTCCGTGAATTGATGCCCGCCCTTGACTCTCGACGACTGGCCCGGCCTCCGCCACGCGAATACGTTTGTCCCGCCCCTTCAATCCGCCAATGCCACGACTCGCTCTGCCCGCTCTTCTCGTCGCCGCAGTTTCTGCGGCCGCATCCGCGCAGCCCACTCGCCCGACGCAGCCGTTCTCCGTCGTCGAAGCCAGCATTACCGACATGCGGACCGCCCTCGAGCAACACCGCACGACGTCGCGCGAAATCGTGACACAGTACCTCACGCGTATCGCGATGTACGAGGACAAGCTGCACGCCGTGATCACGGTGAACCCGCGCGCCCTCGCCATTGCCGACTCTCTCGATCGTGAACGCGCGGCCGGACGAATTCGCGGGCCAATGCACGGCATTCCGGTCGCGCTCAAGGACAACATTCACACGACCGACATGCCCACGACCGGCGGCGCACTCGCGTTCGCCGATCTGGTGCCGCCGTATGAAGCGACGCTCACGAAGAATCTCGAAGCGAGCGGCGCGATAATTCTCGCGAAGACTCAACTCACCGAACTCGCTAACTGGGTCACCGCCGGAATGCCCGGCAATTACAACGGTCTGAATGGCTACGGCTTCAACCCGTGGGATCCACGCCGCGATCCACGCGATGCATTTTTCGACGGACGACCCGTGCTCGGCACCGGCGGATCGAGCTCCGGCGCGGGCACGAACGTCAGCTTCTGGGCCGCGAACGTTGGCACCGAGACGTCGGGCTCGATCTTGAGTCCGTCGAATCAGAATATGCTTGTCGGTATCAAGCCAACTGTCGGGCGCGTGAGTCGCTACGGCGTCATCCCGATCACGCCCGATCAGGACACACCCGGACCAA
>JBDTAE010000123.1:0-16078 GCA_039924785.1 Gemmatimonadaceae bacterium | reverse complement strand
GAGCGCCGTTGGGTCGCGCCGTGATTGGCGGTGTCATCACGTCAACCGTCCTGACGCTGATCGTGATTCCGACGGTATATGAGATCTTGGATGAGTGGCGCGATAAGCTCGCGGCGCGGTTTTTCGGGAAGCGTGTGCCGGTGCACGAACCCGTCGCGGAGCCTGGCGACTGATCTGTTCGGTCGCCGCCGTTCGCGGCCGCGCGGCTGGCTGATGACGAAGACGCGCACCAGCGGGTGGTCGCTCAGGTCGGCTTGGGGTGCGGCGCAGGGTGGGGCACTTACCGCTTCGACGACGAGGCAAGTAAGTAACCACTTGCATATGACAATTGTAGGGATTACCCTTCCCATCCCTATGGACATCCGTGACAGAATTCTCGCAGGAGCAAAGAAGGTCTACGCCCAGCATGGCTTTCGTGGCGCGACGACGCGCCTGATCGCAATCGAAGCGGGCGTCAACGAAGTCACGCTCTTTCGCACATTCGGATCGAAGGCAGCGCTGTTCGAAGCGCTGATGGAGGCCCACGTCTCGCAGGAACCACTTGCTGAGCTGCCGCAGGATCCGATGGATCCGCAGCAGGAGATGACCGAATGGTGCGCCGCGACGTTATCCCACATGCGGGAGAACAGCGCGCTGATTCGCACCTCGTTCGGAGAAGTTGAAGATCGGCCCGAGGCCGCAGTGTCGATGTGTGAGGGGCCGAACTGTGCCGGGGCAATGCTCAGCGGTTACGTCGAGCGCATGCAAGCAAAGCGCCTTGCGCCCACCGACGCGGACGTGCACACGGCGGTCGCGATGCTCATGAGCACGATGTTCGGCGACGCCATTTCGCGCGCCGTGATGCCGGGCGTTTTTCCGCAGCCTGAATCAGAAGCACCCGCCCGTTACGTACGGGTGTTCATGCGAGCCCTTGGCGTCGTTCCACAGCGCGCGAGCGGCCCGATGCTCCACTCGGCGACCGGCGACTGACGGCCGCGGCCGAGCTCAACACAATGCCCATGACCAGCCACGTGAATATGAAACCTCTAATGTCGCTTCTGGCGACCGCGATCCTCGCGATGGGCAGCGCACGCGCTCCCGCGCAAACGGCAACCGCCGGCGCCGTCGTGCGCCTGTCGCTCGATGAAGCGCTGCGGATGGCACAAACGCAGAGTCCGACGATCGACGTCGCGCGCGCGGGCGTCACCCGCGCCACTGGAACGCGGTATCAAGTCCGATCGCAGTTGTACCCGCAGCTGACGGGTACCGCCGGATATACGCGAACGCTCAAGTCGCAGTTCTCGGCGCTCGCGGGGGCCGCACCGGCGGACACGTCGACGGTCCCCAAGCCGCAGGCGCTATGCACGCCGGCAATTGGATCGAACGCCACCGCAGAACAGCGCGCCGCGGCTCTCGCGCAGGCCGCCACGTGTGTGTCATCGGGCACCGGGTTGGACTTCACCAAGACGAGCTTCGGCGCGGCGAACCAGTACGCGTTCGGCCTCAACTTCTCGCAGAACGTCTACACCGGCGGCAAGCTCAAGGCGCAGAACGATGCGGCCGAAGCCGGCCTGCGTTCCGCCAACATCGAGCTGACCGCGCAGCGCGCGCAGCTTTCGCTCGACCTCACCTCGGCCTACTACGACGCGGCGTTGGCCGACCAGCTCGTGGCGATCGCCGACTCCTCGCTCGCCCAGACGACCGCGATTCTCTCACAGACGCGCGTCTCGCGACAGGTTGGCAACGCGTCGGAATTCGATTTGCTCCGCGCGCAGGTGACGCACGACAATCAGTTGCCCGTGCTCATTCAGGCGAGGTCCAACCGAAAGGTGGCGTACCTCCGCGTGAAACAACTGCTGAACATGCCGCTCGACGATTCGCTGCAACTCACGACGCGTATCGAAGAAGCGGCCGGACCGACCATGCCCGCGATTGCCGCGAACACGCAGCCGGACACGTCGTCATCGAGCCGAGCGCCTGTTCGTGAATTGGATGAGTCGATCAAAGCGCAGGAAGCACAGGTGAAGATTGCGCGCGCCGAACGCATTCCGTCGTTCGCGATCGTCTCGAACTACCAACGGCTGTACTTCCCTGCGCAGGCCTTTCCAAATCTCTCGAACGGCGTGAACAACTGGACGGTCGGCGTCTCGACGAGTCTTCCGATTCTGGATGGCGGCCGGATCAAGGGCGACCAGCTGATCGCCCAGTCGGGATTGCAGCAGGCCAAAGCGCAGCGCGACCAGACGAAACAGTTTGCCGCGCTCGACGCACGCGTCGCGCTGGATGCGCTGAACGAAGCGCAGGCAACATGGGACGCGAGCCGCGGCACCGCCGCTCAGGCGCAGCGCGCATACCAGATCGATCAGGTCCGTTTCACCGAAGGCATTTCGACGCAGACGGACCTCTCGCAGTCGCGGCTGTTGCTCGAGCAAGCGCTCGCAAACCGCGCGCAAGCCGCGCGAAACCTTGCGGTCGCGCGCGTGAAGCTCGCACTCCTCCGCGATCTGCCGCTGCAAACGACGCCTGGAACCTCGGGCGCGACGACGGGCGGCGCAGCCAGTGCGACACAGCAACAGACATCTTCACAACGCACACCGACTTCAACACAGACCGGCGGAAGCTCGACCGGCACTTCAGGGAGCATTCAGCCATGACACGGGTGGTTGGACACACGCAGCACCACGAGTTTGGAGCGACCCATTTCGTTCGCGGATTCGCGATCGCTGCGGCCGCGGTCGTCTCGATCGCCGCCGCCGGTTGCAAGGGCGGAGAAGCCGACGCCGCAAAGACACCAACCGTGCCGGCTGCAATGGTCGTTGGTCCGGAAAACATCGCAATCGTCAAAGCGCAGCAGATTCGTTCAGGTCCGGCCCTCTCGGGAACCCTCGAGCCGGAGGATGTAGCGAACGTGCGCGCGGAAATCGCCGGCGCGGTATTGGAGACGCGTGCCGAGCAGGGCCAGCGCGTCGACAAGGGCGCCATCCTCGCCCGGATCGACGATGCGACGCTCGAATCATCGGTACTCTCCGCCAAGGCGGGAGTGACCACCGCGCAGAACAGCGTCGATCTCAACAAGCGTCAAGTCGATCGTAACGAATCTCTCATCAAAGCCGGCGCCATCGCCGAGCGTGACGTCGAGATCGTGCGCAATCAGTACAGCGCGGCCCAGGCGCAGCTCGCGAACGCGCAGGCCCAGCTGGCCAATGCGGACAAGCAGCTGGCGAAGGCGACGGTTCGCTCGCCGTTCGCCGGTATCGTGAGCGCGCGGCAGGCAAGCGCGGGCGACATCGTTCAAGTCGGCGGTGCGCTGTTTACGATCGTGAATCCATCGACGATGCGACTCGAAGCATCGGTGCCCGCCGACCAGTTGTCCTCCATCCGACTTGCGGCGCCAGTCGACTTCACGGTGAGCGGCTACCCTAACCGTCAGTTTACCGGCCACATCACGCGAATCAATCCGGTCGCCGATCCGTCGACGCGCCAGGTGCGCATCATCGTGTCGCTGCCGAATGAAAATGGAACATTGGTTGGCGGGTTGTTCGCCGACGGTAACATCGCGAGCGAGATGCGCAACGCGCCCGTAGTGCCGGTTGCCGCGGTCGACGAGCGCGGACTCAAGCCGTTCGTGATGCGAATCAAGGACGGTGTCGTTCAAAAGGCGGAAGTTCAGTTGGGCATTCGCGACGCGTCTACAGAGACGGTCGAAATCCAGAGCGGGGTCGCGGCAGGTGACACGATCCTCCTCGGTGCCGCGCGCGGCATTTCGGAAAAAACGCCGGTGAAAGTCAGCGCGCCGTCGGACTCGATGAAGAAGCCCTAATGGCCGATGGCGAGCCGCTGATGGCACTCTCCGCCATCCGCGCGTCGCCCTTGGCTCGTCGCTCGGAGCCCTGAGCCAGTTGCAACACCGCTAACAGGTAACGACCATGATCATTTCAGATTTTGCCATCAAGCGTCCGCTCGTCACAGTCGTGGCGATGGTCGCCATGGTGATCTTCGGAACTTTCGCGCTGTTCAAGCTGAAGACCGATGAGTTCCCAGACGTCTCACCCCCGGTGCTCAGCGTTGGCATCGTCTATCCCGGTGCGTCGCCGGACGTCGTGGAAAGCGAAGTGCTCAAGCCGGTCGAGGAGCAAATCGGCTCCATCGCCGGCGTGAAGCACATCAATGGCAAAGCGTACGATGGCTACGCGTCGATCATTATCGAATTCTTATTCGATAAGGATCTCAACGTCGCCTCGCAGGAAACGCGCGATGCCATCTCGGCGATTCGCTCGGATCTTCCGACGGAAATGAAGGAGCCGATCGTCAATAAGTTCAACGACACGGATCGACCGATCGTCTCCGTCGCCGTATCGTCGACCGTGCTGTCTCCCGCCGAGCTGACGCGAATCGCCGATCCCGGCATCACGCGTGAATTGCGCGCGCTGCCGGGCGTCGCAGACGTGCTGATCTTCGGCAAGGTCGAACGACAGCTCACCGTCGAAGTCGATCCGCGAAAGCTGCAGTCTGCCAATGTGAGTGTCGCGCAGGTTGTGCAAGCGCTTGGCGCGCAGAATCTCGCGGCGCCGGTGGGGCGCGTGAACGGCGCGCTCGATGAACGCGCCATTCGGCTTCGCGGACGCATCGAAACGCCGGCCGAGTTCAACAACCTCATTGTTGCGGATCGCAACGGTCAGCTGATTCGGCTCGGTCAGGTCGCGACGATCAACGACGGCACGGAAGAGCCGCGCACGCTCGCCATGTTCAATGATAAGGAAGCAATCGGCATCGACGTCAAGATGTCAAAGGGCTTCAGCACGACCGACGTTGCCGGCCGAGTGACCGCGAGGCTCGCGCAGATCGAGAAGACGCTGCCGACGGGTACGAAGATCAACGTCGTGAAAGACTCGGGTACACGAGTCATGCACGCCGTTGCGAACGTCGAAGAGGCGCTGTTCCTCGGCGCGATTCTGACGGTGCTGGTCGTATTTGTGTTCCTGAATTCGTGGCGGTCGACGGTCATCACCGGCGTCGCATTGCCGATCTCAGTGCTCGCGAGCTTCATCGCCGTTTATGCGATGGGCTTCAAGCTGGAGACGATGTCGCTGCTCGGTCTCTCGCTCGCGATCGGTATCCTCATCGACGACGCCATCGTGGTGCGTGAGAACATCGTGCGGCACGTCGAAATGGGCAAAGATCATTTCCGCGCGGCGCATGATGGAACCGACGAGATTGGGCTCGCCGTCGCCGCGACGACGTTCTCGATTCTCGCGGTGTTCGTGCCGATCGGATTCATGCCCGGTGTCGGCGGTCAGTGGTTTAAACCGTTCGCGTTGACGATTGCCTGCTCGGTCGCCGTGTCGTTGTTCGTCTCGTTCTCGCTCGATCCGATGTTGTCGGCGTACTGGCCCGATCCGCATAAGCCGCCCAACGAGCGCGGGTGGATCACCCGGCGGCTCGATACGTTCAACCATTGGTTCAACCGTCAGGCCGAGAACTACAAGAAGGTCATTGCGTGGGCGCTCGATCACCGCCTAGCGATGGTAATGATTGCAACGCTCACGTTCTTTGCATCGTTCTTCATCCCTTCATATGGGTTGACGGGGCTCGGCATCGCGATGCTCGGCATTGTCATTCTGGTTTTCGGCATGACGTGGAAGGGTCCGTCTATCACTCGCGCTGGTCTTGCCGCACTGGGTCTCGGCGTCTACCTGTATGCGGGCGCGGCGTCGTTCGGCATCAAGAACACACCTCGGTTCCTGCCCGCGATGAGAACGGTTGGCACCGCGTTCTTCCCCGAGGACGATCGCTCGGAATTCATCATGGCGCTCGAGACGCCGCCGGGTTCCAACCTCGAGTACACGCGGCTCAAGGCGGAAGAAGCCGCGCGCATCGCGCGTGCACATCCTGAGGTGTTGTACACGTACGCGACGCTCGGCAACAGCGCGACCGGTGGCGTGGACGAAGGAAACATCTACGTGCGGACCGTGGGCAAGGACAAGCGCTCGAAATCGGTCGAGGAGCTCGCAACGGAGATGCGCGCCGAGACGAAGCGCGTCGTCGGTGCATCCATTTCGGTGTTCACGAGCGATTTCAGCGGCGGCCGCAAGGCGATTCAGCTTCAGTTGAAGGGGCAGGACGTTGCCGCGTTGGCCGAAGCCGCGGATATGGTGAAGGCGGAAGTTGAAAAGGTTCCTGGCGCGGTCGACATCGGTCTCTCGACGAAGGGACAAGAGCCCGAGCTCGAGATCGATCTGAATCGTGGGGTTGCGGGTTCGCTTGGTTTGACCGTCGGTCAGGTCGCGCAGTCGTTGCGTCCAGCGTTCGCGGGCGTCGACGCGGGCTATTGGATCGATCCATCAGGCAAGTCGCGCAAGGTGACTGTGCGTCTCACGCCCGAAGCACGTGAACGTTCGTCCGATCTCGTCGAGTTGCCGATGGTGGTGGTCGGCGCGAACGGCGAACCATCGACGATGCCGCTTGGGCAGATTGCATCGATCAAACGCGGGCTTGGACCGGCGATCATCGACCACCTCGAGCGCGATCCCGTCGTGACGGTCGAGCTGAACACGTCAGGCCGCGCGGCCGGCGACGTGACGGCAGAAATTCTCGATCGCGTCTCAAAGATGCGTCTGCCGGCGGGCGTTCACTACACCATCGGCGGCGATGCCGAAGGACAGAACGAAGTGTTCGGCCAGATCTTCTCGGCGCTCGGACTCGCGATTCTGTTGATGTATTTGATTCTTGTCGTGCAGTTCGGGTCGTTCGTCGATCCGATCGCGATTCTATTGTCGTTGCCCCTGTCGCTCATCGGCGTCCTGATGGCGCTTGCCATCACCGGCCAAACGATCAACATCATGAGCCTCATCGGCGTGATTCTATTGATGGGCATCGTGGCGAAGAATGCGATTTTGCTTATCGATTTCGCCAAGTGGGCGCGCGAGGAGCGCGGCTTGCCATTGCGTGAGGCGTTAATCGAGGCCGGCGCCATTCGTCTTCGTCCAATTCTCATGACGACGTTCGCTCTCATCGCGGGCATGATTCCCGTCGCGCTCGGCCGCGGTGAAGGGGCGCAGTTCCGCGCGCCACTCGGCGTTGCGGTGATGGGCGGCGTGATCACGTCGACCTTTCTGACGCTGCTCTTGATCCCGACTGGTTATGAAATCCTCGACGAGCTTCGTGGCTGGTTCTCGCGCAAGATGGGCATGACGCCGAAGCAGATGACGGCGGAACATCGGGTGCCGGTCGCGGGAGACTGATCCCGCACTCTCGACCCTGATATCTGCAGTGCGAGCGCCGGCTCATTCCGTCGCCGGGAGTTTCATTCCACTTATCGCACGGCCGGAGTCTCGCGCAGCGCTTCGGCGACCGCACTCAGCGTGCGCTCCACATCGTTCATGCGAATGTCACCCATGTGTCCGATGCGAAACCCGGTGGATTCGTATCGCCCGAGACCCGCTGCGGTAAGAATCCCTTGCGCTTTGATCTTGTCGCGAAACGGCTTCGGTGCGAGTCCAGTGGGAAGCGCCAGAGCCGCCAGAGCCGTCAGCGTCGCTGAGCGGCGTTGAATAGTGTCACACTGTGGCGCGAGCTCGAGCGCGGCCGTGCCGGTGCGTGTTCGCTGGGCCAAGGCATCGTGCCGAGCATATACGTTCTCTAAACCCTCCTCGTGCATCATTCGAAGCGCTTCGGCGACCTGAAGAACGATCTGCACTGGCGGCGTACCCGGGGTTTCCGGACGCGGCCTGCTGATATTCCGCTTCACGTCCTCGAAGTTCCAATAGTTGCGCGGAAGCGTCGACGTTCGCTCGGCGCTCCATGCGCGATCGCTGACGGCGACCCAGGCCAGCCCGGGACTCGACATCAGACATTTCTGTGAGGCCGTGACGGCGACGTCCACATCCCATTCGTCGAACGAGAACGGCATCCCGCCCAGCGACGACACCGCATCAACGAGCACCATCGCCCCATGAGTGCGCGCGACGCGGGCGATGCCCGGCACATCGTTCGCGACGCCGGTCGATGTATCACCATACGCCACCGTAATGGCGCGGACATTCGGACGAATGTCGAGCAATGCTCCGAGTTCCGCGGCATCGGCATCATGCTCCCAGCTCGTCGACCACCGATGCACGATGAGCCCGTACGCCTCGGCGAACTCGGCCCACATCTCCCCGAATTTGCCATTGCAACAACATGCGATCTCGTCTCCGGCGAAAAACAGATTGCAAATCGTTGCCTCGAGCTCGCCTCGGCTCGGCGTGTGAACGGGCAACGGGGCGTGTTGCGTGCCGAACACCGGCCCGAGCAGCTCGATACACGCCGCCAATTCGCGCGAGAACTCTGGTGTGCGATGATGAATCATTGGCTGCGATCCCGCGTGGAGTACGCGTTCCGGCACGCGCGTGGGTCCTGGAGTCATCAATAGCAGCGGTGCATCGACTGGCACTCGCTGTTCGGCTTTCATGATCATCAGTCGATGATCCCTTTCTTTCGAAGCGCGTCGTCGATCTCCGCCTTGTAGAGACCACCCGCGAGAATCTCAGCAATACGCGTTTGCTCCCGCGCGACCAACTCGTCCACGAGTTCCAACACCTCCTCCGCGACTGCGCGCGGAACGATGGTGACTCCGTCCTCATCGCCGACAACGATGTCGCCCGGCATCACGACCGCGTTGCCGCATGCGATCGGCACGTTGATCTCGCCGGGGCCGTCCTTGTCGCAGGCACCAGGGCTCACAGTCCGGCTGAACGCAGGAAATTCAAGTTTGCGAATACCCTCTACGTCGCGGATCGCACCGTCGACGACAATGCCGCCGAGCCTCTTCGCTGCCGCGGTGTGACACATCAGTTCACCGAAGACGGCAGCGGTGTTGCCGCCGCACGTGTTCACGACGACGATGTCACCCGGCTCCGCGACCTGCAGCGCTTTGTGCACCATGAGATTGTCGCCTGGACGACACATCACCGTCACGGCGAGTCCGGCAAGCGGAAAACCCGAGCGCGACCGGATGCCGGGGTCCATGAAGTTGAAACGCCCCACGTCGGCGAGGTTGGCCGCGGCGACACCACGAAAGCGTGCAACGAGAGAAGCAGCCAGTCTCGTTGGAGCAGGAAGGACTCGAAAGCCCGGCTTGGAAGATGTCGGAGTCATAGTGCAGGGAAGTTGGTGGCGCTGCCGAGTGCCGTCCAGACGGGCTGGGTCCCCGTGAACGTTTGGCGTATTCATTTGAGAATGAGCGATCTTTGCAAGGACTCGCACGACAAGCCTGCGCCGGCCTGGATCGGCTGCCGCATGGTCGGCGACACGGTCAAGGTCGACGCGAATCTCCGGCCCGTGCCGCTACGACAAGCGGACGACGACCGCAGTCGGAATTCTCTACCAGTTCGACGACGTCAACGTGAGCTTCGACCGCAAGGAATCAGTGGGGCGGTCGACGTTGTGTCGAGTCCGATCAGCTCACGGCGTATTGACCACCGGCAGCTCGACGAAGCTCGCCTGGCCCGGCGTGTGGTAGATCCGCTGCGTCGCCTTCTTGTAGTCTTCCGGCTTCGCCCAAAAAATATTCGGCACGAACGTCTGCGGGTTGCGATCATACAACGGAAACCAACTTGACTGAACTTGAACCATGATTCTGTGGCCAGGCAAGAACACATGGTTCGCGGTCGGCAGCGCAAAACGATATTGCAGCGGTTGATTCGACACAATCGCCTTCGGTGTTTCAAAACTCTCACGATACCGACCGCGGAAAATATCGGCGGCGACCATCAGCTGGTATCCGCCCATCGCCGCCTGGCCCGACACCTCGTCAGGATAGACGTCGATCAGCTTGACGACCCAATCCGCGTCGGTACCCGTCGTGGACGCAATCAGATTCGCAACCGGCTGCCCGCTGATCTTGACCGGCTTCGTCAGCACGTCCGAGGTAAACGCGAGCACATCCGGCCGACCGGAGGCTTCGCGCTGATCGTCGACCAGCCACTCCGGCCAGTTTAGACCATTGTCATAGCCAATGGGTTGGATCGGCCGCTTGCGGAACGGCACCGGCTTGGCCGGATCGGATACGTACTCTTCAAATGTCACTCCACCCGTCGACGGCGCCGTGAAGCCCGCCTTCATCCCGCCCGCGAGATACAGCGGAGTCGGATGCACGGAGCAGCCGCTCGCGCAGCCCGACGGCCATGCCTGGAGTTGTCGCCAAGTATTCGTTCCGGTTTCGAACGCGTTGACGGGCGCCACGTCCGACTTCGGCGCCCCGTCCTTCAAGTAGTGGTCGAGAAAGGGCAGCAAAATCTCGCGCTGAAACGTGAGTGATGTATTGCTGTTGAAGTGCAGGACGCCAAGCGTGCTGCCGTCCTCGATTTCCTGTCCGTGGTGCCATGGGCCCATGACGAGATACAGCATGTTGTTGTTTGTGTCCTTGGGCTTGAGCGCTCTATAAACCGCCATCGCGCCGTAGATGTCCTCCTGATCCCACAAGCTATGGACGAGCATCGTCGGGACCTTGAGCGGCTGCGCGGCAAGTACCTTGTCCATCGCCTGTTGTTGCCAGAAAGAGTCGTAGCTCGGGTGCTCGAGAACCTTCCGCCAGAAACCAACCTGCTCGAGACCGCGCTGCCGACCGAGCTCGCCCGCCGAGCCGGCTCGCATGAACGTGTCGTAGTCGTCGAAGGTGCTCGTCCACCACTTCACGTCGTTCGAGCGCGATCCGTCCTGCTCGTACATGTAGGGCATGTTCTGCTCGCGGAACGCCCCGTTATGAAACCAGTCGTCGCCCATCCATCCGTCGACCATGGGATTCATCGGCACGGACACCTTGAGCGCCGGGTGCGGATTGACGAGCGCCATCAGCGGCAGAAATCCGTCGTACGAAATTCCGAGGATGCCGACGTTTCCGTTCGATTCTGGAATGTGCTTCACCAACCAGTCGATCGTGTCGTACGTATCGGTCGCGTGATCGACACCGGTCGGATTCAACGGGCCGCGAAGCGGGCGATTCATCACATAGTCGCCTTCCGATCCGTACTTGCCTCGAACGTCTTGCACGACGCGGATGTATCCGCCGCCAATGATGACGTCGACCGCGTTGTCGTAGCCGTTGAGAATCGTGGCGAGGTGCGAGCTCTGGGCGTGCGTAGTGAGCTCGTTCGCGTTGTACGGCGTACGCGTGAGGAGAATCGGTGCGCGCGACGCTCCCTTGGGAATCAGAATCACGGTGTGGAGCTTAACGCCGTCGCGCATGGCGATCATCGTATCGCGTCGCACGTAATCGAAACCCTCGGTCGACGGCTTCATGGCGGCCGGAGTCTCGCTTGGAAGCGTGCCCGGTTTGGGCCCAACCTGCGCTCCGGCGGTGGCCGTCGCAACGACGACCGCGAGGACGCCGGCGATTCCGACTGCGGTCAATCGGCGCGATCTCGAATCTGACATGAGTAATCTTGAATAGATGAATGAAACGGCGGCATGGCTTGCCACTTTAAGGTAGGACGCTTCGAACAAAGCGCAAACGAGGCCGGCGCCGAGTCGCCGGCCGTTTCCGACGTCGCAAGCCCAGTGACTTGGTCCCAACGGCGGCGAGGGGGACGTCGCGCTCGCGAGCCACGCCCCATTCTCTTCCGCCTTGCAATTCAAACACTTGTTTCATACACTTGTTTGACACGAGAACCACCGGAGCACCACAATGGCTTCAAAGCGGGTTGGCGTCATCGTTGGAATCGTCGCGGTCGCCGCCGCGGTCGCGATCTACCTCAACGTCAGACCACCGACCAGTCTCACGCTCACCGGCATCGTCACCACCGACGACATTGTGGTCAGCCCGCAGGTCGGCGGACAAATCAGCCAACTGCTGGTCAAGGAGGGCGACTCCGTCCGGCAAGGGCAACTTCTGGCCGTGCTTGCGTCCGGCGAGCTCGCGGCAGATCGCAACTTCTTTGCACGGAGCGAAGAGGGCTCTGCCAGACAAGTGCAAGAGAGCGAGGCCGCGCTTCGATACCAGGAGCAACAGACAAGCGACCAGATCCATCAGGCTGAGGCGACCCTTGGCAGCGCGACGGCCGGGCGCGACGAGGCGGTTGCGAATGTCGCGAACACCAAATCGATCCTCGATCGCAACGAAGCAATGCTTCGCGGTGGCGGAATTTCGCCGCAGGAAGCCGAACAGGCGCGCACCGCGTACGCCGTCGCGAAATCGCGCGCGGACGCGGTTGAAAAACAAATCGAAGCCGCACGCGCCGCTCTCTCGCTCGCGCGTTCCGCCGCGCAACAAGTCGCGATGCGGCGGAGCGCGTTCGAAGGCTCGCGCTCGCAGCACGAAGCCGCCGTCGCGCAAACCACCAAAGCAAACGTGCGACTCGGCTACGCCGAGCTTTACGCGCCGGTAGCCGGAGTCGTCGATGTGCGGGCTGCTCGAGCCGGCGAAGTCGTGAGCGCTGGTCAGCCCGTCATCACTTTAGTGAATCCTGATGAGCTGTGGGTTCGCGTCGACGTCGAAGAGAGCTACATCGACCGCGTTCGACTCGGCGATTCGTTAACGGTTCGCCTTCCGTCGGGCGAAACGCGCCGCGGCGCTGTTTTCTATCGCGGTGTCGACGCCGGGTTCGCGACGCAGCGCGACGTGAGCCGCACCAAGCGCGACATCAAGACGTTCGAGGTGCGCCTCCGCGTGGACAATCACGACCGTCGCCTCGCCCTTGGCATGACGGCGTACGTGCTTTTGCCGCTGGCGTCCGCGCGATGAGCGCCATCGACGTCCGCGACATCACGAAAAAATTCGGCGACTTCACCGCCGTCAATGGCATTTCATTTCAGGTCGAGCGCGGCGAAGTCTTTGGGTTGCTTGGCCCGAACGGCGCGGGAAAGTCGACGCTGATTCGCATGTTGACCACGCTCGTGCTGCCGACGACTGGAACCGCGATCGTCGATGGGGCGGACATCGTGCGCGATCCGAACGCCGTGCGGCGAGCGATCGGCGTCATCCCCCAAGCGATGACGAGCGATCTCGAGTTGAGCGCCCGTGAAAATCTGCTCATCTACGCGAAGCTCTACAGCGTTCCGAAGGAAAAACGCGAGAAGCTCATCCCAGAGTTGCTTGCCGCGGTCGAGCTCACGGCGTGGGCGGACAAGCCGGTGAAAACATTTTCGGGCGGCATGCGTCGGCGCGTCGAGATTGCGCGCGGGCTTGTGCACGAGCCGCGGATCTTCTTCCTCGATGAGCCGACAACGGGCCTCGACCCGGTGTCGCGGACCGCGGTGTGGGAGATGCTTCGCAAGGTCAAGCAGGAACGCGATCTCACTGTGTTGCTGACGACGCACTACATGGACGAAGCAGACAAGCTCTGCGATCGAATTGCAATCGTCGATCACGGCGAGCTGAAGACGCTCGACACACCGGCAAACCTCAAAGCGACGGTGAAGACAGACTCGCTCGACGACGTGTTTGTGCATTTTACCGGACGAGATCTCCGCGATGCGGCGCGAGATCCGTCGCCGGCTGATCGACTCGTGATTCGGAGATAGCCATGGATCGAATGATGGCCATCGTCGAGCGCGAGCTGCGTCGGTTTCGGCGAAGTCCGGCCCTGATCGCGATGTCTCTCGTGATGCCCATCGTGCAGCTCGTCGTGCTCGGCTACGCATTCGGCGGCACGGTAAAGCGGCTGCAACTCGGCATCGTCGATCAGGATCACGGTGTGCCAGCTCTGAAGTTGCGTGAGCTCGCGCGGGCGGTGGCGCCTAACGCGCGAACGTTTGAAACCGTCGACTACGCCGATGTGGGCGAAGCGGTGAAAGCGCTTCGTGAGGGACATCTCAATGGGGTGTTGACGATTCCCCCCGACTTTTCGCGACGCGTGCTGGCGAAGGAAAGTCCACGCGTCGCACTTATCGAGGACAACACCGACGGATTCGTGGCGGGCGCACTCGCGGCAACGATGTCGAGCCTCGTGAGCGCGTACGGTCTTCCGCGCATCGCCACGCAACGCATCGTATCGGCGACCTCGCTCGACGTTGTCGAAATCTACCCGTATGTGCCGTACATCCAGTATCTGCTACCGGGGTCCATCGTGATGTCGATCTTCATGATGGTGATGATCGGCGGAGGAATCATCTACATCGACGACAAAGCGCGCGGGTTACACGAGGGCTATCTCGTCACGCCGATTACGAAGCTCGAGCTGATTCTCGGATTCACGATCTCTGGTGCGATCAAGGCGTTACTCGCCGGGTTCGTGCTGATGACCATCGGAATGTTGATCGCCGGCGTTCCAAATCCGTTCGAACCACTGCGCCTGCTGCGACTTCTCGTTGTCGTCATCGTGACGTCGATGGCACTCGTGAGCATGATGTTTCTCCTCATGGTTCGAATGACCGACCCGCTGTTGCCGCGCGCGATTTTCGGCGTGTTGAACACGCTTCTGTATTTTCCGAGCGGCGCGGTATATCCGCAGCAGGCATTCCCGGGATGGATGCGGGCGATCGCGGTGGCGGACCCGTTCACCTATGCGGTGCACGCCCTCAAGAGCCTCATCCTCAAGAACACCGGATTCACCGCGATCGGCACTGATTTGCTCTTTCTTCTGGCATTCACCGTCGTCTCAATGACGGCCGCGACGCTGCTGTTCAAGCGAACGCTATGAGGAAACTCGTGGCGAAGCGTTCACCGGCGCGCGCTCGCGCCAAGCGCTCGGTTCACGACAGCGCGGAGACGCGACAACGACTCATCGCCGCTGCGCGCGATCTGTTCGCGGATCGCGGCTTCGCGCGCGTCACCGTGCGCGATATCTGCGCTGAAGCGTCGGCAAACGTCGCAGCGGTGAGCTATCACTTCGGCGACAAGCTTGGGCTGTATCGCGAGATTGTCGGCGAAGCGATCGATGTACTGAAGCAAACGAGTATGATCTCCACGGATACGGTACCCGGAGCCTCGGCTGAGGAGCGGCTGCGCCACTACGTTCGCACGTTTCTCCCGCGTCTTGCGAACCCGAGCGACGAAACGCAGTGGATCGGCAAGTTGATGAATCATGAGATGGCTGATCCGACGCCGATCGCGACGTGGATCTTTGAGGAGGCCATCATGCCGCGTCTCATGCATCTGCGCGACATCATCGCCGAGTTGCTGGACAGTGACCGGGACGATCCGCTGGTGATGCGATGCGTGGCAAGTGTGCAGGCGCAGTGTTTGTTCTATCGCGCCGATCCGTTCAAGGCTGCCGTCGCGAATTGGCCGCCGGCCGACGACGCTTCTGTCGCCGCGGTGGCGGACCACATCGTTGCATTTTCGCTCGCGGGAATCGCCGCCGCGAGATGCGCGCCAGGCGGCATGCAACGTACGCAACAGTAACGTCACATCGTTTTCCAATCCGATGAGCATTGTCATACTCTACGTACCGCTGCGACCACCCCGGCCGATCCGGACTAAGCGAACGCAAACGAACGAGGACGATATGACAACGGCCGCCAACGCGGATGGCGCGCGGTCGCTGACAAGGCGCGGGTTCGTGAAGCAATTTGTCTAACACCGCGCGGGGCGTCATCGTCCGGTCCGCCCGCATCGGCAAAGGACTCTTTGCCGAGCGGGTGTTTCGACCGAATCAAACAATCCTCAAAATCACAGGCCGAATGGTCCATCACAGCATCCTCTGGACCACCGGTGGCAAGCTTGCCGACAACTGCTATCGGTTTGGGCCGGAGACCTATCTCGACCCTGGCGATCACGTCAGTCGCTACGTGAACCATTCGTGTGAACCGAATGCCGCCGTGCGCAAGCTGAACAATCAGCTGTTCCTGTTCGCGGCCACGGAGGTTTCGCCGGGCGACGAAATCACCTTCGACTACTCCACGATCCTCGGAGACGACGATATTTGGACGATGCGCTGCAAGTGTGGTGCGCAAGCGTGTCGCGGTAGAATCAAGCGATTCGGCTCGCTCCCGGTGCAGGTGAAAGAACGCTACCTCGGCGCGGGACTCGTTCCGAAATTCATCATCAACACTCTGGACTCGTCGTCCGCCTCTGCTACGACGCGCGGCTGACCCGACCAATCGGCCGCGACAATCGCGCTTCCTGTCCGATAGCTGGCTTCGATCCACTGCATGCGTTGCGCGACGGGTTGATGGAAACGCA
>JBDTAE010000122.1:0-17199 GCA_039924785.1 Gemmatimonadaceae bacterium | reverse complement strand
AAATCGCAGCCGAGCAAGATGTGGCCGTGCGCGGCGAGCCACGTGAGGGTCGGCTGCATGCGCTCGGGCGAGCGAGCGGCCGGCGGCGTACCAGCGGACTCTCCGTTAGCACTCACACTCGCCGCAGGCGCGCCCAGAAAGGGATTCGTCTTCGCCCACTTTCCGGTTGAGTCGTCCTTGACCTTCGCCTCAGCGCCAATGTTGTACTTCGCCCACATCGCATCGTTGAAGACCATCGGCACCGCCGCGTGACGCATGACGACCACCGTCTGCACGTCCAGAGCCCCGGCGCCCGCTGCGTCGTGCATCCCTCGGATGTAGCCTGTCGCATTAAACAACGCCGCGCCCTCCTCGATCGCCGGCGAATCGAACACCGCCTTGTGCTTCGCGGTGAGTTTAGCAAACCACGAATCGTCCCAATGCACCGGAACGGCGGGCACCGGCGGAGTTGGCGACGGCGTCGGTGCGGGTGCGGTCGTAGCCGCCGGACTCGCGCAGGCGGCGCCCGCAAGCACGATGGCCGACGCGGCAATCTGCCCAATGAACTCGCGGCGGGCCGTGGGACGTTCGTCGGTCAGCGTATCTATCGGAAGTGTCATTGGTCGAGACTCGTTGGTCGGAAGCAAACGTGAAGCAGCGCGAAATGAATCGGGCGTCCGATTTCGGGACCCAGGTTCCCACGGACGGACGCATCGCGCACAGCAGGTACGGCTAAATCGTTCTGCCGCAATGCCATCGCGGCAAACACGACAGGATGAATGTTCCCATTGTCGCGTCGCAACGCAACCTCTCGACGACGAACCATGAACAGTCCGATCCAGGCCGGCGACGGCGCACGCTCTTCAAAGCAGGAAGAACAGGGTTCGGAATCGGTTTAGCACGCGCTTCTATATATATAGAATGCTGCTCAGCATAGAGTGTGGCTCACCGCATTCGCGACGCGGGCCGAGTAGCAAAGAAATTTTACAGTTCGATAAACTACCGGCCGAGCCGACCGGCGATCGCGCCCGCGAGTCGTTCTGGGGCGCCGGGGCGATGATGGAGAAACAGATTCGGCTCGATCAGCTCGAGCTCCATCAATAGAAGGCGATCGTTCTGCACGACGCCGTCGACGCGTGCATACAGCGGCGTTTCGGGAAGCGACGTCACCACCCGCGACGCCTCACGCACCAGTTGGGGCGCGGGTTGCGTTGCCTCACTCCGACCGCCGTGATCGGTTTGAACGCGGAACTCGCCGGCGCGAGCGCGCTTCAACGTCGCGTGGCTGTATTCGCCGTCGATGAACGTGAACGACAGCTCGCCGTCTCGAGCGATCTCGTCGAGGAAGGGCTGCACAAGGACGGCGCCGAGTGCGACGATGCGCTCGATGGTCGCGCGCGAGGCTTCGTCCAGTGAAGTGAGCAGATGCGTCTCGTAGCCACTCGCTGACACCGCTGGCTTGACGACGAATTTGTCCCAGCCACCTGCGTCGACCGCGCGATAGACGGCGTCCGCATCTTGCTGTTCGGCGACGACAGTCGGTACCGTTGGGACGCCGCGCGCCGCGAGATCGAGCAGGTAGCGTTTGTCCGCGTTCCACCGAACGAGCACGGGCGAATTCAAGACTGACACGTAGAGTCGCGAGACACGGTCGAGCCATGCGAGGAATTCGTCGAGGCGAAGGTGGTAGTCCCAGCAGGAGCGAAGGACCACGACATCGAACGATTCCCACTCGGTGTTCGCGCTCGACCACGCGGCGGCGGTTGCGTCGATGTCGCGCGCGGCCAGCGCGCGCGCGAGCGGGCGATCGTCGGGAGCGAGGTCCGGTGCGCGCTCATACGTGGCTAGCGCGACCTTCGGCCGCGCGTTCGTCACTGCTTACACGGTACGTGCGGGTTCGTCGGTTTCGGCGCGTCGAGCTTCGGCCGATGATCCGCGTTGGCGACGAAGACCGCGGCATCGTAGACCATTTGCGTCAGTCGAGCGAGGTCGGGATAGTCGATGTACTGTGCTTCGTCGGTGAGCTGGTGATAGTCCCGATGTCCGCCGCGTGACAGTGATACGCTCGGCACCCCGTATCGCGCGTAGCTATAGTGGTCCGCGCGACAGTAGTACTGCTCGGGATGGCCCGGCGCGTCGTACTCGTAGTTGAAGGTGAATGGCGTTGGCTGCTTTCGGTTGACGGCTTCGAGCCAATCGCCGAATTCGTTCGACAGCCGTCGAAGTCCCACGACTTCGAGATATTCCGGTCCGCCGCCTTGGATGTCGTCTGACGCGCCGCGCCCAATCATGTCGACATCGAACTCGGCGACGATTGAATCCATCGGAACGGTCGAGTGATCTGTGAACCACATCGAGCCGACGAGTCCTTTTTCTTCCGCGGTGTGCGACACGAAGAGGATCGACCGTTTGGGCTTGACGGGGTTCTTGGCGAAGGCTTCCGCGAGCTCGAGCAGTGCGACCGTTCCGCTTCCGTCGTCGTCGGCGCCGTTGTTGATCGAATCCGCGCGCGGCGGATGGAGACGACGCAGACTGTCGAGGATCGTTCGGATTTGTTTTGCTTCGTCCGGCGAAGGGGCGTGCGGCCGGCTGTCGGCGCCCATCGGCCGAATGATCGCGTTGAATGCGCGCAACGAATCGTGGTCGATCGGATTGTGGGTGTAGCCGATGTGGTCGTTGTGTGCGGTGATCGCGACGTACTCGCCCCGAAGCTGGGGGTCGCTGCCGCGGACGTATGCGATGACGTTTCGCGCGATGCCACGGATTGCTGTCGTGTCGCGTACCCGGACATTCGGGACGGTTTGGAAGTACGTGCCGTGTTCGCCGGCTGGGCGCAGGTTGAGATGAAAAAGCTCCTGCTGCACGTATTCGGTGGCTTTCTCGTTCCAGTATGTGCCAGCCTCTCGACCCATCATGGAATCATGAGCAAAGGCGGTAAGCCGGAACTCGAGGTCGTTTGCGGTGATGGCCCCGGACGTTGGTCCGGTCGGAGTTGCTCGAATGACCACCGGTGTCGGAGCAACGGTGTGGGCGCAGCCAATCGACGCGATTGCGGCAGCGATCAGCGCGGATGATTTCAGACGTTCCATGACGTTGCTCGAAAAATGGACAGACCAAGATAGCGAAACACCCGACGTACCGGCGCGTATCGTTGATCGAACCTCACTTTCGGACCAATGCGAACTTCGTGTCTTTCGATCCGCCTCGCTTTCGCGACCCTGTGCGTGGTGCCGGCCGCAACGGCATCCCTTGGCGCGCAGGTCATCGACCTGACCGTTCACGACGTTGGCTTGGCCATTGGCGACAAGCCGTCGATGACAGGGGTTCGGTTCAACTACCGCGATGCGAATCTCTGCGCGATTCATGGCGTGAACGTCACGCTCTGGAGTCCGTATGATCCGGCGAATGGAGTCGTCTATGGAGTTGCGCTCGGAGTTCCAGTCACGGGCGCGGAAGACATTTTCGGCATGACTGCGAGTGTGATTGGCAGTGGCGTGCGGCGCAATATGGTCGGCGTCGGCGTGGGAGGCATTGGAGTCGGTGCCGGTGGTGACGTCCGCGGAATCATGCTTGGTGGCATTGGCGCTGGTGCCGGAGGGTCGATCACCGGGCTGAGCATCGGCGGTATTGGCGTTGGTTCCGGCCGCGGGTTGAGTGGAATTCAGATCGGTGGAATCGGAGTTGGTGGTGGTGGCGATGTCACCGGGATCAGCGTCGGTGGGATTGGCGTTGGCGGGGGCGGCAACGTAAATGGGATTGCTGTTGGAGGCATTGGCGTGGGCGGGGGCGGCTCGCTCACCGGTATCGGTATTGGAGGTATTGGTGTTGGCGCCGGCGGAAGCGTGACCGGGATCGCGATCGGCGGCATTGGTGTCGGTTCAGGCGGGACATTGAAGGGCGTTGCCGCCGGCGGAATTGGCGTTGGTGCCCCCACGGTCCACGGGATTGCGATCGCCGGATTGGTTGTGGGCGGCCAGTACGTGCAGGGATTGGCTGCGGCGGGCGGCTATTTCAAAATCGCTGATGATGGTCGGTTGGATGGCGTGGGTATCGCGGCGGTGACCAACGTCCGTGGCCAGCAGCACGGGCTAACGATTGGACTGTTCAATTACGCACATGAACTACATGGAGCGCAGCTCGGCTTGATCAATGTTTCGGACAACGGCGGAAATCGGCGAGTATTGCCGGTAATCAGCGTCCGCTGATGTTTGTCTGAGCGCGCGGGCCTGAGTTTCGGGACACATTGTATCGTTCGCTCGTAGAGTGTCCGGCGACGAATTTCCCGGGAACATTGCCGTGGTATACCGCGCGAGTCCGCTTGCTGCGCCCGTCGAGTTTCCTGGAATTCGACAACGCACGCGTGGCATTGCGCGTGACGAGGGCGCGCGAGGTGTGAACAAGCGAGATGAATTGCCGTTCGCGTGTCGTTCGACGTCGACACGACGGCCGTTGAGTTCCCGTGTAGGGGTGGGGTGTAGGGCGGTGTAGGGGGGAATTCGGCAATTGGACACAATCTCGATGACCGGTGTCACAGCGTTAACGAAGATTCGTGAATTAACCCTTTCGCGTTTCGCCAATATTAGTAAGATTAAAGCGCTCTAATGTGTCTGCCTTTTCTCATTCCACTTTCCCCAAAAACGAACCGTGGCTGCCAAAACGAAACGCCGCGCACGCGCGGCCTCCGAGTCGGTGATCCCCAAGGACGTGCTCGCGAAGGAAATTGCGAGAATCCTCGACGACAAGGGTCTCACCCAGACTGAAGCGGCGTACGTCATGCGTGACGCGCCGTCACAGATTTCGCTCGTCGTAACGGGCAAACTTCGCGGATTCTCCACCGAACGTCTCCTCCGCATGCTCGCTCGCCTCGGCCGCGACATCGAAATCACGATCAAGCCGTCGAAGGGCAAGGCCGGTAAGGTCACCGTCGTTCGCAAGTAGCACGGCACAGCTTCACTCTCGCGACGACGGCGCGTTCTTGAATATGCGTCGTCGTCCCGGGGAGTGGTGTCCCCACGGCTGAGTCCTGACGCCGCTACAGTGGCATTCTCGCGTTCGCGCGGACGGATATGCGAAAGATGTTCAGTTTCATCGGCGCAACGGTCGGCGGTTACGCCGGCTGGTATCTTGGTGCCCCGGTTGGACTCATGACCGCCTTCATGGTCAGCATGGTCGGCACGGGCGTCGGCATGTACGTCGCCCTCCGCATCGCCCGCAACTACGAGTAGGCGACCGCTCGGACTGCGGTCACCGCATGCGTCGACACAAGCTGGCCGACGATGCGGTGCCGATGAAATCCGTCGCGCTCACACCCTGGCCGCGATCACCTCGCCCGCAAAGCGCTCCATCTCCTCGAGCTGCGGACTGCACTGAAGCAGAAGCAGATCCACGCCCGCCTCGGCAAATTGGGCGACCCGTTCCGCGACTTGATCCGGAGTGCCCGTCAGCCCCGCGCGCAACCCGCGATTCGAAACTGAGTAATCCTGCAAACTCACCTGCTGCTCGAGTTTGGTATTGCCGATCCAGTCTTTGTAGTTCTGGTACCCCGGCGATCCGCTCGCAACGTTGGTGATGCGCTCGACCTCGTCCCGCACCTCGGACTCTGAATCGCGTACGATCGCGTACGCTGCCACGCCGAAATGAAGCGGCGGCAAGTCGACGCCGATTGCTTCGGAGACTTGTTCGCGACGCCGGCGCATGTCGGCGATCTTCGGCGCGATGCGTTCCGGCGGATCGCCGTGCATGACGTAGGCGTCGCATTTCTCGGAGATCATCGTCTTCGCTTTGTCCGACTCGCCACCCGCATAGATCGTTGGGCGTCGTCGCCCAGGCGTCGCAACCGGTTTGGGCTCGAGCACGATATCGTCGTGATTGTAAAACTTTCCGTGATAGCTGAAGCTCGGCTCGCGCCATGCGCCGTCGACGACGTCCAGCCACTCGGTCGTGCGAGAATACCGATCGTCGTGCTCGTCAAACGTCGCGCCGTAGCGTCGAGCCTCGTCCTTCCACCAGGCTGAAACGACGTTCAGCGCGAGCCGCCCATTCGATATCCGATCGATGTTCGCCGCTTGCTTCGCGAGAATGGCCGGTGGATGAAACGACGGACGCACCGCGACCATGATCTCGAGGCGTTTGGTCACCGCGGCGAGCGCCGCAGCCGTCGACCACGCGTCGAGCGACGGCGCGTTGATCCCTTTGATGTCGTTCAACAGCAACTCGGCGACGAGCGTGAGGTCGTACCCGATGTCTTCACTCCGCTGCGCCAGCGTGCGGATGTAGTCCCACGACGCCGTCATTCCTTCGTCTTCGACATTGCGCAACCAACCGCCGAAGACCGGAAGCCAGTAACCGTATCTCATGGGAGTGCCGCCAGTGAGGGCACGCTCGTGCGCGCGGTCGATGCCACGTCGCGACGAACTCGGCATTCGAGATAATCGACGAACTTGACCCACGGATCGAAGCCGATGACGTTGACCGGATCAGCGACGAAGTTGGAGAGCGCGTTGACGTCGTAGAAGTAGTGTTTGCCGTCGCGATCATCGACCAGATACTCGATACCGCCGACGTCGAGTCCCGCGCGCCGCGAGATTGCTTCGACCTGCGCGATGATCTCGGGCGGTGGCGTGAAGCGTTCGACGCGAAGTCCGGTCTTGGGTGCGTCGACGGCGCACGCGCCGCGCACGAGCTCCACGCCGTTCGCCGTTTGACATGCGTCGGCGGGGCAGAGATCGAACGAGCCGACTGCGGGAAACACCTTGATGCCGTACAGAAAGTTTCCGCCAAGTGTTTCGACGCGAACGATGTACCCGTTGCGAAGCGGGGCTGACTCCTGGACGAGGGCGACGTCGTCGATGCCGAGCCGCACTTCGCCGCGGTCAAGTGCGCCGGCGAGGGCTTCTTCGGATTCATATCGAACGATGCCGGCGCCCGATCCTCCGACGTTCGCCTTTACGAGCACTGGGTAGCGAAGGCCCTTCGCGGCCTGAACGGCGAGCGCTGCGTTGTTGATGGCGCGGGACTTCGGGTAGGCCAGACCAAGCTCTTCCAGCAGATCCAGCTGCGTGGCTTTCGAGAGCTCGAATGAGTAAACGCTCGAACCGTTGACGACGGGAATTCCGATGCGCTCGAGGTGCCGGAGCCAGTGGAGCGTGTGGAACGTCGAGCCGCCGTGGCCGCGAAGGTAGGCGGACGGGCTGGCGCGGTTGACGACGAGCGAGTACGGGACGTCATCCTCGGACGGATCGAAGGAGTGCGCAGCGGCATTGAGGCGGACGTACGACAAGCCTCGTCGCTCCAACTCGGCGAATAGCGGCTTGAACCAGTCCGGGTGTTCGTGGTAGATCGCGATCGGTTGCATGGCGGTAGTTGGATCCGGTAGAGGGTCGACATTGTCGACGCTGTCTCGGGTCTCACGGATCGGCGCGCCAGCCTGGAAACAAAAACGCTCCGATCCCGGTGTGAGGATCGGAGCGCAGGTCGCGTTAGGAAGTAGCCGCTATGTGCGTGCGCCGAGAGCCTCAGGTGCCATTTGGCACATGGGACACATACACATGCAACAACACATAGTGTGGGCGCGAGTCATATTGGATAAAGTAGCCGAGGAAACTGGCAGGTCAAGTCTTCAGTGTAGGCGCTGAATGTCCAATTGCGATCAAGATTCTTGAATGCTCGTCGGGAACGTCGTCGATTAGCAGTTCACTTCGGTGGCTGTTCGAGTCGGAAACGATGACTTAGCGTCGCGCTGAGCGCCGAAAAGGCAGACCACGTTGCGAACGTGGCAGTTGCGGTCGCGGATGTCGCCCTCGTCGCCGCGAACAACGCCCACAGGTCGTCGGCAGGCGCGATGGTCCTCGCGAAAATGACCCACAGGTCGTCGGTAGGCGTGATGGTCCTTGCGAAAATGACCCACAGGTCGTCGGCCGGCGTGATGATCCTTGCGGAAATGACCCACACCTCGTCGGCCGGCGTGCTGGTCCTTGCGGAAATGGCCCACACCTCGTCGGCCGGCGTGATGGTCCTTGCGGAAATGACCCCCATGTCGTCGGCAGGCGCCATGATCGTCGCGAAACCTGCGACGATTGCGCCGAACGGCCTGAGCATCGTCTCGTCAGCACCGCTCGTTATCCCGGCAGATTGTGTGGGATCAAGCGGTGGTTAACTGCTGAACGCGGACTGGAGCGGAATTGGGCGGACGGACGCCAGAGACTGCGTTGAACAGGAGAACCGCACAACGATTTCAGTGCAAAAAAAACAATTGAATGAGGTCTTTTTGAGCGCGCCTGCGGACCTATGCTGCTCGAATACAGTCTCTTCGAACGTCGTCGCTCTCAACAGTGTTGCTTTGAACGCAGTTCCGCGTCTGTCCGCGTATTCCGTTCCATTCCGCGTTCGCCCTTCGGCGCCGCCCACCGAAACGACGACCGCCGGCATCGCGCAAACGGATCGCCAGGACGAACTCCAGGTTTTGCTAACTAGAAGGTTCGTTCGAGCGACAGATCGACTCTGAACTGCTTGCGTGGGAACACGCCGCGCGCGACGTCGAATCGAAACATGCCGTCGAAAATCGACGCGCCGACCCCGACCCCGCTCATCGGCCGGCCGATGTTCCCGAGCTTGGTTCGGTCGCCCGCCCAGCCCAGATCCGCGAAGACGGTCGGACGGAATCCAACGTCGCTCGTACCCAACTCCGCGCGCGTCAACCAAAACGCGTTGCCGCTCTGTGCTGGATCCGGACTCTGTCCACGCACCGTCTGCGAGCCGCCGAGGTACCAGAGGCGCTGCGGCGGGAGCGCGCCGACCGAGCTGCCGCCGGCCGCCGTCAACGCTCCTGCGATTGGACCGAGCCCGTGCGATGCAGTGAACTCGAGCGCACCGCGACCATACGCCGAATCGCCCATCGCCGCTTCGAGTCGCAGCTCGCTGATCAAACGGAAGCCGCGCGGGTCAAGGCCGTACTCGTTGTGGATTTTCGCACCAAGTCCGCCGTACGCTCCGCGCCACGCAACGAGGTTGGCCGGCAAGTCAGCACCGTTCACCGCGAAGTTGGTGTTCACCGCGGCATTGCGTTGCTCTTCGAAGAACGCGCGCCATTCCGTGGTCGTTCCGCCGTCCAACGAAGTCGCGGTTTTCTTCGTGACCTCGGCGCCGGACGCCCTGTAATAGAAGCCTTCGTCGCGCCCGAACATCAGCGCGGCGAAGGAGCTGCCAAACGTAAGCGGATGCCCCCAGTCGCTCGCGGACACGAGACGGTTGTACCCCGTGAACGTGATCGTCTTGCTGTAGTTCGTTCGGAAGACGCCGAGCTCGAGGTTGGGTTCACGATCGGCGAAACCGAATCGTCCGATGGCCTGCGACGTATACCCGCCGCCCAGCTCTTGCTCGGCCGATACGCCCAATGAGAATCCTTCAATACGATTGTAGCGCATCAACGATAGTCCGTACGTGATCGTCGGCGGCTGCAAAAGCCCCGCGCTAAGCGAAAATGGCGCCTGCGCCCCCAACGAGAGCGCTTCGTTCTTGAGGTCCGCCAGCTCCTGGGCGCCAAACAACTCTTCGTCGTTGGTGTAGATCGATTTCGGAAGATCTTTGGAGTTCTCGAGCTTGGATTCGTCGCACGGAACCTGGACCGCGACGGGAATGCGTCCGCCATACCGATAGTTCTGCAGCGTGTATGTCGACGCGGTATCGCAGGCGGCAGGCAACTGCGTTGCGGACATTCGCTTCTTCAGACCTCTGCGAACGGAATCCCGCTGCGCGTTGTACGTCGCGCGACGAGCGGTCCGCACCGAGTCTCGCCACTTTTCCTCGTGCTCCAGCGTCGCTGAATCAGTCAGCTCAGCGGCTTGGTGCCCGGCGATGACGATCGGCGCCAGGTAGTCTGTCTTGTTGACGCTATTGTAGGTGTAGCTTTGCTCCCATTTCACCGGGATGTGCATGAAGCTCGCTTGCGCGCTGACGTCCATCTCGCGAAGGCGCGGGAGCCAGAAGCGGCCGTCGTGCAGGCTGTATTCGATCGCAACCGCGTTGAGTTGTCCTTTGAGCGGCGACGCGATCGCCTTCAACCAGCCGGGAACGTTGCCGCTCGAATCCTTTTTGTTCGCATCGACGTTGTTCCACACGTCAATCGGTACCGCAAGACGATACGCCGCGCGAACGACTTGCCCGGACCGCGTGTCGAACCAGAACGACCCTATGGCGAGATTCCATTTCGGCTCGCGGGGACGGACTTTGAGTTCTCTTAATTTGATGACGGTGCCGTCCGGCAGCTTGAACGAAATCGAATCGCCCGTCTGGTACGTGTAATACGCCTCGGACCCGTCAGCCAGCGGGTGGACCATGTCGCTTTCGTTCACCGTCGACCGAATCGTCGAACCTTGAACCCACAGCGGCTCGACGCCCGGATAGTACGGAATCGGAACCGACAGATCCTGATCGCGGATGGAATCGTGATTGGCATCCTTCTCGTCGGACTTCGACGCGACGGGAATTGCCGTTCGCGCACCGGTCATCTCGACCCGCACGCCGACACCACGCTTCCACACCACCCGCCCGGCGCTCTCGTGCCGATACAACAAATGATCGCGGCCCACACTGCCGAGCCCCATGCCAACCGACATACGATCATAGGACTGCGCGTCGTACGACGTGAGCGCCGAATCCTGAATGAGCCGAGCCGCGCGCGCGTGCGCCAACGTCGACTTGGCCGTCTGGTCCTTGAACGCGGACGCAATCACGTCGGCGGTCACCGCGCGACGATAGGCTTTTCGCCGGTTGAGACTGTCGGTCTTCGTCGAGTCGTTTGTGCTGTCGCGAACAATCGTCTGGCGTTCGCGAGAACCGCCAACCTGAACGCGGACTTGTTGGTTGAGCGCGAGCGCCGCGCCGAGCAACAGGAGCATGCGATAGCCTCGGGGAACGACTGCGATGGGTGGGCGGGGTGCTGTCGACGATACGACCAGCGGCACGAGGGGGTTTCAGCCGGCCGACACTCCGCGCCGAGTCCGCCAAGCTCACGCCACCCCGTACCCGCAAGTCGACGGAAGGATTCGGAGCGGAAAGGCGCGGTCCCGACGCTTCACGTATAGAATTCAGCGCGATGACTCAGCCGCAAAGCTTGGCGCGACCCGCGCTCCTGGTAAGGGACCTCCGCAAGACCTACGGCGACACCAAGGCGGTCGACGGGCTCGATCTGTCGGTGGCCGCCGGAGAATGCTTCGGGCTGCTTGGTCCGAACGGGGCTGGCAAGACGACAACGATCGAGATCTGCGAGGGGCTCACAGAATCCGACTCTGGCGACGTCGAGATCCTCGGCCTCCGTTGGGACCGAAACGAAAAAGAGCTCCGGCAACGGCTCGGCATTCAGTTGCAAGAAACGGAACTTGCCGATCGCCTCACGGTGGAAGAAACCGTGCGAATGTTTAGAAGTTTCTACTCGCGCGGCCGGTCGGTCGACGAGATCATCGGTCTCGTGCAGCTCGATGAAAAACGATCGACCTGGGTCAAAAATTTGTCTGGCGGGCAGAAGCAGCGTCTGGCGCTCGCCTGCGCGATCGTCGGCGAGCCGGATCTGATTTTTCTCGACGAACCAACGACCGGTCTCGATCCACAATCGCGCCGTCAGCTCTGGGACCTCATTACAGAATTCAAATCGCTCGGCAGAACGATCATGCTGACGACGCATTACATGGATGAGGCCGAGATCTTGTGCGACCACATCGCGATCGTCGACCACGGAAAGGTGATCGCGCTTGGGTCGCCGCAGGAGCTCATCCGGTCGCTCGGCGCGGAGCATGTCGTGCAGTTCGGCGTCGGTGATGGCGCCGCGATTCCCGGGGACCAGCTTCGGTCGCTCGACGGCGTGATTTCGGCGCGACGAGTCGCGGACGAATACGAGCTGCAGACCTCGGCGCTGCACCGCACGGTGCCGGCGGTGTTGGCGATGCTGTCTCAAAAGGGACAGGCCCTCACGGGACTCACGACGCACTCAGCCAGCCTCGAAGACGTTTTCGTCTCACTCACCGGGAGGCAGTTGCGCGATGAGTGACGACAGTTCGCTCCGACAGCTCGTGTCGGTCCGCTTTAAAGAATACACACGACAGCCGGAGGCGTTGTTCTGGTCGTTCGGCTTTCCAATCTTGCTGGCGGTCGGACTCGGCATCGCGTTTCGCAGCAAGCCAGCGGATATCGTCCACGTGGCGGTGGCGAACCTCGGGCCGCGGGCTGCGCCGCTCGCCGACGCGATCAGACGCGACTCGGGTCTCAAAGTGGACCTGATGTCGGCCGACAGCGCTGCCGAAGCGCTTCGCACGGGACGCGTGGCGGTCGTCGCGACGCCGAACCCCGTCGACGGCGTGAAGTACCAGTTCGACGACACGCGGCCCGACGCGCGGATCGCGCGCCTCATGGTGAACGACGCCGTGCAGCGCGGAGCCGGTCGCGGCGACCCGTTGCCGATTGCCGACACGCACATTCGAGAAAAGGGATCGCGGTACATCGACTTCGTCGTTCCCGGTCTCATCGGCATGACGATCATGGGCGGTGGTCTGTGGGGACTTGGCTTTTCGATTGTTGAGCAGCGTCGTAAGAAGTTGCTCAAACGGCTGATCTCGACGCCCATGTCGCGTGCCGAGTACCTGTTGTCGTACATCATTTCGCGATTGTCGCTGCTGGTGATCGAAGTCGGAGTGTTGCTGGCGTTTGCGGTTGGTCTCTTTGGTGTACCGCTTCGCGGGTCGTTCCTCGTCACCGCGACGGTGATTGTTCTCAGCTCGCTGGCATTCAGCGGGCTGGGTTTGCTGATCGCGTCGCGCGCGCAGACGATCGAGGGCGTGTCGGGGTTGATGAACCTCACGATGCTGCCGATGTGGGTGCTATCCGGCGTGTTCTTTTCGTCGGAGAACTTTCCGAACGTCGTCCAGCCGTTCATCAAGGCGCTGCCGCTCACCGCGGCGAACGACGCCCTTCGCGCGACGATGTTGCGAGGCGTGGGATTCAGTGCGCTCGTACCCGAATTGTTGATTCTGACGGTGTGGATGGTCGTCTGCTTCGCTGTTTCGCTCAAAATCTTCCGATGGCGGTAGGACATGGCCGGTGACCTTCCGTCGAGCGAGCTCGTTTCGCAGGGACGACACGTGCTCGATTGGATCGCGGAGTACATGGACAAGCCGGAGCGGTTTCCAGTGCTCTCGCGATCCAAGCCTGGCGACGTCAAGGCGGTGTTGCCTTCGTCGCCGCCCGCGACCGCTGAATCGTTGTCCGCGATCCTCGAAGATTTTCAGTCGACGATCATTCCGGGTATAACGCACTGGAATCATCCGACATTTTTCGCGTACTTCGCCTGCTCTGCGCCCGTGCCGGGCATTCTCGCCGAAATGTTGATTGCGACGCTCGACGTGAAGGCAATGTTGTGGAAGGCGTCGCCGGCGGCAACGGAGCTCGAGGAAGTCGTCACAGATTGGCTGCGTCAGATGCTCGGCCTGCGGGAAGGCTGGTTCGGCCTCACGACGGACACCGCCTCGATGGCAACGATGCTCGCGCTCGCCGCGGCGCGTGAAGCCAAACCCGAGCTGCAGATTCGGGAACGGGGCATGTCGGGCCGCGCTGATCTGCCACGATTGCGAGTGTATGCGTCGACGCACGCGCACTCGTCGGTCGACAAGGGAGCGCTCGCACTTGGCATCGGCTTGGAAAACGTCGTCAAGATTCCCGACGATGAGAAGTTTCGCATGAAGCCAGAAGCCCTGGCCGAGGCGATCGCGGCCGATCGCGCGCAGGGGTTTCTGCCGTTGGCATGCGTCGCGACGGTCGGAACGACGAGCGTGTCGAGCATCGACCCCGTTCCGGCGATCGCCGAGATCTGCAAACGCGAAAGTGTTTGGTTGCATGTCGATGGCGCGTACGGCGGCACGCTCGCCATCGTTCCGGAATACCGATATATCCTCGATGGCGTCGAGGACGCGGACTCGCTCGTCGTGAACCCGCACAAGTGGATGTTCACGCCGTTCGATTGCTCTGCCTTCTTTATAAAGCGACCGGATGTGCTCAAGCGCGCATTTTCGCTCGTCCCGGAGTATCTGGTCACGCGCGAGCAGGACGAAGTCGTCAACTACATGGATTACGGCGTTCAACTCGGCCGACGGTTCCGCGCGCTCAAGCTGTGGATGATCATTCGCGCGTTCGGCACCGAGGGACTCGCCGAGCGGATGCGCGGACACTGCCAGCTGGCGCGGACGTTCGCCGGTTGGGTCAACGCGAGCACCGATTGGGAAATGATGGCGCCCGTGCCGTTCTCGCTCGTGTGTTTTCGGTACGCTCCAGCCGGGACCACCGACGCACAGCGGGACGCGATGAGCGAAGCGATCATGCACGACGTCAACGAGCAAGGCGACGTTTTTCTTTCGCATACGAAACTGGGCGGACGCTTCGCGTTGCGCTTGGCTGTCGGCAACATTCGCACCGAGGAAAAGCACATTGCACTTGCCTGGGCGCGTCTCAACGAAGCCGCGGCCCGCCGGCGTTGATGCCGATGCCCGCGCCAAACACTAAGAGAGTCGTGATTCGATGACAGACCCCACCGACCGCTTGACGATCAACGGCGAGCGACTTTGGAAAACACTCATGCGATCCGCGGAGATCGGCGTTGGCCGGCCGGGAGGTCTCGCACGCCTGACGCTGACCGACGACGACAAGCAGATGCGGGATGAGTTTCGAGCCTGGTGCGCCGACGCGAAGTTGTCGGTCACGGTCGATGGCGTCGGAAATATTTTTGCGCGGCGAGTCGGCCGCGATGATTCGCTGCCGCCGGTGGTGATGGGCTCTCATCTCGACACGCAGTTCAACGGCGGTCGGTACGACGGAATACTTGGCGTGCTGGCGGCGCTCGAGGTGATGCGCACGCTCAATGACGCTGGGGTTGAGACGCGACGCCCGCTGGAGATTGCGATGTGGACGAACGAAGAGGGCGCGCGTTTTTCGCCGCCGATGATCGGATCAGCGGCCTTCGCGGGCGTTCACCCCGTGGAGTGGATTCACGCGCGCCAGTCGGACGACGGAGCGCTGTTCGGCCACGAGTTGGAGCGCATCGGCTATCGCGGTGAAGCGCCTGTGGGCGGTCGCCCGATCGACAGCTATTTCGAGTTGCACATCGAGCAGGGGCCGGAGCTTGACGCGCGGAAGATTCCGGTCGGCGTGGTGACGCACGGGTACGATGTGCATGGATTCATCGTCGACATTGCGGGCGAAACGGCGCATACCGGGCCCTGGCCGATGGATCGCCGCAAGAATGCGTTGGTCGGCGGCGCGATGCTGGCGGTCGCGATCAACGACATCGGGTGGCGCTTTCATTCCACGGGCGGCAAGGCAACCGCGGCGCGGCTCGTTGCGTGGCCCAACAAGCCGGGGATTTTATCGGATCGCGCGCAGTTCACCGGGGACGTTCGGCACGGCGATCCGGCGGTTGCCGATGAAATGCGCGCGGAGTTCGTGAGTGCGGTCGCGGCGGCGGCGCATCGGTCGCGTTGCGAGATGACTTTGGCAGACGAGTGGCACTGGGGGGCCGACATTTTCGACGCTGGGATGGTATCGCTAGTGCGGGAAACCGCGCAGTCGTTGAACATCCCGACGTTCGATTTGCCGAGTCAGGCGGGCCACGATTCGTATCACGTCGCGAAGTTGGCGCCGACGGCGATGATCTTTACGCCATGCCGCGACGGGATCACGCACAACAACCATGAATTCGCGTCGATGGAAGAGTCGATTCCCGGCGTGACGGTGCTTTTGTACGTCGCGCTGGCGCGTGCGAATCGCGGTTAGAGATCTCGGATTTCGAACAGAATCTTACATCTTGCCGGTCGGTGACTGGTACCCTAATTTCATGAGACTTGTACGCCTTTTTCCCACAACCCCAAGCCCCACGCGTTTCGGCGGGTGCCGCCGCTCGCCGTCGTCGCAAAGCGTAGTCAATTCTGCACGTCCGGTTCGGCCACGCCAAACGAACCGAGTAAGAGCCGAGCCCGTCACGAGCCAACGCGTGACGGGCTCATTTGTTTCCAGACGCGCCATTCGAACGAGAGGCGTCGCGGCGGCTACCTTCAACTTGTGAAATCGTACACCGGTATTCTCGCGCTGGTATCGTTGACGTTCGCGTGCTCGCGAGGCGCGACGACCACTCCGACGCCAACATTCGGCCCGGACACGATTGCAATATCCTCAATCGCGCGCGAGCTCTCGTCGGATGCCAATCGAGGTCGTGGACCGTGGACGCCTGAGAACGAACGCGTCGCGCGGCAACTCGCCGATCGTCTCGCGGCGCTCGGCGCGCGCCCGGTCTTCGGAACGTCGCTGCTCGTTCCGTTCACGACTCCGGGACGCCCGAAGGACACGGTGTTCAACGTCGTTGGTATTCTACCGGGAAAGAGCGGTTCCACCAACGGCGAGACGGTCGGCATCACCGCGCACCTCGACCACCTCGGCGTTGGCGCGCCCGATGCGACGGGAGATTCCATCTATAACGGATTTCTCGACGACGCCGTGTCGATCGCAATGATTCTCGATCTGTCGAAGCGTTGGGTCGCGTCGCCGGGGAATCGTCCGCTCACGGTGATGTTCTTCAATCTCGAGGAGCAGGGCTTGCTCGGCGCACAGGCGTTGGCGGCGAGAAGCGATGCGCCGCCGTTCATGGATCGACTTGGTCTTCTGATCGGCGTCGACGCGGGATCGCCGGCCGGCGAAGCGACGACATGGCAGCTCATGGGGGCACAACCGCCGAGCGTCGGGTCGCGCATTGTGGATTCGCTGGCGCGGGTCCGCGGGTGGACGACCAACGCAACGCCGCCGCGCGGGATCAACGACGTATATGTGTTCTCTCAACACGGTGTTCCGATCGTGTTTCCGATTCCGGGCGCGACGTGGCGCGGCTACACGAAGGAACAGCACGATGACGCAATGCGACGTTTCGATCACTACCACCAGCCATCAGATCAATGGCGCGCGGATTTTCCGTGGGTCGGCACGGCGATCTACGCGGAGTGGCTCTGGGAGAGGGTGAAATCGGCGGCGAACGCGCTGTCGCCTCTGCGCTGAGAGTCGCGCAACCAGCGTGTCATTCGTTGCACACGTCAGGCCGAAATTCGTATGGTGCCCAGGGCGAAAGGGCATAGTTTCCTCTTCATGCCAAAATTGCTTCATGCGCTGCTTCCTATGGCGCTGCTGTCCACCGCCGCACTT
>JBDTAE010000121.1:0-29762 GCA_039924785.1 Gemmatimonadaceae bacterium | reverse complement strand
GATGTGAAGGCCGTTCAAGACGCCGAGTGCGCGCGCGGCGGAATCGGGGGAGATGCCGGCGGCGGCGAGCGCATCGGCGTCGAGGTCCGCGAGGGATGAGATCGACGAGGTGTTTCGGTTGAGATGTGCGCCGAAGTTGTAGAAAACCTTGTCGAGGCGGTATGGTCCGGATCCGCCCTCGTCGAGGGACAAGTTCGTGAACTTCTGGCCGAGCCGCGCCGCGACGGGATCAGAGAACTGCAATGATGGTGCGTCGAGCGTGACGTGTCCGCGACGGTTTGCGACGTTTCCTCCGCTGCTTAACGTGGCGGCTGTTTGAACCCCAGCGAAACCGCCGACGGTTGGATCCCACACCGACGACCGGAAGCGCGTCGCGACGCGTGCGTCGCGCGGAAAGTCCGAACCGCCGAAGGCGAGGCCGTTGAGCGTCGTGGAATTTGCGTCGCTCCCCATGCCGAACGCAGAGAGTCCATTCGGGCCGAGTGCGAGGCCGGGAATGAAGGTCGCGAGGGCGTCGAGGTTACCCTGGAGATCCGGGCTCAACGCGGCATTCACGCCGTCGCTGGCCGACTTGTCGCCGGCATTTGTGCCGAAGCCGTTGTCGCCGGAGAGTGAGCGAGGCGGGCGGGCGTGTCTTGCCTGCACCTGAACCGCGGCGACGGTTGTCACCGCCGACCCGAGCTTGGCGTTGACCACCGCTTCGCTGTCGTTCGCGGCAATGGTGACGCGTTGACGAAACGCTTTGCGTCCGACGGCGCCGATGTAAAGGATGTATTCGCCGGTCGGGCGGGGCACGACGATGCGGTAGGCTCCGGTCGAGTCGGACTTGCCGCTGATCGATTCGGTTGTTGGCGCGACGGTGACGATGATGTCCGCCGCGGGGATGGCCACGCCGCTGTCGGTCGTGACGCGGCCGCGGATGGTTTGCGGGCGCTGAGCTCCGGCGGCGGACGAGACGACGGCGAGGCAAAGCCAGGCGATGAGTTTCGACATTAGCACTCTGCAATGGTGGAGACCGACTCTCCTACATAGACACTGGAAGCGCCGATTTGGATGCCTGACCGGTCGACGGCGCGGATGTTGGCCGCGGGTCGGAGCGAGACGAACAAGTCACGGCCCGGACGCCCTCACGCCCGCTTCCGCCGCGATCCCCGCGTGGTCCCCGCGCGTTGGATGCGCTCGTCGAGCAGCGCCCGAATGCGCTCCAGCTCTGTTCTCGTGAGACGGGTGTCGGACACGAAGTGGGCGATGAGCATTTCGGCAGAGCCGGCGAAGACCGTTTCGACCAGCCGCGCGAACGCGCCGCGCCCCGCTTCGTCGCGGGCCAGCAGGGCGTGGAATCGGTAGGCGCGTCCCTCCTCGACGTGGTCGACGTGACCCTTGTTCTCGAGGATGGTGAGCATCGTGGCCACGGTGTTGTGCGCAAGCGGATCCGAGAGTGCTTCGCGCACTTCGGCGACCGTTGAGGGTCCGCGATCCCACAGCACGGACATGATGTCGAGCTCGCGATCGGTCAGTGTCATTGCACAGATCATCTCCGAAAACTTTCGGAGATAATGGAGATGCGAGCACCGTCTGTCAACTAAAACTTTAGGAGTAGTGAGGACTCGACCGGCTTCACGCTCGGACACGAAACTGCTACGGACTCTCATGAACGACAAAACGGCCCGGCAATGAGCCGGGCCGTTCGACTTCAAACAAGCGCGGATCGAGTCATCGACGAAGCTGATCCCGCTCCTCGCACACGTTCGTCTCCTGACGCTCGAGGAACGTCACCGGCCGAACCGTGCGCGGCACTCGAATCACATCGACCGGCGACACCACCTCGTTCAGGCAGCCACACCGCGCGCCGTGATGACGCTCGCGAACGACCGCATAAATCCGCTTGTCCTTGTCGCGAAACACCGTGTCGACGTTGATCTGATATCCCATGCACGGCGCTTGACCCATGCCGACGATGAGCAACATCTCACGCGAGAAGTCGACCGGCGGCACCGGCGCAACGGACGCGGTCCCCACGATCCGCTTCCAGACCGCTTCCCAATCGGCGGTATCGAGAATCGCGAGCCGCACCGACGTTGGCAGTTGGCTCTTCGCGTTTTTATACAGATGATCCACCGCGTCGTACGGCTCCATCTGGATGTCGCGCGCATGCGCTTCCGTGGCGACCTGTTTGATCGGCGCGGCGTTCCCGAGCTCATCCGGCCTGTGCGACGGGGGGGCCGCCTGATGGCAGCTTACGGTGACTGCAGCGCTCAGAATCGCGACAATGAAGTTGGTCTTGCGCATGGTGCTCTCCTATCCGAAACCGCAAACGGTTGCCTCGGCAGATTCGGCCGAGCAGAGACTTCCCAGGATCGAGTATCGGTTCGCCGCCTGGCCGACTTTAGTCGCCACGCGAAGATGGACAGGCCCTGAGCACATTCGTAGCTTCCCATTGTCGGCCCTTCCATACCCGTAGCACCGTCGCACCCCGACGGGGAGCCCCATCTTATGTATTTCGCCACATCACGCGTGATGCGCTTCGCCGCTCTTACTCCTGTCCTGTGCATTGCCGTCGCGTTCCACGCGAGCGCGCAGGGCGCCGGGAAGCAGATGCAACCCGCCGACCTCAAGGAGTGGAAGTCGATTCGCCAAACCGTGCTGTCGAACGACGGCAAGTGGTTCGCGTACGTCGCGGCGCCGAACGAGGGCAACGCGACCTTGATCGTCCGCTCGACCGGAACGGACGGAAAGGAATTGAAGTATCCGATCGGGCAGGCGGCCGGCGGTGGGCGTGGCGGCGCTGC
Source organism: Gemmatimonadaceae bacterium (assembly GCA_039924785.1). Taxonomy (GTDB): domain Bacteria; phylum Gemmatimonadota; class Gemmatimonadetes; order Gemmatimonadales; family Gemmatimonadaceae; genus JAQBQB01. The sequence goes on along the minus strand of JBDTAE010000121.1, from coordinate 26,973 downwards.
CGCCGCCGGAAGCTCGCTCGCCATCAGCGGCGACTCGAAGTGGGTCGCATTCACTGAATATCCGCTGGCGGCGACTGGACGGGGTGGTCGCGGCGGCCGTGGCGGCGCGCCCGCGGGCGGCGCAGCGCCAGCCGCGCCGGCGCAAAACAAAATGGCTCTCGTGAATCTCGCGACAGGCGAGAAGAAAGACTTCGAAAGAGTGAGGAGCTTTTCATTCAACGGTGATAAGCCGACCTACGTCGCGATGCAGAGCTATCCCGATCAGCCAGCGGGTGGTGCCGCGGCGGCGGGTGGCCGCGGCGGAGCAACGGGCGGCCGCACCGAGGGGACCGATCTCGTGCTCTACAACCTGGCTACCGGCGACGCGGTGAACGTCGGCAATGTCGCCGACTTTGGCTTCGACGACTCCGGCGAATGGCTTGCCTACGCAATCGACGCGCGCGATGAGATTGGCAACGGCGTTCAGCTTCGAAACATGAAGACCGACGTCGTTCGCCCGATCGACTCCGATCATGCGCTCTATCGCCACCTCGTGTGGTCCGATAGCACGCTGTCGCTCGCGGTACTCCGCGGCCGAGTCGACTCTATCGCCCGCGACACGCTGTTCTCGGTCGTGAGCTTCACCAACATCGCCAATGCCGCACCGACGAAGAAGATTTTCGATCCCGCGGCGCACGCCGAATTTCCTAGCGGGATGAAGATCGCCGCCGACCGCGCGCCGCGTCTTACTGACGATCTCTCCGCAGTCTTCTTCGGCATTCGTCCGACCAATCCAAAGCCGTCACCGAACGACCGCATCGTCGCAGCGAATGGACGCGGCGCGAGCATCGTGCAGGCCGGCGCACCCGGCGAGGGGGGCACGCGCAACCAGCCGCGCCCACCGACCGATACCACCGGCGAGCTTCCGTCGCTCGTGCTGTGGCATCACTCCGATCCGCGACTTCAATCGCAGCAGCTCGTGCAGGAAGCGCAGGATCGCAGCTTCAGCTACATGGCCGAGTATCGCTTCGACGACAACAAGTTCGTGCGATTGGTCGACGATGCGCTGAAGACCGTGCAGACTGCCGGTCACGACCGATACGCGTACGGTCTCGACACGCGCGACTACGATCAGCCGTCGGCGTACACCGGCCGCCGCTACGAGGATATGTATGCGGTCGACCTCAAGACCGGCGAGCGTAAGAGTTTGCTCAAGAAGCACGTACCGAGCACGCAGGTGGCGTCGCCCGACGGCAAGGAACTGCTCTACTGGGGCGACAACGGCCAATACTGGGTCGTCGACATTACCAGCGGCGCCAAGCACGACATCACCAAGAGCACCGGGATCAACTTCGCGAATACCGACGACGATCATAACAACCTGGTTCCGCCGCCGCGCTTCCCACTCGGCTGGTCGAAGGATGGTGCGTCTGTCCTGCTGACCGATGGTTGGGACGTGTACAAGGTTCCGACGAACGGCGGTGCCGCGGTGAATCTCACCGTAAATGGAAAGAAGGATCAGATTCGCTATCAGCGCCTATATGCGTTCGATCGCGGGGCGGCGATCGCGGCCGGCCGCGGTGGACGTGGCGGCGGTCGCGGTGGCGCCGGTGCCGGTTCAACGGATGGCATCGACCTGGCGCAGCCATTGTACTTTGGCACGTACGGCGAATGGACGAAGAAGGCGGGCCTGTCGCGCGTCGATCCTGGCGCCCCGGGCGCGAAGGCGCTGATGTGGGACGACGCAACGTTCACCTTCGAGAAGGCGCGCGACGCCGACGTGTACGTCTATCAGCGCCAGTCGTCGACCGCTGCGCCGAACTACTTCGTCGCGAACGCGGACCTCAAGAGCGGACGACAGATCACCGACGTGGATCCCCAGCAGAAGGAATTTGCGTGGTCGCCGGGTGTGAAGCTCATCAACTACACGAGTGCCAAGGGCGACAAGCTCCAGGGGGCGCTCTATCTGCCGGCGAATTATGAGCCGGGCAAGAAGTATCCGCTGCTCGTCACGATTTACGAAAAGCGATCCAATCTCGCGAACACGTACGTCACGCCGAACGAGACGAGCACGCCGAATCGCAGCATGTACACCAGCCGCGGTTACGCCGTGCTCGATCCGGACATCGTCTATCGCGTGAACGATCCCGGCATGTCGGCGGTGTGGTGCGTGGTGCCGGCGGTGAAGGCGGCGATTGCGACGGGCATGATCGACTCGGCGAACGTCGGCTTGTGGGGACATTCGTGGGGAGGCTATCAGACGGCGTTCCTCGTCACGCAGACGAACATCTTCAAGTCGGCGATTGCCGGCGCGCCGCTCACGGACATGGTGAGCATGTACGCGTCAGTGTATTGGAATACCGGCACGTCGGACGCGTCGATCTTCGAGGCGAGCCAGGGCCGTTTCAAGGGCAACCCGACCGAGAACTACGAGTCGTACATCCGCAACTCGCCGGTCTTCCACGCGGCGAACGTCAAGACGCCGCTCATCATTCTCGCCGACGACAAGGACGGCGCCGTCGATTTCAACCAGGGTATCACGTACTACAATACGCTAAGCCAGTTGAACAAGGACGTGATTCTCCTCGAGTACATCGGCGAGAACCATGGCCTCGCGCGTCCCGTGAACATGAAGGATTACGCGGCCCGTCAGAAGGAATGGTTCGACCACTACCTCAAGGGCGCGCCGGCGCCGGATTGGATCACGAAGGGCATTCCGCGCATCAAGCTCGAGGACGAGCTGAAAGCGCGCCGGGATGGGGTCAACGCGACGATCGTTCCGTGACAGGGGTCTGGTTTCTGGCCGATAGCCAGTAGCCAGTAGCTTATAGTCATGTCAGCACCTCAGATCACCACCGTCGAAGAACCAAAAGACCTGGGCTTCGGCTCGGTCGTTGGCGGCGTCAACGAAAAGCGGCTGCTCAATCGCGACGGCACGTTCAATCCCCGTCGCGACGGGCTGCCGCTGTTGTCGTCGCTCAGCTTTTATCACTATTTCCTCACGATGGGGTGGGGGCGCTTTGCCGTGATGGTGGTGAGCGGATACCTCGGCGCGAACGTGGTGTTCGCGCTTGCGTATCTCGCGTGTGGCATGGACTCGCTCGTCGCTACCACGCCGGCAGTGATGGGCAACGCGTTCTGGCGCGCGTTCTTCTTCAGCGTCGAGACGCTGGCGACCATCGGCTACGGCAACGTGACGCCGAATGGGCTACCCGCCCACCTCGTGATGACGGCGGAGTCGCTGGTCGGTTTGCTGGTCTTCGCGCTGATTACCGGAATTCTCTTTTCGCGCTTCTCGCGACCCACGGCGGCCGTGATGTTCAGCCAGCGGGCGGTGGTGGCACCGTACCGTGGCTACACCGCGTTCATGTTCCGAATCACGAACGCGCGTAGCAACCAGCTTGTGGAGCTCGAGGCGAAGGTGCTCTTCAGCCGTATCGAGGGGTCATCGCGGAAGTATGATCAGCTCATGCTCGAGCGGACGTCGGTCGTGTTCTTTCCGCTGAGTTGGACCATCGTGCATCCGATCAATGAGAAAAGTCCAATGTTCGGGATGTCGCACGAGGAGATGGTTGCGAAGGACGCGGAATTCATGATTCTGATGACCGGCACCGACGAGACGTTCTCGCAAACGGTGCATGCGCGTTCGTCCTACAAGCCCGAGGAAGTCGTGTTCGGGCAGCGATTCGCGAACATCTACAATCCGCTCGACGACAGTGGGTCGGTGAGCATCGACATTCGAAAGCTCAGCGACACTGAGCCGGCGGAAGAAGACGATTGGTCGCAAACGTCGACGTGGCATCACACGGGGCATTTCGCGGGCTACGCGCCGCCCAAGCGCCCGACCAAAACCTCGTAGGCTCTATTCGGCCGGCCGTTCAGGGGCCGACGCCCGTTCCTGGACCTTTGGTCCCTTTTCGAGGACCTCGGTGCGACACGCGAGCAGGACCGCTTCCAGGGCTTCGATCCCGTCGTCGGTCGCCTCGAGAAACAAATCCTTAACGACCGACTCGGCCCGCTCGAGCTGCGTGATGAGCATTTTGGCATGGACCGCGGAAGGCATTACGCCGCATACCTTTGCGGTTGCGCGGTTACCGATTGGCTTCCGCAAAACGACGACCGCGCCGCGCTTGCCGGGCTGGGTGAAGTAGTCGGACGTGGACGCCCGTTTCTTCGTTGCCGGCCGGCCTTTTCGCGGCGGTTTTCCCGGCCGGTTTGGTTTTCCCTGTTTTCCCTGTCGTCCCTGTCGTGCCATTTTGTCCGCTCTCTCCCAGGGCAAAATGCGAGTCAACACCGCCCTATAGAATACACCAAGTGGCCGACCCGCGCGCCACCCCATAACTTGAATCGCGGGCTCGTCGCCGACGATGAGCACAAAAAATGCTTGACGGGCGCGCCAGTTGCCTGACCAGAGTCCTCGGCACTCCCGGTTCAGGCAGGCGATTTTGGCGGCATGCCCTAGTGGAACGCGGAACGACTCCGCGGAGGATCAGATGAAACGAGTGCTCTTGCTGGTCAGCACTGCCGTTGTGATGTCGGCCTGCGGTCAGTCTGTCACGGCGCCCGCCGCCTCGAACAAGACACCCTCGGCACGACCGAGCCACGACGACATCTTCTGCGAGAGCGGATACGTCATTGCCTACGACGAGAACGGAAATCCGATCTGCGTCCCGGATTCGAGGGGCGAGAGCGATTTCCATTCGTCGTTGCCAAGGGGTGGAAATTCGAGCAGCGGTACGAATGGAATGGGCACGCCGCCCGGCGGGCTCTAAGCACACGCCAGTTACTTCTTCTGTGGTGTAACGCGGCGGTGGAGACGCTCGATCAGTGGAGCGTCGCCACCGCCGATCGCAAGGTCCGCCGCTCGGGCATAGCATCGCGCAGCGGTTTCGTTGTCACCGCGACGAACGCTGATGTCGCCCATGATCTCGAGACACTCGGCCTGTCGCACGAGGTTTCGCGCGCTGGTGAAGTGGCCCAGCGCTTCGGTCAGCAGGTCTTCGGCGGACTGCAGATCGCCGATAGCTACCAGCGCCGCGGCCTGGTTCTGAACCGTCGACAATAGCACGTCGAGCGCGTTGAGCCTGCGCGCGAGTCCAATGGCTTCCACACCGATTTCGATTGACCGTTGCGGATTTCCGCGGTCCAGTGCCGCCTTTGCGGCGTTCGTCAGGGCGATCGCTAACCCGAGCTCATAGTTCCCCTCACGGAACGCGGCAATCGATTGCTCGAAGTAGCGGTCGGACGTGTCGAACTCGCGGCGTTCCGCGGCGCTTCTGCCGAGGTTCTGGAGGGTGATTCCGCGGACGCGCGGCGATTTGGCGCGTTTGATTGCCTCGTGCGCCAACTTGTCGGCTTGGTCGAACTCACCCTGCACCTGCAGCGTTCCCACCTCGACATTCATTGCTTCGGCGACGAGGTCGTCGTTCGGAATACGGTCGGCAATACGAATGGCGATCTGGGCTTCGCGGTGCGATTCGGCCCAATCCGACAGCGTACGATGGACGCGCGCCGTGCCAAGGTGTGCTTCAGCTTGCTCAGAGAGAGTCGGCGACGCGTCGAGCGCGGCACGGTATTCGTCAAGCGCTCGGTCGAGCGTGCCCGCGTTCTCGAAACGAAATCCGCGCTCGATGTGCGTACGCGCCGCGCTGGCGACCTGGATTCTCTCGGGCGGGTGGGTCATCGGACGAGGATCGCGGTGGGTCTGTTTCGCGGGGATGCTGAACAATAGGTTACGATGGAGATTCTTCGCTCACCCGTGCCGGAGTCGGACGCCATGGACGACAAGCAGCTCGCAAAGCTGGTCAAGAAAACGGTTGCCAAAGCCGCAAGACCGAAGGCGCTTCAGAGCCGGACGTATGACGCGACACTCGATGCAACCCGGCCGCCTCCGACTCTGCAAGACGAGGAAGCACTCGAGTTGTTCCAGCAGATGAAGAAACGCGAATTTTAGCAGGATCAGTCGGGCGCGCGCCGGTCAGGGGACGGCCGCTTTCGAATCGCTGCTGCGCTTGTCGTTCGCGCCATACGCGACGCCGTCGCGCATGATGATGGTGTGCCCATCGCCCTGCACGCCGGCGAACCGCAACGTGTGTCCCATGGCCTGTAGACGCTGAGTCGTCGAATCGGGCAACGCATTGCGCTCGAACGTAACTACGTCCGGCATCCACTGATGGTGGAAGCGGGGCGCATCGACCGCTTGTCTCGCGTCCATGGCGAAATCCAGGCCGTTAAGCACGATCTCCATCACGGTGTTGATGATCGTGCGTCCGCCGGGCGAGCCGGTGACCATGAACAATTTTCCGTTCTTCGTGACGATCGTTGGGCTCATTGAGCTCAGCATCCGTTTGCCGGGCGCGATGATGTTCGCCGGCGTACCGATGTCGCCCGTGGTGTTCGTCTCCCCCGGTTTCTTGTTGAAGTCGCCCATCTCGTTGTTGAGAATGAACCCGGCGCCGCTCACGACGACGTGCGATCCGAACCCGCCTTCGAGCGTGAACGTGTTCGACACGGCGTTGCCGTCCTTGTCGACGATCGAGAATTGCGTGGTCTCGTCATGCTCCGTCGCGGCCAGCGTCGTGAGGATGTCCTTTCCGAGCTCCGCGCTGCTCGACGCATGATTCGGGTCGATCGACGCCGCGAGCGTTTTCGCATAGGATTTCGACATCAGCTTCGTCAGCGGCATCTTCACGAAATCCGGATCGCCGAGATAGCGGGCGCGGTCGAGATAGCCTCGACGCATTGCTTCGATCTCGTAGTGCAGTGCTTGCGGCGAAAACGCACCCAGCTTGGGGAGATCAAAGTTCTCTAAAATATTCAGCATCTCGATCATCGTGACGCCGCCGCTGCTCGGCGGCGGCATTCCGATCAGTTCGTAACCGTGATACTTGCCCTTAACCGGCGCGCGAACGACCGCGGCGTACTGGGCCAGGTCTTTCTTCGAGATGATTCCGCCGTTTGCCGACATTGCCGCCGCGATGCTGTCGGCGATCCACCCGGTGTAAAACGCGTTCGGCCCTTTCGTCGCGATGGCGCGAAGTGTCTTGCCGAGGTCGCGAAGGATGATCGTGTCGCCGGCCTCCCATGTGCCGCCGCCGGGTTTGCCGTACGCCGCGACGGATGCCGGATATTTCGCCATGGCGCCGACCACTTCGCGGTTGAGTGACCGCGCGAGTGCGTCCGAGATGGGAAATCCTTTTTCGGCAAGCTCTACCGCGGGCATGACGTCGTCACTCCACGAGAGCTTCGCGAATCTCTTGTGGGCTGTCGACAGGCCGCGCACGGTGCCCGGGACGCCCGGCGCGAGATAGCCGGTGGCGGTGCGTTGACGGGCAATCTTGCCCGTCGAGTCGAGATACATCGTCTGCGTCGACTTGAGCGGGGCTTTTTCGCGGTAGTCGATCGTGATCGACGCGCCCTTGTTCGGGCGAATCACCATGAACCCGCCGCCGCCGATGTTGCCGGCGCTCGGATGCGTAACGGCGAGCGCGAAGGCCGTCGCGACGGCGGCGTCGACCGCGTTGCCGCCTTTCTTGAGAATCGCGGCGCCGACGTCGGAGGCCGGGGCGGAGGTCGTGATCACCATGCCCGACTTCGACGCCACCGGCGCCGACGCGTCCTGCGCGAACATCGGCGGCGCGACCGCCGTAATCGACAGGACGGATGCGACGAAAGCGGCGCGGGAGCAAAGATGACTCATGATGGCCTCGGGTGGCGGCGAAGGAAGCGAGTTGCCGAACAAGCTATCGCGCTGAAAGGACACCGCCAGCCGGGCGATCGACACTTTCCGTACAATGCGTGCCGAAGCGACGGCCTGTCGCCCGGGCGGCAACGGGACCATGTTTTTGTGAGCGCCAATCCAGGCGAATTCGTTTCGAGGAGATCGTCCCGTGTCTACAAGCCGCCGAAAGTTCCTAAAGCTTTCCGCCGCCGCAGGAGGCGCCGTTGGTCTCGGCGTACTTCCGAAGCTTGGATTCGCAAACCCGATTTCAGCCGACGTGCCTCGTGCGGAGGTTGGTCGGTCGAAAAAGCCGCTCAACATCCTGATCCTTGGGGGCACGGGATTTACCGGTCCGGAACAGGTGGAGTACGCGATCGCGCGCGGACACAGCGTTACGCTGATCAACCGCAACAAAACGCGTCCCGATTTCTTCAAGGGGCGCGTCGAGCAGTTGATCGGCGACCTGAATGGCGACATGAGCGCGCTCAAGGGCAGGAAGTTCGATGTCGTGATTGACAATCCGACGACGTTGCCGGCGTGGGTGCGCAACGTGTCGCAGTACATGGCCGGCAACTGCGACCACTACATCTTCATTTCGACAATCTCGGCGTACAACGACGACAAGACCGTCTGGGCGGACGAGAGTGATCCGCTCCACCCGCTTCCGCCTGGCATGGACCCGTACAACATTCCGGCGGCGGACGCGCGAAAGGGCGGGAATTACGGAATTCTAAAGGCCGAGTCGGAGCGGGAGGTCGCGCGAAAGTATGCCGGCAAGTTCACGATCATACGCCCAGGTCTCATCGTCGGCCCGCTCGACGCGACCAATCGGTTCACCTACTGGCCCTATCGAATCGACAAGGGCGGCAATGTTCTGGCGCCGGGCGACGGAACAGATCCCGTGCAGTTCATCGACTCACGCGACATTGCAGAGTGGACCATCCGCGTTGCGGAGAACGACACGTTGGGAACGTTCAACGCGACGGGTCCGTCGAAGAATCTCACGATGGCTGAGATGCTCTATGGGATCAAGGCGGTGACGACGGCCGGCGCGCAGTTCACGTGGGTACCGGCCGACTTTCTCGCGGAGCAGAAGATTCGCGGTTGGTCGAACATGCCGGTGTGGGTCGCAGACCGGCCGGACAACGTGGCGTTCTCGCGGCGCAGCATCGACAGGGCGATCGCGGCGGGACTTACGTTTCGTACGCTCGCCGTCACGGCGAAGGACACGCTCGACTGGAACAAGACGCGAAGTGCAGCGGAGCTTCAGGGTCTGGCGGACGGAAAGCCATCGGGCGTCTCAGCGCAGCGTGAGGCGGAAGTGCTGGCGGCGTGGAAGGCGAAGCAGGGCGTGAAACCGAGTGAGTGATTTGGAGCGCGAGTCCGACGCCGACTCGCAACTTCACAAGCTTCTTCGTTTAGCTGTCGACATCCGCGCGGATGAAGTTCGGGCGGTGCTCACGTCGTTCGCGTTCTTTTTCTTTTTGCTCAGCAGCTACTTCGTGCTGCGCCCGATTCGCGACGCGGTCGCGGCGGCGTCGGGCGTCACGAAGCTGCCCTGGCTGTTCGCGGGAACGTTGACCGCGACGCTCGCCCTGAATCCGTTCTTCTCGGCGCTCGTCGTGCGGTTTCCTGTCCGGCGCGTGATTCCGATCTCGTATCACTTCTTCGTCGTGAACATTCTCGTCTTTTACACGGTGCTGCGGTTCGTGTCGACGGGAGAAGGTTCGACGGCCGACGTCTGGATGGGGCGCGCGTTCTTCGTGTGGCTCACCGTGTTCGCGCTCTTCAACACGTCGATCTTCTGGTGTTTGATGGCCGACACGTTCAAGAGCGAGCAGGCCAAGCGCCTCTTTGGCTTCATCGGCGTCGGCGGCACGATGGGATCGTTGATCGGATCCGCGACGACGGCCGCGCTCGCGAACACGATCGGCGCGGTGAATGTGCTGCTCGTGTCGGCGGTGTTGATCGAGCTCGCGGTGTTCACGGTGGTGCGCTTTCCCCTCGAGGCGCATGGCGATCCGACGCAGCGGGCGACGCGTCGCGGCGAACGTTCGGACGTGATCGGTGGAAGTGTGTGGGCGGGATTCAGCGCGGTTGTGAAATCGCCCTACCTGCTCGGCATTTGCGTCTTCATGATTTTCTATACGATCGGTTCGACGTTTCTGTACTTCGAGCAGGCGGATATTGTCGGTCGCTACTACGCGAGTACCACGGCGCGCACGGCGGTTCTGGCGCGCATCGAGCTCGCCGCGCAGATGCTGACGGTTGTCACGCAGATCTTCTTTACGGGTCGGATCATTCGTTGGCTGGGACTCGGATTGGCGCTCTCGTTCCAGGCGATCTTGAGCATAGCGGGCTTTGGCGCGCTCGGTGCGATGCCGACGTTCGCGACTCTTGTTGTTTTCACGGTGCTGCGTCGCGGATCGAACTTCGCGATCACGAATCCCGCGATGGAAGTGCTGTTCACCGTCGTTCCGCGCGAAGACAAGTACAAGGCGAAGAACATCATCGAGACGTTCGTGTATCGCGGCGGCGATCAGATCGGCGCGTGGACGTACGGCGCACTCGCCGCAATCGGACTCGGACTTTCTGGGATATCGTTCGTTGGTGTCCCGATCGCTGTGGTGTGGCTCGGCCTCGGCCTCTGGCTCGGGAAAAAGCAGGCTGTGCTCGCCGGGGATCGCCCGCGATCGGACGCGCCGGGACGAGCCGTTCCCGCGGCGACGTAGACCGTTTCACGAATTGTATTTGATCTGTTTGGACCGTTGACACCGCCCGCGCGCCGACGATACTCCAACAGTAGACGGACGAACGCAATCCGTCTCGCCATCACTCTTTTCGAATGAGTGCCGTGACCATTGCCCGCCCCGCAGCCGAAGAGCACGACGCCTATTACACTAAGTACATCGATCGCGTGCCCGACGGCGATCTGATTCAACTTCTTGAAGCGCAGATGCAGGACACGATTGCCGTGCTGTCGACCGTGACGCCTGACCGTGAGGATTTCGCCTACGCGCCGGGCAAGTGGACGATCAAGGAATCGATCGGACATTTGAGCGACACAGAGCGCATCATGGCGTATCGGGCGTTACGTGTCGCGCGAGACGACAAGACGAATCTTCCATCGTTCGACGAAAATCTGTTCGTTCCGGCCGGCGAGTTCGGCGCGCGAACGCTGTCCGATCTGATCGACGAGATGAAGGCGGTGCGAGCCGCGACGGTGCAGCTCGCGAAGCATTTGAGCGACGACGCACTTGCACGTCGAGGAACGGCGAGCGGCAAGACGATCACTCCGCGCGCCTTGTTGTACATCATCAGCGGGCACGAGCGACATCATCTCGCTCTGCTTCGCGAGCGCTACGGCGTGCAATGACGCGGGTCGCGTAGCGCGGGTCTGTCCTCGTGCGCGGCGTCGTCGCGCACGCGCGCTGCACTGGGGGGCATATGTTGCGCTTGTGGAAGGAATCCTACACGAAAGAAACCGCGCTGCTCACAGCCGCAGCGTTGAGCATCGTTGCGCACACGCTGCTCATTGGCGGATCGGTGATCGCGACTCTCCCAACCGCGGACGTCCCGAGTGAAAGCATTGCCAATCGCGTGTATTACATTCCGCCGCCGGATCGCACCAATGGGCAAAGCGGGCAGCGCGAGACGGTGCATTACATAGATCTCTTCAAGCCGGGGACCGGGACCGGCGACGGCCCGCCGGTGGTTGGCGACGGTCGCCCGCTCAAACTCGCCCGCACGATCGGCCGCGCCTCTCCTGACACGACAACCACGCCCGAGGCTCCGCCGCTCGCAGGCGCGCCGGACTCGGTCTTTTCAATTCTCGAAGTTGATTCCGCGGTGGTCCGCGCGGCGAACAGCGCGGCCCCCGCATATCCGCTCAAGCTGCTTGAGGCGCACATCACCGGCGCGGTCGCCGCGCAGTACGTCGTCGACACGACCGGGTTCGCGGACACGGCATCGTTCAAGGTCATGAACACGCCCAATCCGGCGTTCGTGACTGCCGTACGCAACGCGCTGCCGTACATGCGCTTTCAACCGGCGAAAATCGGCACCAACAAGGTTCGCCAACTCGTGGAGCAGATGTTCACCTTCCGCATCAGCGCCGACACGACCGCGGCTGCTACCGCGCCGCCGCAATCGAAGAAGAAACCGGGCGCACCGTAACGGAGTTGCTCCTCCGCCAGGCTATCTCCGCGCCTGCGCAATCACACCGCCTTCTTGCGCGAACGCCTGCCGATTCTCGGCTAGTTTTCGGGATGCGACATACCGTGAAGCTGCACGGCGTCATCGTTGGCCATTCGGAGCTCGAGCACGCGGACCGCGACATCGGCCGCGCGTGGGGCGCATTTCGGCCGGGTCTTGGGTACGAGCTCGTACAGCCAGTCTTTAGATTATTCTCACAGGCTGTTCCGCTCGACGGCTCTCCGCGCGACGAGTCAAGGTTGGAGCGATACTTCGCCGCTCGCGACGCACTCAAGCTCACGCTGGAAGACGGCGCCGGCGCGACGATTCCTGTGTCAGCCGTGCATATCGCGGACTATACGGTCGAATCGGGACCGTCGGCGATCGCGCTGGACGTGTTGATCAAGAACGACGACTACTGGGCGAGCCGACCGGACTCAGAATAAGACGCCCGCCTCTTCTCGACGCGAATCCGAAGGTCAAGCACTTGCCGCTTTGCGCGCATGCCGGTTGGCGCGATGGCGCTTTTCCCAGAAGTGCCCGATGGCAAGCCCGATGACCGCGCCGACCACACCGCCGGTGATCGCGCCCATTGCTATTGCCGTTTCGAAGTCTGCGAGTGCGCGTCCGCCGACACCACGGCGCATGCCGGTGAACATGACGCCCCACGTGGCGAGTCCCCACCACAGTCCACCGAATATTGCGAAGGCGATCGCCCAGCCGGCGGTGAGCCATTCGCGTCGCGGCTCGTAAAAGTTGTTGGCCAGTGTGCCGAGCTGCTCTTGCTCCTCTCTCCATCCGCTGTCGCGTCCCCAGCCTGAGCGCAGCACGAGGACGCCGACGATTACCGCGAACTCGGCGCCCCACAAGAGCGGAGTTTCGGTCTTCGGCAGCATCGCCTGTTTCGTCGACTGAAGAAGCAGAACGACGGTGACCGCGATCAACCCGAGCTGGAGCAGCATCGCGCTGAGCGGTGGACGTCGGGTTTCGAGCAACACTGGTCGGGACGACAGGAGGCTGGGAGGAGAACGGTCGAGACGGTGGTACGACGATACTAACGAGTCTTCGTTGCGCGGGGGCTGGAACGACGCGCTAAGAAATGAGTGTTTTGAAAAAACGCGTCCCGGCCAGCAGCTCGCTGACCGGGACGCGTGTTGCGACGCTTAATGCCGGCCGTTCGAGGTCATGACCGGCGGTGCTTGCTTGTCCCACACGAAACGATGGAGGAAATCGCTGCCGCGGCTGAAGATGTCGATCCAGCGACTGTGGATGAGCGACTCGTGCACGTCGTCGGGCTCGATCGTGAGCTCGTAGTACACGCCGCGCGCGCGCAGCAAATCGACCAGGCCGACCATCTGCGAGAACTCGACGTTGCGATCGTCGTCGCCCTGCTCGAGGAATACCGGAGACTTCCAGCCGTCAATCGCGCCAACGGCCGACGAACGGAATGCGAGCGATGTCGTGTCGGACGCGTTGCCGTAGATGTGAACGCCCGCGAGGTCGACGCCCGCCACGAAGATGTCGGAGTTGCGCGCGAGCGCTTCGGCCGTGAGCAAACCGCCGTATGAGAGTCCCCAAATTCCGACGCGCGCGGGATCGACGTCGGAGCGGCCCTGCAAGTACTTCGCGCCCGCGACGACATCCTGATACTCGGCATTGCCGCGGCCCTCGGTGTTCGGCGCGCGACGAACGCGTTGCCGTACCCGACGCCGCTGCGGTAGTTCACCGAGAGCACGACGTAGCCCTGCGACTGGAGCCACTGGTTGTACGCGTATGCCCAGTGGTAGAACTGCATGTAGTGATAGGCCGGGAGCATCTGTCGCGACGGACCGCCGTGCACGAAGACGATCGCGGGACGCCGTTCACCCGGCTTCATATCCTTCGGAATGAAAAGCTGGTTGTGCACTTCCATTCCGTCTGCCGCATGCGTGATCACGATTTCCGGCGTGACGTGCGCAGCCTGCGGGAAATCCTTTCCAAGCGTCGGGAACACGACCTTGGTCGTGCCGCCGTCGGCCGGAACGATGCCGATCGACGCCGGCACGGTGGCGTTGAAATACAGCACCGCGATACTCTTTCCAGACGCGAGCGGCGTCGGCGACACTTCGACGCCGTCGTCGGTCGAGATCTGCCGCGGCGTTCCGCCGCCGACGGGCACGGCCCAGATATGCCGCTTTTCGATGTCCTTTGCGTTGGTGCAGTAATAGAACGTCTTGCCGTCGTGTGAAAGCGCTGTCGTGACGAACGTGCGGTCCGCGACGCTGTCGTTGATGAGACCGTCGGTGGTCGTCAGCAACGTGGGTTCCGTCTGCGGGTTGCTGATGGTCACCGAGTAGAAGCGGTCCCACTCGTCGTTCGGCGGCTGCCCGCCAAAGATGACGCGATCGTCGGCCCACTGCATCGAGTTGATCGCGTTGAACACGCGATCGTTCGGCTGGTTGTGCCAGAACACTTGCGCCTTTCCAGTCGCGACATCGGCCACCATGAACTCGATGGTGTAGCCGCCGGAGAAGGCCGCGTGACAGAGGCCGTCGATTTGAACCGGCGCTGCGACCGCGCCACCACCACCACCGCCGCCTCCAAATCCGCGACCGCCACCACCTCCGCCGGCCGGACAGCCGCTCGGACCAGTCACCGCCGCCGCTCCGCCGCCCCCGGCGTTGCCGCGTCCGCCGCGACCTCCGCGCGCACCGCCCGCGGCTGCTGCGCCGCCGGCCGGCATTCCGGTTGTTCCAACGCCACCGTTTGCGCCAGCGACAGGCGTCTGACCAAACGCACCGCCCGTCGCGACCTGCTGGCCGAACGGCGTACCAGGTCGACGAATGAACGCGATGCGCTTACTATCGGGCGACCAAATCGGACTGCCGTCGAAGTCCGTGCTCGGCGAAAGGAAGTCGACCTTTCGAGTTTTCATATCATAGACGCCGATGAACGCATGATTCTCGCGCGTGCTCACGAACGCGATCTTGCTTCCATCGGGAGACCACTGCGCATTTCCTTGCGCTCCCCACTCCTTGATGAACGGCGTGGTGCCTGTGTCCATCGGGGCATTCGCGCCGCGCACGGTGCGCGCGCGATACAACTGGCCGTCGCGCGGGAACACGACGTACTTGCCGTCGGGCGAGAGCTCAGGTCCGCCCGCGCGACCGCCTCCACGTCCAACAACCTCGTTGTTGGTGATGGCGCTCAAGCGCCAGGCACCACTGCCGTCGGTCTTCGCGGCCCAGATAGCCCGGTCGCCGCCGTTCGGATCGTGCGACGGATTCGCAACCCAACCCACGCGGTTCTGACCGGCGCCGCGCACGAAGATCGCCATGCTGCCGTCGTCGGAAAGACGCACGGAGCTGACATCGATTCCGTCGTCGGCGTTGAACTTGGTGATCTTCACCGGTTTGAAATCGGGCGCGGACGCGACGTAGACGTTGCGCATTCCGCGCTCGTACGACACCCACGCAACCTTGTCGGTGCTTTTCGCCGCGCTCACCTCGAGCGGCGACGACGGCGACAGAAACTGGTCGATGGTATACTTGGTCGCGAACTTCGCCGAGCCCGTGGGCATCGACAGCTTGGCGCTGTTGACCGGAATGAGTTGTGCGCCGAGCGGCAGGGCGAGTAAACCGACGGCCGCCGCGGCGAGGGGTAGACGATACTGTGACATGAATTTCCTCGGGGGAGTCTGCCCCTCATTTTGCCGAAGAAACCACTCGAACGCTAGTCGTTTGGCGTAGGAGGGTGGTTGTCTAGCCCGCCACCGCGGCCGAATCCACCGCGGCCGCCCCCACCCCGCCCCCACGTCCCCCACGTCCGCGACCGAACTTCGGTCCTCGGTTCACCTCGGCGGCGAGCCGATCGCGCTGCTGAGCGTCGAGTATGGGCGCGAGCGTCGCTTGCATCGAATCGAGACCGGCGCGCATGCGAACGTCGGCATCTTTGAACAGCTGCTGGTTGAACTGCGCGACGCGATCTAGTGCCGGCTTGATGGAGTCGCGTTGCGCGTCGGAGTGCGGCTGGATCACCGATTCCATGTGCTCGACGAAGCCGGGCGGGCGACGCAAACGATCGATCTGGCCGCGCCGACCGCCCCGAAGCGTGGCGTCGGAGAACAACCCGAGTGCAAAGCCGACCACCAACGTGGCGGCAAGTAGAATCATTGACTTCGAGTTCGCGGTCATGGCATTTCCGGTTCCGTCGTCGTTGCCGTTTCGAGCAAGGAGGAGGCTGTATAGGCAGACGCCATCGACACGCGCGGGAGATTCAGCGCGGCGTCGATGACGGAGCTCGCCGTGTCGCGGGAGCTCCACCAGTTGTAAGCGGCGAACAGCAGCGACGCGGCGGCCAGCAACGGCACGATGCGGCGAAACTGGCGTTCGAGCACCAGGGAAAACGGATGCTCGCGTTCCGCCCGCAGTCGCGCGAGCACGCGGTCGGTGAAGCCAGGCTCGAACGCCGTGGGTGCCGCGCCGCGCACGAGCGTGGCGAACGAATCTTCAGGGGATGTATCGTGGTCGATCATCGGATGGTCTCCGGGAGTACTACACCGCGGCGGACGTACGGCTCGAGCCGCGCTTCGAGCTCCTTTATCGCGCGCGAGAGACGCGACAGAACGGTTCCTTCAGGCACGCCGAGGATGTCGGCGGCTTCCCTCGTTGAGCATTCTTGAAACATTCGCAGGACGACGACGGCGCGATGTTTTTCGCCAAGGCCCCGTACCGCCCGTCGAACGACCTGCTGCATTTCGCCGACGTCGACCTCCTCGTCCGGGCCAGCGCGCAGCTCCGGCGTATCGATCGTCGTTTCGTCGCGGCTGACGAAGCGCAACAGCGACCGCTTCCGTTTTCGCAAGGCGTTGAGCGACAGGTTCATGGCGATGTGCACAAGGTACGTCTTGAGACTCGACTCACCGCGAAAACGGTCGATGGCTCGATGAAAACGAATGAAAGTCTCCTGACCCACGTCGTCGGCGTCGTCGCCATAGCCCAGCATTCCGATCGCGGTTGCCGCCACGGCGCCCTCATGCCTGGCGACGAGCGCGGCAAAAGCCCGCTCGTCGCCGGCTCTGGCACCAGCGAGGAGGTCAGCGTCGGATTGGTCGAGGTCTGGCATGCGATGGTCTACAGCGTCGTGCAGCGGGTCGCGTGAGCTTCCGTGTGATGGACAGTCGCCGGCTCCCGGCCATTCCATCCGCTACGGGCGGACCGTCGAACCCGGCTGGGACAGCCTGTATAAGACCAACGCCGCTCTCTTGGTTTGCGCTGGAAGCATCCGAAGATCGGCGGTTTCCTTTGCGCTGTGGTCGTCGTGGCCGGAGAGTCCGATTCCGTCGATGATCATCGGGACGATGCCCGCGACAAACGAGACGTCGGCCGCCCCTGCGCGGGACGGATCCACCGCCGAAACCGAGCCCAAGCCGAGGTCCCGGCTCGATTTGTCGTACATCGCGAGAAGGCGGCGATTGCCGGCGGTCGGCGCCATTGGCGGATAGCCGTCGTCGAACACGATTTCGGCGCTGGTCTTCGGCAAATGATGAGACACGATCTCCGTCATCGTGCGCTTGGCCTTGGTGCGCTGATCGGGGGACAGCGTCCGCAAATCCCCGGTCACGCTCATATGCTCGGCGATCACATTCGTCTTTCCTGCGCCGGAGCCCTGTGTGCCGGTCGAGTCAAGCGTGACGAGGGTGCCGCCGAGCGCAAACCCCGGATTGAACGTGAGGTACGGCTCCGTCGACAGCCTGGTATAGAACTCGTGCAGGATACGCGACGCTTCGTACACGGCGCCTGCGCCGAACTCTGGTTTAAAGATCTGTGATGAGTGTGCCGGCGTTCCGGTGACGGTCAGCTTCCATGAGCCCGCGCCGCGGCGCGAGACGACCGCGGTCTTCGGATCTCCCGCGCCGTCTTCGAAGCCCAGCGCGACGGAGGCGCCTTTCGCGGCGTCGACGAGCGCTTTTCGAGCAGCCTCGAGCGGCGCGCCCGGTTCTTCCTCGTCGCCGTTGAAGACGATCGTCACGTTCATTCGGTCGAGCGCGCCTGCGTCCTTCAACGCCCGCAACGCATAAATCACAATGACGTCGCCGCCTTTCATGTCGATGATGCCGGGACCGCGGGCCGTGCTGTCGTCGAGCCGCTCGAACCGCTGAAACGGATTGGCGGGCTCAAAAACGGTATCGAGGTGTCCGATGAGGAGTATCTTTGGCCCTTGCCCAGCATGCTCAGCGATCAGATGCCCCGCGCGGTGAAACGACGCGCCGTCAACCCACCGCGTCGCGAAACCGAGTGCCTCGAGCGGCGTCCGCAGCGCGTCGGCGACTTGCTTCACGCCGGCGATGTTTAGAGTTCCGCTATTGATGTTCACCAACCGTTCGAGCAACGCCAACGACTCCGCGCTGTGCGTATCGACCGCGTCGGCAATGGTGCGTTCAGTGGCCGTGAGTGTGCCGGTCGACTGCGCGCGCGCCGCGGTCGACAGGATCGACGCGGCGATCGCGATGGCGGCAATTCGGAACTGGTGGGGGGTGCGAATGGTCATGCGGGAGAATCTATCGTCCGCGCTTGGGCGGAGTCGAGCAAAAATTCTCCTCGCCCTCTTCGCCGCTGCGCCGGCGTTCGCCGCGGGGCAGGGAATTCCCGTGACGAAGATATCGACTGTCGCGACCCACGCCCGTCGCGATCTCGTCGAAAACTCCACGGCGGCAATGAGCACGCGCCAACCCGGCGTGTTCTTCACGATCAACGATTCGAACAATCCTGCCGTGTTGTTCGCGATGGATACCACCGGCGCCGACCGCGGAACATGGCGCGTGCTCGACGCCGAGAACGCGGATTGGGAATCTGCGGCGATTGGTACATGCGGCGACAGTCGGAAAGGTCGTAAATCCGCGGGTGTGACGTCATGCATCTACATCGGCGACACCGGCGACAACAAGGAAAGGCGCCCCTCGCGGCGCATCTATCGCGCGCCGGAACCAACAGCGACGTCGCGCGGCGCGTCGGACACGCTGCGCGCGGAGCACGTCGTATATCAGTATTCTGATGGTCCGCACGACGTCGAAGCGATGTTCGTCGCACCGAACGGCGACATCTTTCTCATCACCAAGCGTCCGCGCTTCGATGCCGGGCGCCGGTTGCGGCCGGCCCTCGTGTTCAGACTTGCGGCGGCGGTGTGGACGCAAAAAGGCCACGCGATCGCCGAATTGATCGACAGCTTGCCGATCATCTCCGGCTCCGCACCGTTGCGACTGATCTCGGATGCGTCGCTGTCGCCGGATCACGCGCACTTGGCGGTGCGGACGTACACGCAGGTCTTCATCTTCGCGACCGATACGATCACCGGCCGCGTCAACCACTCGCTCGCGCCAATGATGTGCGACATCGTGAAACTCGGCGAGCCGCAGGGCGAGGGTGTCACGTGGGCAAACAACGCCGGCCGGTTGCTCTTCACGAGCGAGGGGCAGTCGACGCCGTTACATCTCGCCGACTGCCCGTTGCCGCGCTGATCGAAGACGCCGCCGACCCCCGTTTCTAGAACGCTACTGTCTCACCGCGCTCGTTCGTGCGTGCCGTTTTCCAAGGAGCAAATGCCTTCGGTTCGACGTCACGCCGCCGGCCACGCGCCGAGGAGGTGCCGCACCGCGATGATCTGTCCGACGTGATACGACATGTGGTCGACGGCCAGAAGGACGGTGCGCAAGTACGTCTGACCCGTGCCGTGCGGGATCCGCTCGGTCAGGTCGCGTGACGCGTCCTTCGTAAATTCGGCGAGCTCCTTCGTGTCGCGATGAATGGCGTCGATCGTTTCGAGCCACTCGGCGTCGTTCGCGGGCGCCGCCGATTTCGGCCAATAATCGTCGGGCCATTTGATTTCCTGATAATGAGGATTCCGGCAAAACTCGAGCAGGTCGTGCTGCGTTCGCTGAATGTGGCTCGTCAGTTCCCACACCGAGTGCGGAAACTGGTCGGCGCGTTTTCCGCGAAGATCCGGCGAGAGGCCACCGAGCGCTGAATCCAGCGTCGCGTGCGCTTGTTCCCAATCGAGCGACGACGCGACGATCTCCCGCCATTTGTCCTCGGACGCCATTTCGCGCTCCAGTTACGGTTTTACTTCGACGTTGACCGTTGCCGCCGGACGCGGGTCAGAGCGGCCCTTCCACGCCAATGTTGGATAGTGAATCGTCAACACAGCGGTTCCCGGACGGCTACCAGTGATTTTTCTCGGCACGGCGACGGCGGCCTGTCCCTTTGGAATTCCGAAATCGAACCCGCTCAGACGCCCGCGATCCTTTCCCGATGAATCGACCACGATCACGTTGAGCGTCCGAAGCTCGATCGTCTGTCCCACTCGAAGGGTGAGCGTTGTAGGCTCCACGCGAATGCCTTTTACCACCGGGACCAGCGCCCGGTAAGCGGCCTCGTCGAGCTCGGGCAGCGCCGCGGATTTGAATTGCGCGCCGGCGACGGGAGCGGCGGCGACGCTGAGAAACAGCCAGACGGCGAAACGTTTCATCTTTGGGTCATTCGACGTTGGGTGAACGCCGGCTCGGAGCGGCTACCAGTCGCCGCGCTCTTCGCCGCGCTGATAGGCGGTCATTAAGGAAATCGTGATCAGAACGTAGCCGAGCAGCATTCCGCCCCACCAGAAGATTTCGCCGACGTCGCGACCGGTAACGTGCAAGCCGAAGCCCATGCAAACCGCGCCGATCGCTGCGCCTGTCAAGCATTCGATGCAGACCCGAAACAGTTCCCAACGATACGTGCGTTGGATTTGGCGCTCGGCCTCGAGACGCTCGCCGGCGATCCGTTCGAGCTCCTGTCTTAAACGCGGTGACCCGCTTGGTGACGACATGGTGTGCTCGGCGTGGTAGTATTCCCGCACCCAACCCTTACCCGGAGCCAATCTCAATGTGCCTTCGCACAGCGTCCGTCGCCATTGCGCTTTCCGCCATGGTGCTGCACGCCCAAGCGCCCAGGGTTCCTCCACCGGCGCTGCAAATCGCAGCCGCCGTTACGGCCCTTCCTGAAGAGCTCCGCGCGGGTGCCGAAGTGCTTGGGTATTCGAGCGCCAGCAAGCTGGTGAAGCTTCGCGATGGCAAGAACGAGATGATATGCCTCGCACCGGACCCGGCAGTGAAGGATTTCCACTCGGCGTGCTCCCATCGAAATATGGAACCATTCATGGCGCGCGGTCGCGAGTTGCGCGAGCAGGGCGTAAAGGGCGGCCAAGTGGACACGGTGCGCTTCGCCGAAGTGAAGAGCGGCAAGCTCAAGATGCCGACGCAGCCGACCATGCTGTATCAGATTTTTGGCGGCAAGTTCGATCCGGCGACGGAAAAGGTGACGGGAGGCCAATGGCTCTACGTCACCTACATTCCGTTCGCGACGCCGGCGACGACCGGCTTGTCCGCGAAGCCGTCGGAGAAGGGTCCGTGGATCATGTTCCCCGGGACGCCCAAGGCGCACATCATGTTCTCGGTTGGTATGTAGCCTCGGGCCGCGCCTATTTGTAAAACTCTTAACGCCGTATTACAGCTTCCCCCAATTCGTGAAGCGCGGCGGCTTTGGGAACGGAGGTCCGACCTCGATGACGATGTCGGCGTGCGGCACGAGCGCGATCTTGCGTGGGTCGCCGGTGTATCGCTTGCCGTTGACCCACACCTTGACCGCCTGTCCTTTGGCGGTAACCGCCGTTGCGGCTTGCGTCTTATCGAGCGGTTGACCCCACACTTGGAAGAAGTCGCCGAGCGTGAAGCTGCGGTCCTGCGGCGCTTCGATGTGGATGATGCCGTCGGGGGTATGGGTGTGAACCCAATAGATGCACGACTTGGCGGCGGGAATGCCGATGTTCGCTGGAATCGGGATCGGCTTGCCATGATCCATCACGAGGAGATGCTGATGGATGTGAATGCGCTGGCCTTCCTGCGCGTCGCACGAGATGCCCGCGATGGTCTGGCCGTTCGCGCCGGCTTGCTGGAGTTGCTGCGGCGGAACGGTCGATGCTGCGGCGGGAATGACGGCGACGGCTTTGAGTCCGACAAGCACGGCCAGCGTTCCGGCGGCCGTGGCGAAATGACGAATGTGTTTCACGCGAATCTCCTGGGATGCTCGCTGTGAGGTCGGAAGAGAGAATTGCGCGCGGCCCAACGAAACGCGCGCTCTAGTCGTTGCAATATTATCGCCCGGGCCATCGCTTCGACACATGCTGACTATTTTCGCCGCAACCTATGCCGCCGTGTTCGTCGCCGAGATCGTCGGGGACAAGTTGTTGTACACCACGGGCGTTCTGGCGACTCGGTATCGATCGCTGTCGATCGTGTTCGGGATGGCGTTGGCGTTCATGTGCAAGATGGCGGCGGCGGTCGCGGCAGGAGGGGCCGTCGCGCGCCTCCCTCGTCCGCTCGTCGCGGCCGTAACCGGCGCGAGTTTTCTCGGCGTCGCCTACACGCTTTGGAAGAAGCCCGATATTCGGAAGCCGAAGGAGAAGGACCAGCGCGTGATCCACGGAGCGGCGGTCGCGTTCTCGGCGATCTTCCTTTCCGAGTGGGGCGAC
This sequence comes from Gemmatimonadaceae bacterium, assembly GCA_039924785.1. GTDB lineage: Bacteria > Gemmatimonadota > Gemmatimonadetes > Gemmatimonadales > Gemmatimonadaceae > JAQBQB01. The sequence continues at coordinate 4,538 of JBDTAE010000121.1, read as the reverse complement.
GTGGGCATGATCACTGCCGCCGCGATGGCCGCCAAGTTCGTTGCCCCGGCCGCCGATAAATTCGACACGGGAACGGTGGTCTGGATCGGCGCGGTCGCGGCGATGGTGACGAAAGGAACGCTCGTCGCGTTTCTCGGCGCCGGCGTTCGGATGTGGATTGCCGAGCGTGTTTCGCCTAAGGTCGTTCGGTATGTGGCAACCGCTGCCCTTCTCGTGCTGGGCGTGCTGTCCGTACTCGAGACGCTCGGCATTCTCACCGACTAGCTGTGACCGCTCCGAAAAAAAGCGAGAAACGACAGGCTGCGATGCGGTTCATCGTGAGCCTCGGTGTGGTCAGTCTGTTCGCGGACATGACCTACGAAGGCGCGTACAGCATCGTCGGTCCGTACCTGAAGGACCTCGGCGCAACCGGCGCGCAGGTAGGATTGATCGCGGGCGTCGGCGAAATGATCGCGGCAAGCCTGCGGTTGTTCTCGGGCCGCCTCGCCGATCGGACGCGCGCGTACTGGACGCTCGCGATTGCGGGGTACGCCCTGAATCTTCTCGTCGTGCCGGGACTCGCGTTCGTTGGAACGTGGCAGGCGGCGGCGTTGTTGATCGTCGCGGAGCGCACGGGAAAGGCGCTCCGCGGCCCCGCGCGAGACGTGTTGCTGTCCGAGGCGACGAGCGAAGTCGGGCACGGCTGGGGATTTGGAATTCACACCGCGATGGATCAGACCGGAGCGGTGGCTGGCCCGCTGCTCATGGCGGCCACCGTGCTCAAGATGAATCATCATTTCGCTCGCGCGTTTCTTCCACTCGCAGTGCCGGCGGCGCTGGCGCTCACCGCGCTGCTTGCCGCCCGGGCGTTCTACCCGAGCAAGGGCACACCGCCTGCCGCGAAGCCACCGCGACCGTTGCCGCGTGTCTTCTGGTGGTACGTCGCCGCAGCGGGTTTGCTCGCCTGCGGTTTCATCGACTTTCCAATTCTCGGATTTCATTTTCAGAACAAACGGCTCGTGTCGCCCGAGACAATTCCGCTGCTGTACGCCGGTGCGATGGCAATGAACGGCATCACCGCGATGATCTTCGGCAGGCTGTTCGATAAATACGGCGTCACTGTGCTCGTCGTCGGGATTCTGCTCACGATGTTCGCGCTGCCGCTCGGTTTTCTTGGTGGTTCGACTGCGATCGTTGCGTCGGTGCTTGTTTGGGGCGCGGGCCTTGGCGCGCAGGACGCGTCTTTGCGGGCTGGAATCGCGCAGGTCGTGTCGATGAACAAGCGTGGCAGCGCGTTCGGCTATTTCAACTTCGTGTTCGGTCTGATGTGGCTCCTGGGCAGCGTGACGATGGGAGCGCTGTATAGCCATTCGCTGCCCGCCCTCGTCGCCTTCGGCATGTCCGCGCAGGTTGCGGCGGCAGCGATGTTCTTCTGGCTGAGAAAACCGCTTGCACTGGCGGCCAACACTGCCGCTGGATAGACGCCAAGAGTTGAGAACTGCAGGCTAATCGAAGCGGGCCAATTGCCGCGGCAGGATTGCTGCCGACTGCTGCGAGGAAAACAGATCAACGGCTAGGTGGGACGCCGGTTCCGGCAAACTGCCGCCAGAGCCGCCGGCGCCGGCCTATTTGAGTCCTCTAACGAACCGCATCAGTGTCTCGCGTTCAACGCTGACGCGGGCAGTCGGTCCGAACAACTGAATGAACAGCGTCCCTTTCGGAGTTTCGGCGATTCCCGCAAGCAGCGTTTGCCCCGGCTTCGCGTTCGCGGCGTCTCCTGCGCCGATACCTCGTGCGTACGTACCTCGATATTCGGCGAAGGTGATCGGAAAAGCACCCGCTGAGTCGCGGGTGATCGTTTCGGGCGCCGACGATCCGTCGGGGTTTGAGAACTGCGCTTTCCATCGGGTGAGATTTGCCTCGACGTTGCCACCCTGGCCTTTTCCAAAGAAATAGACCACCACTTCGGCGCCTCCTGCATTTGGCGCCGACGGCAGAGGCGCAACGACGTACTCGGCAAGACGCATCGACGATGACGCGGCGCGCGGGGTCCAGTCGGCCGGCACGGCGGTGTGATAGTCGAGCAGAGAAACGGTGCCGACCTGTGCGTGGGCGCACGCGGGCACGAGCAAGCTCGCCGAGGCGATGAAAGCGGCCGCGAGCGCGACACGGAGATTGCTGGCCGCCGCCGGGTGAAGTGCGTAGCTTCGCGCGAACCGCGCTCGAAATACTCTCACCAGCCGACTCGTGGAATTCATGCGTACTCGCATCGCGCTCGCGCTCCTGTCGATCCCGTCATGTGTATTCTCTCAGTCCGCCGCCGACGTCGATTGGCGCGTGTACGGCGGAAACCCGGACAATACACACTATTCCACGGTGAGCCAAATCACGCCGGCGAACGTCTCACGCCTCAAAGTGGCGTGGACGTACGAAACGCACGATGAGGGACAGGGCACGGAGATGCAAGCGAACCCGATCGTGGTCGACGGCGTGCTGTACGCGACGACGCCACGTCTCAAGGTGTTTGCGCTCGACGCGGCGACGGGGAAGGAGCTTTGGAAGTTCGACGCGAATGGCGGGCGTCCGCCGACGAGTCGCTTCCGCCATCGCGGCGTCGTCGTCACGGGCGACCGGGTGCTGTTCACATATCGAAACAAGTTGTGGGCGCTCGACAAGCACAATGGCATGCCAATTCTCACATTCGGGACCGACGGCACGGGCTCGGTCGACCTCCGCGATGGATTGGGCAGGCCGGCGGCGAGCCTGTCCGTCAGCGCGAGCACGCCGGGCGTCGTGTTTGAGGACATGCTCATCATCGGGAGCACCGTGAGCGAGACGCTGCCGGGTTCGCCGGGCGACATTCGCGCGTACGACATCAAGACCGGGGCGTTGCGTTGGAGCTTTCACACCATTCCGCATCCGGGAGAATTTGGCTACGAGACATGGTCCGCGGATTCGTGGCAGATCAACGGCGGCGCGAACGCGTGGGCGGGTGTGTCGGTCGACCAGAAGCGCGCGATGGTGTTTGCGTCGACCGGCTCGGCGTCGTTCGATTTTTACGGTGCGAACCGCATCGGCGACAACTTGTTCGCGAATACCCTGCTCGCACTCGATGCGAGGACTGGAAAGCGCATCTGGCATTTCCAGGGCGTGCACCACGATTTGTGGGACCGCGATTTCCCCGCGCCGCCCGCGCTCGTGACTGTCACACGCGACGGGCGCAAGGTCGACGCGGTCGCCCAGATCACGAAGTCGGGACACGTGTACGTGTTCGAGCGGGAGACGGGAAAGCCGCTGTTCCCGATCGAAGATCGCGCGGTACCCGCGTCGAGGCTCGACGGAGAGCACGCGGCGGCGACACAGCCGTTCCCCGTGCTGCCGCCGCCGTTCACGAGGCAGGCCCTGACGGAGGACATACTCACGAGGCGCACGCCGGCGGCGCACGCGGCCGCGCTCGAGATGTTCAAGAAGTATAAAACGCGCGGAATGTTCGATCCGCCGAATCTCGACGGGACGATCATCTTTCCGGGTGTCGACGGCGGTGGTGAGTGGGGCGGCCCGGCGTTCGATCCCGAGACCGGCCTGCTGTACGTCAACGCGAACGAGATGGGCTGGACGCTCAAGATGGTTCCGCGGAACGACAAGTCGCTCTATTCGTCGAACTGCGCAAGCTGTCACGGAGAGAACCGGAACGGGTCGTCGATCAATCCGTCGCTCGTGGACATCGGCAAGCGTCGCACGCGAGAACAGATCGCCGCGATCATTCGCACGGGCACGGGGAAGATGCCGGCCTTTGGCGAGTTCCTGGGCGGCGGGCCGGTGAACGATCTTGTGAACTTCCTCCTGACGGGCAAAGACGTAGCGGCAGGAGCAGGCTCCAATCCAAATTATCTCAAGTACCAAAGCATCAACTTCAACATCTTTCTCGACCCGGACGGCTATCCGGCCATCACGCCGCCATGGGGCACGTTGAACGCGATCGATCTCAACAAGGGCGACATCCGCTGGACGATTCCGTTCGGGGAGTATCCGAAGCTGGCGGCGCAGGGCATCAAGAACACGGGCACTGACAACTATGGCGGTGCGATCGTGACAGCGAACGGGCTGCTGTTCATCGGCGCGACCACCTATGACAACAAATTTCACGTCTTCGACAAACTGACTGGAAAGTTGCTGTGGGAATACACGCTCCCCGCGGCCGGCAACGCTACGCCGTCGATCTATGTGACGAACGGCAAAGCTTATGTAGTGATCGCGTGTGGTGGAGGAAAGAACGGCGCGCCGTCCGGGGGGACGTACGTCGCGTTCACACTTCCTGAATGAGGGGATGACGATGAGCCTCAGCGCACGCGCCAGCACGGTGCGGCGCCGCTGGGCGGTCTTGCCAAGCTCATCGCGACCACCGTCGGCTCGAACGACAGCGTCATCGTACACGTCAACGGATTTGGGTCTCGATGCGGCGCGAGCGACGGCGCGGCCAAGCCGTAAGCCTCGCAGGCGCCTTCGACGCTCTCCGGGCGCTGCCGTCGGCGGGCCCGCCGGCACAAACACTGGCGGGC